>JAZQUR010000105.1:0-79165 GCA_045631425.1 Treponemataceae bacterium | reverse complement strand
TTTTTTTCGATGAAAAGGGTTTTCTCCCCTCGTGCACCCCTCTTTCCTAAAAGGACGACCAAAGAGCTAGCCGCTCTCTGGACACTTGGCAGAGAAGTTTATTTTGGGTATTTCGATTGATGGCTCACATGTTTGGGATTGATGGTCAGGCACGACTTTACAGCGTGCCATGTTTGGCTTTCGTGTTTTGGATGATGTTAGGAATGGCTTTGGCGAGCATTTCGTGTGTAGACAGGGGTGTTAATTCTTATTTCGCTATAATCAGCCATCCATGGCTTTACAGCGTGTTGTGTATAAAAAAAGCTGATTTTCGGAGATTATCCAAAAATCAGCTTTTTTTGTTGTTAGCTATTTTTAATAATAAGTTTTAGCTCTTCTAGCTGTTTTTCGTCTACTGGTGCTGGGCATTCGTACGAAGTTATCAAGGCACGCTACGCTTAAAGCCTTGACAACCTCGTTTTGAGGGTTTACAAAAATTGTAAACCCTCAATCCATTGGGGATATTCCAATATCCCCAGATTGTTATTGTTTTATAATAAGATGTAGCTCTTCTAATTGTTGTGGATCAACTGGAGCTGGGCATTCGTCCATTGGGGATATTGCCATGTTGTTTTTAGGGAAGGCAATAACTTCGTGGATTGATTCTTCGTGACACATCAACATAACTAGGCGGTCAAGACCTGGTGCGATTCCTCCGTGTGGTGGAGCACCGTATTTGAATGAGTTAACCAAGAATCCGAAAGCTTTGTCTGCTCTTTCTTGTGAGAATCCTGAGATTTTGAAGATGCGTTGTTGCAATTCTGGGTCGTTGATACGCATTGAACCAGAAGCAAGTTCGTATCCGTTTAGAACTAGGTCGTACAAATCACCTTTTACGTTGCCTGGATCAGATTCTAGAGTATCCCAGTATTGTTTTTGTGGAAGTGTGAACATGTGGTGTTCTGTTTCCCAGTGATTTTCTTCTTCGTTGAAGGCAAAATATGGGAAGTCGATAATCCAAACAAAGTGGAATTCATCCTCTTTGTTGTAAAGATTTAAGTCTTTTCCAAGTTGAGAGCGAACTGCACCCATTGCAACACAAGCTGTTTGCCAATTTTCATCACTTACGAAAAGTAGAAGGTCGTTCTTTTCTGCACCAAGTTTTTCGCAGATTTCAGCTTCTTTTCCAGCGTAGAATTTGCTAATTCCGCCTTCAAACACGCCTTCTTGATTAACTTTCATCCAAGCAAGACCCTTTGCTTTGTAAAGTTTTGCTTTTGATTCAAGAGCTTCAATCATTTTGCGGCTATATTTGTCAGCTACATTTTTTACAACAAGAGCTTTTAATCCAGAGCGTTTGTGGCGTGGTAAAGTTGGGTCAGCATTTGCAGCACCAGCTTTGAAAGCAACAAAGTCAGATAAATCAGCCATAAAAGCTGCATCTTGCATTTTTAGGTCAAAACGTAGGTCTGGTTTGTCTGAACCGTAAAAATCGAAAGCGTCTGTCCATGAAAGTCTGTCGAATTTTGCAGGTAAATCATAATTTAGAGTTTTCTTGAAGATGTGTTGCATCATTCCTTCTGTAACAGAAAGAACTTCTTCACGATCTGTGAAAGAAAGCTCCATATCAATTTGTGTAAACTCTGGTTGGCGGTCTCCACGAGCATCTTCGTCACGATAACAACGAGCGATTTGGAAATATTTATCAAATCCAGAAACCATTAGAATTTGCTTGTAAAGCTGTGGACTTTGTGGCAAAGAGTAGAATGTTCCTGGGTGAACGCGGCTTGGTACTAGGTAGTCACGTGCTCCTTCTGGAGTTGATTTGATAAAAGTTGGTGTTTCGATTTCCAAGAAACCTTTTTCAGTTAGATATTCTCGGGTTGCAAAGGCAACTTTACTTCTTAAAATGATGTTGTGTTGCATTTTTGCTGTACGCAAATCCAAATATCGATATTTTAGACGTAAGTCTTCGTTTGGAATAACTGGAGTTCCATCTTTTTGAACTTCATCAATCATAAAAGGTAGAACGTCAGATTTTGAAAGGATTTCGATATCTTTTGCAACAAGTTCGATTTCACCAGTTGCCATATCTTTGTTTATCATTGAGTCAGGACGTGCTCTTACTAAACCTTCAACAGCAATACAGAATTCCATGCGAAGTGATTTTGCTGTGTCTAATAAAGCTTGAGATGAGTCTGAGTCTACAACTACTTGTGTAATACCGTAGCGGTCACGTAAGTTTAAGAAAGTGATACCGCCATGTTCACGAATACGGTGAACCCATCCATTTAATATAACTGTTTTTCCATCATCACACTTGCGTAAATCACCACAAGTATGTGTTCTCTTAATTTGTTCCATAACTGTAAAGAATACTGATATTTATGTGGATTTTCAAGTATTTAATAGGGATTTATTGTTCAAACCAGTTCATCTGTTAAAAAACAATCAGAGTGCTTTTTTCTCCAATTATCCATTACGATTTTGAATTTATCTGATTATGATGTTGTCATTTTTTCAGCTTTTTTTAGTTTATCAAATGTTGTAGAATCTAAAAAAAATAGGTATTTAAGTGTGTTAAACTTAAATACCTATTTTGTGGTTAGTTATTATTTTGAAAGTTCAGCAGCAAGTTTTTCAACTTCTACAAGTGAAAGTCCTATACAACGAGCAACCTGTTCAATAGGTAAGTTTTCACTTAATAAATTTTTAGCAGTTTCAATTTTTGTTTGTTCAGCTCCCTGACTAATCCCCTGAGAAATTCCCTTGTTTAAGCCCTCTTCGTAGGCTTCTTCTCTTTGTACAGCAATATCTGTGTCGTAGTCGTATTCTGTTAATATCATGTTTCGCACCTCGGTTGCTTTTCGTTCTAAGTAATCGCTTAAAACATGGGTTTTAATTGCAGCTTCTATAGCTGCTTTAAAAGGATCTTCTACTCCAGTTGAAATAGAATATCTAACAAGATTCACAAATTCGGAGTATTGCTCTAAAACCTGACAGCGTTTTAAGACTTCGTTATCCTTATCAACATTAATATTAACAACTTTTACTGTAATTTCAAGTGGAAAATCTAGTATTTTGCCGTGTTTTTCGTCGGGTGGAAGAAATGCATCTGAAAGTTTTAGTGTTTTTTCAGTTGGGTAATCTTCTTTGCCATTGTAAAAAACATAAAATTCTGGAACTGGAAGTTGAATCAGTTTTCTACCGAATTTGTTTTTGCTTTTTGTGATTTTCTCGTAAATGCGAGTGATGTACTCTAAAATTCGAAAAGGCATATTCTCATTAATTGTAGACTGGTGTTCGATAAGGATAACGATTTTATTGTCGATAAGCATGGCGATGTCGTTGTAAAAACTTTTATAGAGAACTTGCTCTATCATAACAGGTTCGACATTGGTGGTGTGAAAATCAAGGTTTGTGCCATGTAGGGCGTTGTAAAGGGAAACGAAGTTTTCTTTTGCATTAATGTCTTTTGCGAAAAGGTCAACGAAGACAGAGTCTTTGTAGTTTCGGTTATTCATGTGAAAGTCCTTTTTTGTAAAATGTGTAGAAAATCTCTCCATATTTACTATTACAAAAAGTTTTCAAAATTTAAAAAAAATTGTATATTTTACTGGCTGTTTTTTTCATTGAACAGTCGTTATGATGAACTGTAAAAAAAATTGAAAAATAACATTAACAGTGTTAAAGTATTAAAAGTATGATGACAAATAAAATGCACAGAAATAAACTCAGAAACTCAAGCGATAATTGTCGATTTTTGATATAAACAAAATAAAGCCAGTATTTTATCCGTAGTGGAAAAACTTTGGGGGAAGATACTAGTTTTTTGTTTTTAAAATTTGAATTTGGTTTGTATTCTAATTATAGAAAAAGACCGTAAAATAGTTTTCGAAAATAAAACTTAAAAATGAATTTGATTTTTCAAAAGATGGAGGAAAAATGAAAAAAGCAAAATGGATTGCAATGATTTTAGTTGTTTCAAGTATAATTTTATGTGGTTATGTAAAAGAAACAGTACCACCACATGAACAAATTTTAGTACCAGAAATGGTAGAAGTAAAAGGTGGTACAATAGAAGGCGCTGCAAACACAAATAATTACGAAGGCGTATTTGTAGAAGGTCGAACTGTAACATTAAGCGATTTTTACATGGGTAAATACGAAGTAACCCAAGAAGAATACGCAAGAGTAATGGCTGGACAAAAGGTAACTGTTGATGGAAAAGAATACGAATTAGAATCTAATCCAAATTATTGTACAAAAGACAGTACAGACTACACATTGTTTGAAGGTGAAAAACAGGAAAAACGTCCTGTAGAAGGAGTAACTTGGTATGATGCAGTATGGTACTGTAATGCATTAAGTATAAAAGAAGGATTAACACCTGCATACAACATTGAAGTAACAGAAGTAAAACAAGCAAGTGGAAAAACTGGATATTACATATATGGAGCAACTGTAACATTAAACGCAAATGCAACAGGTTATCGTTTACCAACAGAAGCAGAATGGGAATATGCAGCAAGAGGCGGCGACCCAACTCAACCAGATTGGAATTATACATTTAGTGGTGCAGATACAGCGACAGATACATCATATAGTTTATCAGATAACTCTGGTTTAGACAGTGTAGGTTGGTATTGTTACAATAATATTACAGGTATAACAGGAGACAGTGATGTAACAAGTGATGTGTCAGGAAAAGGTACACATGAGGTAGGAAAAAAAGCAGCAAATAGACTTGGAATCTACGATATGAGCGGAAATGTATATGAGTGGTGTTATGACTGGTATGGAACAGTAAGCACAGGTGAAGAAACTGACCCAACTGACCCGACGTTTGGTATGGGTAGTTGCCGCGTTCGCCGCGGTGGTCTTTGGTATGGCTACGCTTACGACGCGTCGGTTTCTTACCGTAACCTCAACGACCCGTATGGCCGCGGCAGCTACCTTGGGTTCCGTGTTGTGCGTCCCAGTTTTAGAGACTAAAAAAATTCATCCTGTATTTTTTTAGTCTACGAGAATTTTCTTTAGAAAATTCTCGTTTAGCTATAATCGGGCATCACTATGATTTGATAAAAGAACTTGGGTTTTGTAAATGAACTCAAGTTCTTTTTTTTGTCCTGGGGGCGTTGCGGGGGTGTCACCCGCTAGAGAGGGTGGCGAACAACGAAGTGTGAGCCAGGGAGAGACTTCTCCCTCCAAAGAATTATCTTGTAATGTTTTTAAGCCAAGTTCCTTTTTTGTAGTGTCTGATTACAAGGGGCATTTTTTCTAGTTCGTCTAGGTAAAGGATAAAATAAACCCAAACTGGGGGTAATTTGAATAAGAAGGCGGCTAAAAATCCTAATGGAACGGAAACACACCACATAATTATGCCATCAACTACTAAGCCATATCGGGCATCTCCTCCTGCGCGGAAAACTCCACAGATTAATACGGTATTTATGGCGGCTCCAACTGAAGAAAAACAGTTTATCAATAAAAGGGAATCTCGATAACTTGCAGCAAGGGGGCTTAATTCTGCAACAAGTGGCAAAACTGGTTTTAGGCAAAACAAAATACAAGCACTTATTACGCCCACTAAAGTTGTGGATTTTACTAATCGACTGGCATTTCTTTTTACAAGAGATAAATCTCCCTCTCCAATTTGTTTTCCAAGTAAAATTGCTCCACCGTATGCCATTCCAAAGAATAAAACGCTTGTTAAATCTCTAACTGTGGAAATGACTGAGTTTGCTGCAACTATTTCTTCTCCCATGTGTCCTAGAATTATTGAATAAGAAGCCCAAGCTGCACCCCAAACAAATTCGTTTCCAATGGCTGGTAGTGAATATTTTATAAAATCTGTTGTTAGAAGTTTGTTTTTGCAGAAAATTGCAGAAAGGGAAAGTTTTACTTCTTTTATTCTTCTTGCAAAAAGTATACTTATTATTACTTCTATGATTCTTGCAATGGTTGTGGCAAGGGCAACTCCGAAAAGTCCCAATTTTGGAGCGCCGAAAAGTCCGAAGATAAAAGTTGCATTTAAAATGATGTTTAAGCCTAAAGCCAAAAAGGTGATGCAAGTTACGGTTTTTACGTGTTCAAGACTTTTTAATAAAGCCTGAAAAACTTGGGAAATAGAAAGACAAAAATAGGAAATACTAACGGTTTTTAGATATAAAGCTCCGTTTTCAATCAAATTAATGTCGTCTGTGAAAATTAGCATTAATTGACGGGAGAAAAAGAAGGTTAATAAGAAGAAAATAATTCCAGCTACGCTAGATATTCGTAAGGCAATTCCCATTAATGTGCGAATTGATTTTGCGTCTTTTTTGCCCCAGTATTGGGCAGTGAGCATTATTAGGCCAGAGGAAAGTCCTGTAAAAAACATTGCCAACAAAAATTGAACTCGGCTTGCCAAAGAAACAGAAGCAATAGCAGTTTGGGAAACTAGCCCTAGCATAAAAACGTCTACAGAGTTTACAGCACAGGTGATAAAGTTTTGAATTGCGATTGGGGCTACAATTTTAAAAAGAGATTTGTAAAAGGTTTTTGCTTCGGTTTTTGTGTTTGTATTGGATAATAGGTTTTCTTCTGATTTCATAACTCTGACTATATGGGATAGCAGTATTTTAAGCAAGGTACATTTGTAATATAAACAGGTTTCGATTTCGTTCAATGATCTTGTTTCCACTTGATTTTAAAATTGAGAATGATTATCATTTTCATATTATGGGATATAACACTGAGCAAAAAAATTTAATAATTAAATGCTTTGAAACTAACAAGGATTCTCAACTTGGGGCTTCTGATGTTTTGGGATTTTTAGCACAGAATAATACAAAAATCGGAATTGCTACGATTTACAGAAATCTTGAATCCTTGGAAAAAGAAGGAAAAATCAAAAAATTTATTGATGTTGGCGGTCGACAGGCTTGTTGGCAATATAACTCAGGACATTGTGGACAACATTATCACTTAAAGTGTTTTGATTGTGGAAAAGTGATACATCTAGAATGTGGTCTTGTGGAAAACTTGGAAAACCATATTGGAAAAGAACACGGATTTGCCATGGACAGAGAAAAAACTATATTTTATGGAAGATGCAATTTGTGTGCGTCAAAAGAAACTGAGAATTAAAATAAGGAAAATGATTTATAAATGAAAAATACTTTTTATCGATTTTTATTTTGTATATTGATATTTGGGATTTTATCCAGTTTTGCATCTTGTTCAAAATCCTCAAGCACTGCCGCCGAGAATGATAAAATCAACATCGTGGTGACAACTTTTCCTTGCTACGATTTTGTCCGAGCTGCAACAAAAGACCTTGATAATATCAATATTAAAATGCTGATAAAACCGGGGGCAGAAATCCACTCTTACGACCCAACGCCTCAAGATTTGATTGGTATCCAAAAATCAGATTTGTTTGTTTATAATGGCGGCGAAAGTGATGAATGGGTTTTTGAACTTTTGGAATCTATGGAAAATCGTCCAAAATCTGTTAAATTGGTGGATAGTGTGATTTTGCTTGAGGAAGACCATTTTTTAGAGGATGGACATTCTCACGAAGAGGAAGGTCATCATCACGGTCATAGTCGGGAAGAAATTGAAGCGGACGAGCACGTTTGGACAAGCCCAGAAAATGCTAGAAAAATGCTGGACTTTGTTGTTTCGGCTTTGGAAAATGTGGAAAAACTTTCTAGCGATGATAAAGCCAAAATTGTGGAAAATGGGGAAAATTACAAAAAGCAAATTGATGATGTGGAAAATCTGATAAAATCAGTTTTGGAAGCAAAATCTGAAAACTTTATTGTGATGGCAGATAGATTTCCTCTTCAGTATTTTGCAAAATATTATGGAATCGAATATTTAGCGGCTTTTTCTGGTTGTAGTTCGGCGGTGGAAGCTAGTACACAAACCATTGTAACTCTTATCAATACTGTGAAAGAAAAAGATTTGCCAGCTGTTTTTTACATTGAATTAAGCAATCATAAAATTGCTGATACTGTGGCGGAATCAGCAAATGTGGATGGACTTGAATTGCATTCTGTGCAAAATATTTCAAAAGAAGATTTTGATAATGGGGAAACTTGGGTTTCTTTGATGAAAAAAAATGCTTTAACTTTAGAAAAGGGAATGCGATAAAAGGAAAGTAAAAATGATAAAATGCGAAAATGCGTCTGTAACATACGGAAATTATGTTGCTTGTGAAAATGTGAACTTTTCCATAAATTCTGGGGATTATTTGTGCATTGTTGGGGCAAATGGCTCTGGAAAAACAACTATTGTTAAAGCAACTTTGGGATTATTGCCTTTAAATAAGGGAAAAATCTCAAAATCACAGTGGAAAATTGGATATTTACCTCAGCAAAGCTCTATTCAACGGGATTTTCCTGCTTCTGTTTGGGAAGTTGTTTTATCAGGCTGTATAAAGAAAAACCTTTTTTACAGCAAAGAAGATAAAAAGATGGCGGACATGCAAATAGAAAAGCTTGGGCTCTCGGGAATTGCGAAAAAGTCTTATCGGGATTTATCTGGGGGACAGCAACAGAGAGTTTTACTTGCTAGAGCTTTGTGCGCTGGGAAAGATTTGCTTGTTTTGGACGAGCCTGTAACTGGTTTAGATCCAGTTGTAACTGACGAATTATATTCTACAATTCGGGAATTAAATCAAAAAGAAAAAATCGCTGTGATTATGGTTTCCCATGATGTAAATCGGGCTGTGCAAAACGCAACCCACATTTTACACATGGATAGAAAACCTTTGTTTTTTGGAACTGCAGGGGATTATGAAAAATCTGAGTTATATAAAACAATGACAAATGTGGAAGTTTGCGAAACTCATTTATGTCATCACTGTGGAACTGGTTGTCACGCAAGTCATGTTTAGTTTTTTGGAGTAAAAATGTTAGAATTTTTTAGTGATTTATTTTCTTATGGATTTATTATTCGGGCGCTAATTGCGGGAAGTTTGATTGCTTTGTGTTCGTCTCTTTTGGGAGTAAGTCTTGTTTTAAAACGCTATTCCATGATTGGGGACGGGCTTTCTCACGTTGGCTTTGGAACAATGGCTATTGCGCTGGCGTTTAACTGGGCGCCACTTGCAGTTTCTATTCCAGTTTGTATTGTAGCGGCATTTTTGCTTTTACGTGTAAGTTCTTTTAGCGGGATAAAAGGTGATGCCTCAATCGCGTTAATCAGTAGTAGCTCCCTTGCCATTGGAATTATCGTAACATCACTTACTTCTGGCTTAAATACTGATGTAACATCTTATATGTTTGGAAGTGTGCTTTCTATCTCAAAGACAGATGTTATTATCAGTGTGATTTTGGCTCTTATCGTTATTTCTCTATTTGTTGTGCTTTATAATCGGATTTTTTTGGTGACTTTTGACGAAGCTTTTGCAAAAGCCAGCGGAATAAAAGTAGAAGCCTACAACGGATTAATTGCAGTTTTAACAGCCCTAACAATCGTAATCGGAATGCGTTTAATGGGAGCCATGATGATATCAAGTTTGATTGTTTTTCCAGCCCTAAGTGCCATGCGAGTTTTCAAAAGTTTTATTAAGGTTGTAATTTGCTCAGCAATTATTTCTGTATTTTGCTTTTTTATTGGAATTGTGGCATCTTTTGGATTGTCAACTCCTGCAGGAGCAAGTATCGTTGTGGCAAACTTGATAGTTTTCTTGATTTGTCTTGTAATTGAAAAAATCAAAAATTAGCTAGAAAATTTGTACATTATATATCACTGAATTATAAAATAAATTTGCTCATTTCTTTTTTTAGTTTTAATATGTAGATATGAGTGTAATAATTTATTCTTTAGGAGCCGCTGAAGAAGTAACTGGCTCAAAACATGTTTTAGAAATTGATGGTCGTCCAATTCTTATTGACTGTGGTGCTTTTCAAGGAAAATGGAACGAATCTGACCAAAAAAACAGAGATTTTGATATTGCGGCGGACAAACTTGAAACTGTGATTTTGACCCACGCTCATTATGACCACTGTGGGCTTTTACCTATGCTTGGAAAAAAAGGTTTTAAGGGGAATATTTACGCAACTCCCGCTTCAAGAGATTTAGCAAATCTTATAATGATGGATAGTGCAAATATCCAAGCCCATGACGCAGCCTTTCGTCAAAAACAAGCGATAAAAAAAGGCGAAAAATTTACTTGGAAGCCTTTATTTACCGAGGCAGATGTTGTTAATATCACAAATCAAATAGTATCACTTTCATACAATCGAAAAATGTACATTTCTCCAGATGTTTCTCTAGAATTTTTTGACGCGGGACATATTCTTGGTTCTGCAATGGGAATGGTTACAATTACTGGTCAGAAGAAAAAGTCAAAATTGGCAAATTTCTTTGGTCGTGTAAAATCAGAAAATCCTGATGATGAAATTCGCATTTTGTATACAGGGGATTTAGGGCGAAAGAACAAGCCTATTATCAGAAATCCAGAAACAAATGTTGGTGCTCCTGATTATATTGTTCTAGAAAGTACTTATGGTAATCGGTTGCATGAAAATACTGATGAAGCAATGGAAATCCTTGCAAAAGTTGTACGCCGAGCTAGAGATACTGGTGGAAAGATTATTATTCCGGCTTTCGCTATCGAACGTACTCAAGAATTGGTTTATTACTTTCACTTATTGTTTGAACAACGAAAAATCCCAGAAATCCCAATTTACGTGGATTCTCCAATGGCAACCAATGCCACAAGTATTTTCCAAGTTCATCCAGAATGTTATGACGAAGAAACCCATCAAGCATTTTTAACCCATCATAAAAATCCATTTGGTTTTAACAGTCTCCGATTTGTGCAAAGTGTGGAAGAATCAAAACACTTAAATGAAGAAGAAGGCCCAATGATTATTATAAGTGCTGACGGAATGTGTGAAGCTGGTCGTATTGTTCACCACTTGTATAATAACATCGAAGATCCAAACACAACAATTTTGTTAGTTGGATTTATGGCTGAAAATACACTGGGTCGTAGACTGCAAAATCGTGAAGAAGAAGTTAAGGTTATGGGTGAATGGAAAAAAGTAAATGCTACAATCGAGCAAATTAACGCTTTTTCTGCTCACGCAGACTATAACGAAACACTTGAATGGCTAAAAGAAATAGATACAAGCCGATTAAAGAAGATTTTCTTGGTTCATGGTGAAAAAGCTGCACAAAAAAATCTTACTCGTGTGCTAAACGAAAATGGATACAATGATGTAGAAGTTATAGCTTACGGAAAAACTTATATTTTGGAATAACATCTTGTAGTTATTTTTAGAATTTAGTATACTTTATTACGTTATATTGACATATTTTCACCTATTGTCGATAAGTCAGAGCGAGAATGGCAACGACTAAAGTAAAATTTTTTAGTGGAGATCCCTATGGAAATTAAAGAAACAACTTTACCAAAACTTTTACGTAAAATTGCTAATGAATATCCAAATATTCCAGCACAGTATTCAAAAGATAAAAAAGGTAAATTCCAAGAGATTTTATACAAAGAATTATTTGAAAAAGTCAAAGATTTTGGAGCTGGTTTAACAGTTTTGGGAATCAAACGAGGAGATCACATCGGTTTGATTTCTGACAATAGAAAAGAATGGTTCCAAGCAGATATGGGGCTTATGGCAATTGGTGCCATTGACGTTCCTCGTGGGTGTGATGCAACTGAGCATGATTTAAGATACATTCTTTCATTTGCAGAATGTAGAACTGTAATTGCAGAAAACTCAAATCAAATTAAAAAGATTTTGGGATTAAAAGCAGATTTACCACTTCTCGAAAGATTTATTTGTTTTGATGAAATCAAAGAAGATGTTTTAGCTCAATTAAGAGAACAAAATATTGAACACTACACGTTTGAAGAAATTATGGCAAAAGGAAGTGAGTACAACAAAGCAAATCCTGACTTTATGGAAAATGAAATTTCTAAAGGTGAAGGAAACGAATTAGCTTGTATCATTTTTACTTCAGGAACAACTGGTGAGCCAAAAGGTGTAATGCTAACACATTCAAACTTTATCGCACAGTTGGATGATGCATCTGATAGAATTACAGTAAAGCCAGGTGACAAAGTTATTTGTGTTCTTCCTGTATGGCACGCTTTCCAAAGAGCTTGTGAATATGTAAGCCTTTGCCAAGGTGGTGCATTATGTTACTCAAAGCCAATCGGAAGTATTCTTTTGGCTGATATGCAAGCATTAAATCCACAGTTGATGCCAGCAGTTCCACGTGTTTTTGAAGCTGTTTACGACGGTGTAATGCGTACAATGCGCAAAACAGGTGGTATTGTTTACAGTTTATTTAGATTTTTTACAAATGTGGCTCTTATTCAAAGCAAACTTGGTCGCAAGATGTTTAGAAGAGAAGCTCGTTTCAAGAAAGATAGTATTTTATTAACATGGATTGTTTGTTTTATTCCATGGTTGATTTTAACTCCACTAAAAGCACTTGGTGGAAAACTTGTATTTAGCAAGATTAGATCAAAACTTGGAAATAGATTTGTAGGTGGTGTTTCTGGTGGTGGTGCTCTTCCTCCAGCTATCGACGAATTTTTCTGGGCTGTTGGTGTAAATGTTGTTGAAGGTTATGGTTTAACTGAAACTTCTCCAGTTGTATCAGTAAGACCTTTTGCAAAACCTATAATGGGAACAGTTGGAAAACCTTTACGTGGTCTTGAAGCAAAGATTGTTGGGGAAAATGGAGAAATCCTTCCTGTAGGACAAAAAGGTAAAGTTCTTGTTCGTGGTGGAACTGTAATGCAAGGTTATTACAACAAGCCAGAACTAACAGCAAAAGTTATTGATAAAGATGGTTGGTTCGATACAGGTGATATTGGTATGTTCACAGTTGATGGGGAAATTGTTCTTCGTGGACGTATGAAAGACACAATCGTTTTGCGTGGTGGAGAGAATGTTGAACCTCTTCCAATCGAAATGAAAATTACTGAATCAAGATATATTTCAAATGCTGTTGTTGTTGGACAAGATGAAAGAAGTCTTGGTGCATTGGTTCTTCTAGCTGAAGAAGAAATCAAAGTATATGCACGTGAAAATTACATTCCAAACAACGGAACTTATGCAGAATTGTTAAAACATCCTGAAATCAAAAAGCTAATTGATTCAGAAATTGCAGCACAAGTAAATGGTAAAACAGGATTTAAGCCTTTTGAAAGAATTTGTGGATTTGCTATTTTGGAAAAACCATTTGAAATTGGTGTTGAACTTTCTGCAAAACAAGAAATCATGCGATACAAAATCGCTGATATTTATGCTAAGGAAATAAAAAGTATTTACGAAGAATAAATTACTTTTGTTTGTTGCTTGCCCTAAGTCGAAAAGACTTAGGGTTTTTTTGTAATATTTTCATTGTGATTTGAGAAAACTGTGCTACAATAATCTTAAATTAGCTTATTTGGAGGAAATAATATGGCTAAAAAAAAGAGTTTGCCACTAATTTATCTAATTGGAATGGCTTTAGTTGTAATTGGATTCTGTTGTCCAGTATTCGATCTTTTTATTGGAACATTAAATGGTTTTGACTTTATCAATTTTGATAATTTTGGAACAACAAGTATTGCTGCTTTATTAATTATTGTAGGTGCTGTTTTAGGTTTAGTTTCTTGCTTTGTTAAAAAAGGTGGATTGCTAAAACTTTTAGGCTTAGTTATATCTATTGCTGGTGGTGTTTTATTAATAATTTCATATAGTGATAATATGTTCGCTAAAGGAATTGGAAAATTCTTTGTTGATATTGCAACATATGGATTCTATATGATTTTAGGTGGATGGATTTTAGGTTTAGTAGGATATTTTACTAACAAATAATCTGCTTTGCTAAAAAGAAAGGCGAGTTTGAAACTTTTTATAGTTTTAAACTCGCCTTTTTTGTTTATCAGCTTCCAGCACTTTCGTAGTGTTTTAGCCCTATTTTCCAAAAGAAATAAGAAACACTTAATCCAATAACAGAAACGATAATTGGAAAGAAAAATCCCAATTCAAAACTTCCCTTCCCTAGCAAATATGAAGCAGGGAAATATGAAGTTACAGCAAATGGGATAATAAAAGTTAAAATAAACTGAATTGTTTTGTTATAAATTGAAATTGGATAATAACAAAATTCATTAAAGTTATAAGCTGTATACAAATAACTTTGAGAACGCTTTACCCAAAATGCAAATGAAGTATAAAACAATTTAATTGCGGTGATTATAATTGCACCACAAATTACTGAAACGATAAAAACTAAAACTTTTCCAACTGTAAATTCAATTCCAAGTTTTGTTGCTGCTAGAATTGTTAAAATCAAACCAATTAGAAATTCTCCAATTCCGTCTGGCTGAAATCTTTCTGCAATTAACTGAAAAAGTGGATTTAGTGGACGAGTTAAAAGTCTATCCATTTCTCCCTTTGCAATTTTCCATCCTGCATAAAGCCAAAGATTATCTGTAAAAACGTGATCTAAACCCCGTGGAATTTGTGCAAATCCGTAGATAAACAAAACTTCATAAAAACTCCAGCCCTTAAGGTTTGGAATTGATGAAAACACTAAAGAAATAAAAATAACGCCACAAGCCTGTAAAAAGAAAAATCCAACTAGACCAATAAAAAAGTCTAGTCTAAATTCCATTAAACTTTTTAGATTTTGAGCCAAATATCCAAAATATAATTTAACGTATCGCTTAAATTTCACATCAACCTCCTTGAATAATAAGATGTTTGATTACCTTTTTCCAAACAAAGTTTCCAAAAAGATTAAAGAGCAAAATCCAAAAAATTTGTAAGCCAAAGGCCTTTAGTAGCTCAATATTAGAAAACTTCCCTAAAAAGATATTTAGTGGTGTAGAAATGAAAGATGAAAAAGGCAAAAATTCAAAAATCTTTCTTATAACTCCAGGAAAGAAAGTTAGAGGAATAATTGCTCCCGAACACAATCTTACAATTGCATTATTTACTTGCCATACACCAAACATATTTGTAGTTACAAAACCTAGCAAGCTTACAATAAAAGTGTAGGACATTCTTACAATCAACGAAAGAATAAGAGATAACAAAAATAAGATCAGATTTCCAATGGTTAATTGACTTGAAATGCCATAAATGTATGCAATGATATAAGTTGCAACTAAACTTGGTACACCAGACATCATAAAACTGTAAATTGTGTCTCCAAGGGAAGTAAAATAAATCCTAAATCTAAAGGAAATAGGTTTTATCAAAGACATTGAAATTTGCCCAGAAGAAATTTCTTCGTGCATTTCACTTCCAACATTTCCACTTAATTCATAGATGAAATTTGTTAAAATCAAATAAATTACCATGTCTGGAAATGAAAAACCTCTTAGTATTTCTTCTCCACTGGAAGCAAAAATCGCCTTCCAAAGAAAAAAGAATACAAAGATTTTTAAAATATTTCCAATAAAATAAAACAGAATATTTGACCGATAAGACAACAATGTTTGAATCGCATTTCTTGTAAAGGGCAAATATGAACTAATTCTATATTTTGGATTTGATATTAAATGCTTTTTATTAGTTTTCAATTCCTCTTGCCTCAGCTTTTAAATAAATCTTTTTAACAATTTCTTCGATATCAGTTTCTTCGACAACAAAATCTGCCACTGAAAATTTCTTAAATAAACGTTCCATAATTTCAGAAACAGTGCAGAATTTTTTATTAAAAGTGATAACAAAGGCTTCTTCTGTTTTTTCCACATTAAATTCGTCAGAATGATTCATTCCTTGGAAAACTGATTGTACATCCTCCACAGAAACTGTTTCAAATTCTTCAATTCGAAGATTGATTTTGCTCAAATAGCCATATTCGTTCTTTAATTCTTGAATATTTCCATCGTAACATTTTTGGCCCTTATCAATAACGATAATACGATTACATAATTCTTCAATATCATGTAAGTCGTGGGTTGTTAAAATGATTGTGGTTTTATATTTTTTATTGATTTCAAGAATTGCTTTACGAACTCTTTCCTTTACAACAACATCAAGACCGATTGTTGGTTCATCTAAGAAAATTACCTTAGGATTATGTAGAAGTGCAGCCGCAATATCAGCTTTCATTCGCTGGCCTAAAGATAAGGTTCTAACTGGTTGCATAATAAATTCTGAAAGACCTAGAACGTCATCAAGAAATTTATAGCGTTCTTCATAATCTTCATCTGAAATATCATACATATTTTTCAAAAGAGTGTAGGTTTCATTCAATGGAATATCCCACCAAAGCTGAGTTCTTTGACCGAAAACAACACCGATGCTTCTTGCATTTTTTTCTCTTTGTTCGTAGGGAACAATTCCGTTAATGGTGATTTTGCCTTCAGTTGGTGTTAAAATCCCTGTCATCATTTTGATTGTAGTGGATTTTCCAGCTCCGTTGGCTCCAAGATATCCAACAATTTCGCCTTCTTCAATATCAAAACTGATATTTTGAACAGCGTTTTTTATTGTATATTCTCTTGTGAATAAACTTTTAATTGCTCCAATAAAACCCGGAAATTTCTTTGGAGTTTTGAACTGTTTGCTAATATTTTCTACACTAATAATATTCATTTTATCCTCCTAATTTGATTTTATATAAATAAAGTGTATCACGTTTATTTTCATTGTAAAAGTAGTTTAAATTAGTAGTTTAATTTTGACCTTGTTGCTCTCGCAAAGCTCGTTTTTTTGCTCGAATAGAACCTGCAAGTTGATATCGGTCTGGCTCTCCAGATTCTTCACGTAAACGCTGACTTTCCAGTTGAGTATGAATCATTTTTTTGAAGATGTTCATAAGAGGTTCTGGGTCAAAATCAGGCTGTGTAAGAGTTGTGGAAAACTGACCTTCACTTAATTCTTTTAGCAAATAATAGCAAGTTTCTATTGTGGAGATAAAATCTTCTTGGGGCTCAGTTTTAAAAGTGTAAATGCTTTTATATCCTGCTGTAAAAGAGATTTTTTGCAAAGTATGAAGGTTTTTGCTAAGTTTTACCATTTTTTTTGCACAGGCCCAAGTTGCGTCCACAAGGATAACAAGCAAGGTTTTCCCTTCACTGGCTTCTTTTAGTGTGTGGGGCGGATTTTCTCTATAATCTGTAGCTGTCCAGGCATCTTCTGAAGGATACATTACCACTGGAAAATATTTTTCATCTGTTATAAGGGTGTTTAATCTAGGGTTGTCTGTAAAATCAACACCAACGATGATTTCAGAATCAATAAGTGTAAGGTGAGCAAGTCGTCCAGTTCCAGTTCGCTGTTTGTAGGCTTCTTTTGGATGCATAAGAAATACAAATTTAATATCAGTTTTTATGGGAACTATATCTTTGCAATAGCAAGTTTCAAAGGGACGGAAGCATTTGTAGCATTTGTTTAGGTTTTCCATTTGGTTAGCATAACAAAAAAGCCCTAAACCGTAAAGGTAAAGGGCTTTTATCAATTATAGAAGTTCTTCTAAATCTAGTTCACAAGCTGTACAAGGCACTGTGATTTGCCAGTTTTCCAAAACTTGTGGGTGGATTTCTCCGAAAATACCGATTGCTTTTCCATCTTTTAGGATTTTTGCTTGGCGTCCAGGGATAAAACGTGGATCCTCAGCTTCTGCAACGTTGTATTCGTAGTCTAAGAAGTGAAGCAATGTGGCAACTTCTGAAGCAACTGTGTTAAAGTTTGTATCAGCAGCAGCTGTTACAAATCCTAGATTTTGGCGTGTGCGAGTTCCTGTGTTTTCTTCTTCACACAAGAAAGCGATTTTACCAGTTTCAAAGATTTTGTGAGGATAAACAGCGTTTGCAGAACCAGCTTCAGCATTCAACAATGATGGAATGATAGAAGGGCGTACAAACTGATAGTTTTCACTCATTGGGTTTGAGATTTCAATAACGTCGTTACCTTCGATACACATATTATCGATATAATCTTTTTTTGAACCTAGGTAGTTGAAAATCATTTCTTGGTAGCCCATACCAACCATAAGCTCTTTTGTTTTTCGGCTTAAAAGTGTTACAGGTAGTAGACGTCCGATTGTGAAGTCACGTGGACGTTCTGGTCCGAAGAATGATAAATCCATACCACACATAACGTCTTCTGCAACGTCAACTTCGTGTAGGAAGTCATTTCTGTAAGGTGGTGGAGTTACTGTAATAATTGTGTCATCGCCTTTTGCTTCAGTTGTAGCTGTGCTTCCCATCAAGTTGATAGCTTTTACAGCTTCTTCTGCAGTAAGAGATGAACCAAGACGTTTGTTGATAGCATTTAGAGATGCTTTTGTTGTGTCTTGGAAATAATATGGAGTAACGATTTCTTTACCAAATCCTGTATCATAAGGGTGTTTTACACAAACTGGTAAGATTTCGTAACCAGCATCAGCGAAGTCACAAGCAACAATCATTGTAGCAAGTAGAAGACCTGGCATATCTGTACCTGTCATTTCTACCATAAGGTCTTTGTCCCCAACTTGAACAGCACCTAATGTTGCACTGTTGATAATTGGTGCCATAGACATTGTTTCGCCCTTTGCATCAGACAATAGAGGGAAAACTTTTGCGTCTTTTAGAATCCAACCGAATTCTTTTCCTTTTGGATGGTCTGTAAGAATTTGACGACAAGTCATTTTTTCTTCATATGCAAGTGGCACAAAAGATGTTTTATCTGGATCTACAGGGTGATATTTAACTGGCCATTCAATTTGAGCTGAACGGTAAACACCCATAGAAATTGAGCGGCGTTTTCTTCCGTAGTTCCAGCAAAGTTTTTCTTGAGTTTGGATAATATCAAGAAGCATTGGTTCGTCGATTGGTTTTCCAGAAATAACGAAAGCTGTCATGTATGGACGAACTTCTTCTAGTCCTGGTTCAACGTTTACAACGCGATTTCCGTAGTCTTTTAGATTACCTTTTGATGAAAGGAATTTGCTGTAATCAGCAGTTGTTCCACCATTTTTTTGGCGAAGTTGGCGTGCAACACCAGCTGTTGACCAAAGGTCTGGGCGGTTTGTATCGTTTAACTCAATTTTGATTGTGCGTTCATTTTCAGGAAGAGCTTCATCAGCTTTTTCGTCTAATTCAGCTTTTGCACAAGTGAGTTTTTCTTCTAGTGTGTCATAGTCATATTTTGTTTCTAGTAAGTTAAAAAATAACTTTTCATTTACTTCAATTTTAGGCATTTTTATCCTCTTAAATTCATTAAAACAAGATAATCAATTATATCAAACTATTGATACAAATATCAAGTTAATGAAGGAATTTATTTCGGTTCTACAATTATTGGAGGGTTTAAGTGAAATATCCTTTTGTATTTGTGGGGATTGAAAGCGGGTTTTGATCGGGAAAAAGATAAAAAAAAGGTTGCCTAAAAATCTTCAAAAAAGATAAGAAAGTTAGGCAACCTAAGTTTGTTAATTTGGTTAGAAATCAACTAGAAGTTAAATACTGCACCTACTGCTACAGAAAGATTTGATGAGTTCATCAAAGATTCTACGCTTTGATTGTTGTAAGTGATTTTTGTTGGGAAGTTCACGTTATAGCGGCCAAAGGCGTAAAGATCAAAGTTTGTTCTAGGAATGCTGAATTTTACACCAGATTTTAAGACCATACTGAAAGATGTGTTAATGTCATAAGTTGTGGTTTCTGTTTTTAGAGAGCCGTCTGTATCAAGGGTTTTTGCTTCAACTAAAAGTGAGTTAAAGTTTGCGCCGAATCCCAATCCTGAGAATGGTCTAATGTGTCCACCACCGAAAGTGTAAATTGCCAAAATTTGTGGGCTAATAATTTCAGAAGTAAACTTTACATCAGAATTATTTATCCCAGCGTTAAAGGCGATATAATCTAGGTTATCTACTAAGACATTGATTTCTACCGCCATATTTGTGTTACTAAATGGGCGAATACCTAGAACTGGGCTAATTTCACCACCAATAAGTGGGGAAATAGAGAAAGCGAAACCACTTCCATCGTTGATTGCTAGATTGTTAATTGTACTAGCACCAATTTCTGCTCCAACATAAAACAATGTAAAGTCTTGTGATGGAATTTCGTCATTTACGCCATAGTCGTAGTCTTGGGCATAAACTACTAATCCTAAAGCAAGAATTAGTAGGACTGATAATAACTTTTTCATAATGTTCTCCTAAAAGAAAAGTTTTTTTATATACACTGAAAATACAAAAAGAATAGTAATTCGTGTAGAAAAAAAGTCTTTTAGGAGAAACTTTTTTAGTCTCTCTCTACATCAGCACAAGCCACAATATCGATTCCAGAACCGAGAATGTCTTTTATCAAAATATCACCTACTTTGATAGGGGCTTTTACAGAAGTTCTGCGAATAACTTCCATGTATTGAAGAAGTTTATCTTTGGGTAGCTCATCTTTTGATTTTACTGGAACAACAGCTAAGTTTCCTTGTAGAACTTTTATAGTGGTGGTAAGCGTTCTAGTTGGATTTAGAAGTTCTTTTTCTGCGTATTTTGCACCACGTGGACAGCCATTGTCCAAAACATTTTCCACAATTCCCTTTTCTCTGTCCAAAGTAACTTCCATGTTGCATCCCATTGGACAAATGATACAAGTTTGAGTGATTTTTTCAGTCATTATTCTACATCCTCCTCTGGTAGCTCGATGGTTACGGTAATATTGCCTTTTATCATATTGATTTGGCTTTGGTTTAGTTCAACAACTTGCATTTCTCCCGGACGAATAATCTTTTTCTTTTGGGCTTTTATTCGTTGGGTTTCGGAGTAAACCACAATTTGCACATCACGATAAACGTCTGTGGAACGGAACATGATTTTAAGCTTGTCTTGTGTTTCTTCCTGATTTATTGGTAAGTCCAAATGTTGTGGAACTGTGTATCGAACGCGATTTCCTGCACGTAAGGTTACATTTCGAGTATTTGCTGGGTTTTTGCCCTGCACGTAAAGACTAGCGCTCTTTCCTGCGGTAAGGCTTTCTGCTGTAACAAAGTCTACAAGGTCGTGGACATGAACTGTGTTGCCACAAGCGAAAATACCTTTGATTGAGGTTTCCATATTTTGATTAACGATAGGACCTGAAGTTGCAGAATCAGTTGCAACACCGCATTTTGTAGAAATTTCGTTTTCGGGGATAAGCCCAACTGATAAAAGCAGTGTGTCACAAGGGATAAATTCTTCAGTTCCTGGAATTGGTTTTCTGTATTTATCAACTTGGGAAACGGTAACGCCTTCTACCCTTTCTTTTCCGTGGATTTCTGTAATTGTATGGCTAAATTTTAGTGGGATGTTAAAATTTTCTACACATTGGATAATGTTTCGGGTAAGACCTGCAGAAAATGGCATAACTTCGCAAACAAGTTTTACATCAGCGCCTTCTAAAGTAAGACGACGAGCCATAATCAGCCCAATATCCCCAGAACCTAGGATAACAACTTTTTTTCCAGGAAGATATCCGTCAATGTTTACAAATCGTTGAACAGAACCTGCTGTAAAAATACCTGCTGGACGAGTTCCAGGAATAACCAAGGCGCCACGAGTTCTTTCGCGACATCCCATAGCGAGAACAATAGCTTTTGTTTGAATGGATAAAATCCCGTCTTTTGTGTTAATAGCATTTACAACATGAACAGGTGTGTCTGAGTTTTCCACAGGAAATGTGGAAATATCTAAAACCATAGTATCAACTTTGTAATCAATTCCAAGTGATTTTGCTTCTTCAACAAATCTGTGGGCGTATTCTGGACCAGTTAGTTCTTCCCCAAAGTGATGCAATCCAAATCCGTTGTGAATACACTGAAGAAGAATACCACCAAGGCGTGTATCTCTTTCTAAAATGAGGATTTTATCAGTTCCAGTTTTTTTTGCTTCTATTGCAGCAGCAAGACCGGCTGGTCCTCCACCGATAATTACAATATCATAATTTACAGTATTCATATTTGCCTCATCTTGTTTGTGTGTTTAGGATATAAGAACTTCCACCCATTTTTGTAACAGATGTTAGAGGGATATTTAGTTCTCGACTTAGAATTGCAGTGATTTTTGGAGAGCAAAAACCACTTTGACATCTTCCCATTCCGGCACGAACGCGGCGTTTTATGCCGTCTAAATCTTTTGCTCCGATTGTAGAGTGAATGGCTTTTACGATTTCAGCTTCTGTTATCATTTCACAGCGACAGATGATTCTTCCGTAAAGTGGATTTTCTTCGATGAGTTGCTGTTGTTTTTCAGGTGTTGCTGTGAAAAAGTTGTCTATGCCTTTTCTTATTGGGATGAAATCTTTGTTTTCGGAAAGATTTAGGCCAGATTTTTTGAGAAGTTCAGCAACGTATTTCCCGATGGCTGGTGCTGCTGTTAATCCTGGGGAACAAATTCCTGCTACATTGATAAAGCCTTTTTGATTTGCATCTTCTTCAATGATAAAATCTGATATTTTATTACCAGTTTCTTCATCGTAAGGAATGGCTCTAACTCCTGCAAAAGAATTGATAATGTTTCGACGTGGGATATTTGGGATAGATTTTTCGGCTTTGTCCATTATCAAATCTTGGAAAGGACGACTTGTAGATGTGTCGGTTTTGTCTTGGGAATCTTCTGCACTTGGGCCAACCAAAATATTTCCGTCTACAGTTGGGGTAACAAGAACACCTTTTCCAAAAGCATCTGGTGTTTGGAAGATTGTGTGTTTGCACAAGTTACCAACATTGTTATCCAACAAAAAGTATTCGCCTTTTCTTGGTTTTATCACAAAATTTCGAGCACCAGCCATTTTGCTGATTTTGTCTGCAAAAAGACCAGCCGCATTTATCAAATAGTGAGTTTCAATATCGCCTTTTCCAGTGTGAACAATCCAATTATCAGTTTTGGTGATGTTATGCACTTTTGTTTCTAGGAAGATTTTTGCGCCGTTTTCCACAGCGTTTTCTGCAATGGCCCAAGTCGCTTGATATGGGGAGATAATTCCAGCAGTTTCTGCAAGTAGGGCGCCCACAGCTTCTGGATTGATATTTGGTTCGATTTCTAAAAGTTCTTCTTTTGAAAGCAATTTCATATTTTCAACGCCATTTTCTTTACCACGCTGAAATAATGTTTCTATGTGCTTTAAGTCTTCATCTGAAAATGCAATAACAAGGGAACCAATGTTTTTGTAGTCAAAGTGTAGTTCTTCTGCCCATTTTGGGTAAAGCTTTGAGCCTTCCACATTGAGTTTTGCCATCAAAGAAGTTGGCTCTGGATCGTAGCCACTATGAACGATTCCAGAATTTGCTTTTGAAGTGCCAGTTGATACATCTGAGTTTTGCTCTACAATGGCGATTTTTAGATTATATCTAGACAATTCTCTTGCAATAGAAGCTCCAACTATTCCAGCTCCGATAATTGTAACGTCGTAAATCATTTTTCCTCCAAAAATTAGCAATTCACTTTTTTGATGATTTTAGGATTCTTCCCAATTTAGAGAACGCTGAACTGCTTTTTTCCAGCCATCGCACAAAGCTGTTCGCTTTTCTTCTGTCATGTCTGGTTCAAAAAGTTTATCAGTTTCTCTTCGGTTGATGATTTCCTCTTTTGACTTCCAGAAACCAGTTGCAAGACCAGCGAGATAGGCTGCTCCCAATGCAGTAGTTTCTACGTTTTTTGGACGATGTACCTTTGTGTTAAGAATGTCTGCTTGGAATTGCATCATAATGTTTGAAACACAAGCACCACCATCAACATTTAGGGAATTAATTGGAGTTCCAGAGTCTTTTATCATTGTTTCTAGAACGTCTTTTACTTGGTAAGCGATTCCTTCTAGTGCAGCTCGACAAATGTGGGCTTTTTTTACCCCACGAGTAAGGCCAACGATGGTGCCACGAGCGTACATATCCCAGTAAGGAGTGCCAAGTCCAACAAAGGCTGGTACAAGGTATGCGCCATTTGTGTCGGGAACTGATTCGGCTAGGCGGTCAACTTCTGGTGCAGTTGAAATAAGTTCAAGTTCATCACGAAGCCATTTTATAACAGCGCCGCCTATGAAAACGCTACCTTCTAGGGCGTACTGAACTTCGCCTTTCATTCCTAGGGCGATAGTTGTTAAAAGTTGTTTAGAAACAACTGGGGAATTGCCTGTATTCATCAGCATAAAACAGCCGGTTCCGTAAGTGTTTTTTGCATCACCTTTTTTGAAACAGCCTTGTCCGAAAAGTGCAGACTGTTGGTCACCGATGGCTGAGGCGATAGGCACGGAAAATCCACAAACATCAGCGTCTGTGGTACAGAAAACACAAGAAGAATCTTTTACTTCTGGCAAAATGCAACGTGGAACATCTAAAAGTTTTAGCAAGTCTAAATCCCAATCAAGAGAATAGATATTAAAAAGCATTGTACGGCTTGCATTTGTTACGTCTGTGGCGTGAACAGAACCACCTGAAAGTTTCCAGATAAGCCAAGTATCAATAGTTCCTGCAAGAATCTCGCCTCTTTCGGCTCTTTCCCTAAGACCTGGAACATTATCCAAAATCCACTTGATTTTTGTACCAGAAAAATAAGCGTCGATTTTTAAACCAGTTTTTTCTCGGATAATGTCTTCGTAACCATCTGAAATCAATTTTTCGCAAAGAGGAGCTGTTCGACGACATTGCCAAACTATAGCGTTGTACACAGGTTTTCCAGTTTCTTTATCCCAGAGGACAACGGTTTCACGCTGATTTGTTATTCCGATAGCAGCGATTTCATCCATTTTGATGTCATTGTTGATAATAACAGACTGCATAACGCTAAGTTGACTTTTGAAGATTTCTTCGGCGTCATGTTCAACCCAGCCCGGTTCTGGATAATACTGTGTGAACTCTTTTTGAGCACTACCAAGAGGATGAGCATTTTTATCATAAATAATTGCTCGTGAAGATGTGGTTCCCTGATCAAGGGCGATAACGTATTTTTTTGCCATACATTAAGTATAAGGGATAAATTTCAAATTAAAAAGGAAAAGATTTAAGGATTTTATCGAAGTAATTAATAAATATTTGAAAAACAGTTTGAACAATTTTATGGAAAATGTTATTGTGTCGTTATGGTAAATCTTGTTGCATTATGTGGAATTGGGGCTGAAAAAATCCTTTCCAATGAAATCAAATTATTAGGATATAAAACTACAGGTCGCGCTCCTGGGCGTGTTATGTTTTCATGTGATGAAGACGGAATGTTTCGTTCAAATTTGTGTCTTCGCTGTGCAGACAGAATTTTTTTGCAATTAGGTAATTTTAAAGCAACAGACTTTGATGCCCTTTTTGACGGAATTGTTGCAATTAATTGGCAAGATTATTTTAAGAAAGATGTAAAGGTTGTAATCGATAAAGTTCGTTCATATAAAAGTAAATTGAACTCTGAACATAGTATTCAATCTATGGCACATAAGGCGATTTACACTAAACTTGGAAAAATCTGGCGAATGCATGTTCTTCCAGAAACTGGGGATACAGCAACAGTTCGTATTTACCTTGATAATGACAATGTTTTGGTTTTGCTTGATTTATCTGGAACTCCTTTGAATCGCCGTGGATACAGAACTGATGGTGGTGTTGCGCCACTTCGTGAAACAACTGCGGCTGTTTTGTTGCAGATGATGTGCTGGAGAAGAAAAACTCCACTTCACGACCCATTTTGTGGTTCTGGAACATTGGCCATAGAAGCTGCTTTGTATGCATATAATGTGGCACCGGGATTTGGTCGTCGCTTTGCTTTGGAAACTTTACCAATTTTCAATGCTGAACGAGCTTTGGAAATCAAACGGGCTGAAGCTGAGAAAATCCGCCCAGAATGTGAAGCTCGCATTACTGGAACTGATATTGACCCGGTGGCAGTTTCTAGAGCAAGACTAAATGCAGAACACGCTTGTGTTACAGCTGGACGTGCTTTGCAGTTGATTGGTAGCGATGCTCGTATCCAACGTCCGGATTTTGAACAAGCGGATTTCAAAGATATCGAAGCACCTTATGAAACTGGTTTGATTTTATCAAATCCGCCTTATGGTGAGCGAATTGGTGATTCTGATTTGGCTATAGAACTTTATGGTGATATGGCTTGTTTGTTTGATTCTTTTGAAGGATGGAACATGGGATTTATCACATCTCACGATAAGTTTGAAGAATCTATTGGTAAAAAGGCAACAAGTATAAAATCACTTAAATGTGGAAACTTGGATACCCGTTTTTATATATATTAAAATTAGCAAGGAATATTTGGAGGAAAAATGGCAATTATCGTAGAACACGACAAAAGAAAAAGGGAAATTTTGGATAGAGCATTAGATGTTTTTATCAGTGAAGGATATGAAGATGCAACTTTCCAAAAAATTGCTGACAAATGTGGAATTACAAGAACAACTCTATACATCTACTTCAAAAACAAGCGTGAAATCTTTTTGTGGAGTATTAAGCAACTTACAGAAGGATTAGAAAAAAGTCTTGTGGAAATTATGTGTGATGAAACATTGACATCAGCAGAAATTCTAAAAAGAGTTACTATCAGAATTCTTGAAAAATGTGTTGAAAACCGACGTTTGTTTAGTGTTGTTTTGATTTATTTGTTGCAACTACAAAAAACAGGGAAAGATCCTGGAGAAAGAGTTCGTCGTAGAACAATTCGTCTTCGTCACCTACTTTCAAAAATCTTGATTGATGGTATTAAAAAAGGTGAATTCAAAGATGTTAATGTAAAAGCATGTAATGAAATGATTTATTCATTGATTGAATCAACAGTTTTTAGATTGGCAATTTTGGATTCTGAAAATGTAGATGATTTATACGGAAGTATCGGATTGGCTATTGAAGGCTTGAAAAAATAGTAGCTATTTCCGCAGGAGTCATTTCGACAGGCTCAATGACCGCAAATTCAGATGTAGTATAAATAGTTCAATCTGATAAAAAGATGAAAGACACCACAAGTTGATGTTTGAAAAAATGTCGGCTTGTGGTGTTTTTTTGTTTAAATGCCTAAAACTAAATGCCTAAAAGTGCAGCCCCGATAACTCCCGCGTTGTCTTGGAGTTTGGCGATTTCGATTTTAGGCTGTGGGCAAGAAGGATTTTTCAAGATTTCTTTTTCCACAAGGGATTTTACAGGATTTAATAAGAAATCGCCTTCTTTGCTGATTCCACCTGCGATAGTAATTGTATCCGGTTGGAATGTGTTTATGATGTTTGAAATACAAGCTGCAAGTACTTCAGTGTAAGATGCGATTACCTCTAGGGCGGTTTTATCACCTTGGCGGGCGGCTTTAAATGCAGTAATTCCGGTTACCTTTGAAATATCATTTTGAGAAAGTTCCCACATCAAACTTGATTTGTTAGATTCCATGAATTCTTTGGTGGTAGTGATAAGTCCAGTGGAAGAAGCGTAAACATCAACACAGCCATTTCTTCCGCATGAACAAGGTCTGCCGCCTAGTTTGATTACAGTGTGGCCAAGTTCCCCAGCGATTCCGTTGCTGCCTCGGAAAATCTTTCCATCAAGGATAACACCACTTCCAATTCCAGTTCCAATAGTAAGAGCTACAAAGTTTTTTGTGTTTTGGGCAAAGCCAGTTTTGAATTCACCGTAGGCGGCTGCATTTGCATCATTTTCCAGGATAACGGGGATTCCTAGTTTTTCTGACAAGTATGATGAAAGGGGAACATTTGAAAATCCTAGGTTCACGGCGGCAATAACGGTTCCAGTTTCCACAGAGATGATTCCTGGGCTTCCAATTCCAGCAAATGCAAAGTCGGATATTTTGAGATTTGCTTTTGCTACAGCTTCTAGAGCAGTTTTTGCAATATCATCCAAGATTTCTTGCCAAGGTCGTGGGCATAAAGTTGGATTTTTGGCTTCAGAAACAATCTGATAATCAGCGTTTACAACAGCAGCAACAATGTTTGTGCCACCTAAATCAATTCCGAGATAGTTCATGAGGATAGTATAACATTGAAATTGGGGACGGTGTTAGGAAATATAGGTGTTTATATTAAATGTTGATTTCGCTAAAAATTTTTTGGAGATAATTGTTGTAGTTTTCGGTGATAGAGTCTTTTATCTGAGAATAAAGAGAGGATTTTACGGTAGATTCTGGGTTTTCGGGAATGAAAAAGTTAAGGATATCAGTATTTAATGCATCTGAAAGTTGTGTCAGAGTTTTTTCGCTAGGCCATGAAAGGGAAAGTTCTATGCTTTTCACCATAGCTTCTGAAATATTTGCTTTTTCTGCCAATTCAAATTGGGTGAGATTTTGATTTTTTCGTAGACGTTTTATGTTATGAGCTAAACGTGTTTGAATTTCTAGTTTCATTAATTGTAAGTATTATTAATTTTACAAATCAGTTACATAGAATAATAATATACAAATTGTAAAAATAGACATTGACATTAACTGTAAATAAGATATTATGAATATGTGGTTTGTGCAAAAAGTATATTGATAATATCTATTTGTGCAAACTTCTTTTTATACGTATGTGTAAAAAAAAATTAATAATCTTATGAGGTTTTTATGAAAAACTTAAAAAAAATTGTTTTAGGGCTAATGCTTCTATTAGCTGCTTTTGCTTTTGTTGGATGTCCAACACCAGAACAACCAGCACCTACACCAGATCCAGAGCCAACACCAGTTGCTCCTGTAAATAATTTTAAGGGCAATGTGTATGTGATGAATTATGAAATGTATGGAGAATCAGAAATTGAAGGATACATAGAATTTGTTGATGATGCAAATGGTAAAATTGGACTTATTGAGTATAAAGCAAACGGGGAAGAAGCTCCAATATTAGAGATAGATGAAATACCTTTTACATATTCTGTTTTAGATGATGTAGCAACTATTAGATTAACAGAAAATGACGAAGAAATAACATTTACAACATCAAAATTAACTGATAATAAATTTACTTTTATAGCAGACGATGAAACATACACTTGTATAAAAGGTGAAAAATCTTATTTTGAAGTATGGACATTATGCTATAATGATCAAAATGTTTTTGAAGTTTTATTGGTTGAGTTCATTTATACTGATGGTCTTTATGAAGGACAAGATTACAGTTTTGATTCAGATAAAAAAATTAATTTGACTGAACTTGGGTTTAAAAAAATTACGGGATCTTTCAAGATTTATGCTGATGATGATATGGAAAATATAGTTGATGAAATGCCATATTTGCTATTTATGAACATGGTTAAAGAATTTGAACTAAACGAAAACACTGATTACACTGTAGATTTTGATTTATATACAATAAAAATGACTGAATCAGGCATGGCAAAAATTGAAGCTATAATGGGCGGTGCAGGTGAAGAATGGTGGTATTTCATGGATCCAAATGGTAACATTTTAGATGAAGATACTCTTTATTTTTCTTCTCTAGAAGAAGCAGTGGGTTATGCCTCTTTTCTAGAATTAGTTGAAGGTGAACACTATAATATTGACCCTGAAGAAAAAGGTATTATCCTAACAGATTTAGGCATGGCAAAAATTTTGCAATAAAACAACTAAACTCACAACCTGTGGAAAACTTACTTAGTTTTTGCATAAGGTTGTGGAAAAGTCTGTTTAAAAGTGGAAAACCCTGTGGAAAACTCACATGCTTTTAGAGTTTCCCACAGGGTTTCTTTTTTGCTAAAGGTCTAAACTATTGTTCTGCTTTTAGTTTTGCAATAACTGCTTCTTTATCGTTTACCATTAAAGTTGGTTGACCTGTTGCATCGATTGCATCGCGCCACATTGAACCTTCTGGATTTACCTTGTTGCGTTTTGCTGTTACCAATCGAATTGGCAAATGAACGTATTTATTGTGAACTAAACCGATAACGATTTTTGTTTTACCAGCCATTGCAGCGTGAACAGCGTTATTTCCAAGACGTTCACAATAGATTGAATCACTTGGATTTGCTTGTGCAGAACGAATCTGATAACTTGGATCGATATATTTCAAGTTAATGTGGATTTTCTTTTCCTTAAAGTATTCAGTGATTTTATCCTTTAGGAAAATACCAATATCCCCAAGTTTAATATTTCCAGAAGCATCATGTTCGCCAGTTGCTTTTAAGTGCTCCTGCCCTGCCCCTTCTGCTACAATTACTACAGCGTGATGTCTGTTTACAATTCGTTTTTCAAGTTCAGCTAAAAATCCGTTTTCACCGTCCAAATCAAATGGGATTTCTGGAATTAAACAGAAGTTTGTTTCGTGGCTTGCAAGAGCTGTAGCTGTGGCAATAAAACCAGATTCCCGACCCATCAATTTGATTAAACCGATACCGTTAATGTGTGAGTGAGCTTCCATGTGGGCTGCAGCAACCGCTTCTGTTGCTTTTTGAACAGCTGTATCAAAACCGAAAGAACGTTGAATAAAGATAAGGTCATTATCAATAGTTTTTGGAATACCAACAACTGCAACTTTTAGGCCGCGTTTTTCAATTTCGTTAGCAATATCAAGAGAGCCTCTTTGTGTTCCGTCTCCACCAACAATAAAAATCATATTCATGTTTAATGCTTCTATAGCATCAACAATTTCCATAACTTTATCGCCACCGCCACGGCTTGTTCCTAAGAAAGAACCACCTGTTTTGTGAATATCATCAACTAAATCAGGGTTTAAGTCGATTGTGTCAAATCCTTGTTCTGGTAAAAGTCCTTTGAATCCAAAACGAATACCACGAATTCGGCGCACTCCATAGCGATTCCACAAACAGCGAACTACAGCACGAATAACGTCATTTAATCCTGGACACAAACCACCACAAGTACAGATACCTGCGTTTACGTGTTTTGGATTAAAATAAATTTTTTCACGGGGACCTGCTTTTTGTATTAGATTTTTTTTGCATAATTCTTCGTCTTCTTTTGAAACGTCACCTGTAATATCCACGTTGTAGCGAACAAATTCGTTATCATAAACGTAGTTTGCAACCATATCACCATGGGATTTTGAAAGTTGAATTGGAGAATCAACCTTACATGGTCCAAGTTCATCAACTGTAAAATCAAAAAATCCTTTCATATTTGTAAATATCCTTTTGTTTTGATTAAGGGAATATTAAGATTAAAATAATCTATTTAAATCTTACGCTTATAAAGAGATTATATCAAGTAAAATTTAAATTAACAAAATTTTATTCGATAGAATATAGATTTTTCCGAGGATTTATAGGATTTTTTGCAGATATTTGATATACTGATTTTGTATGAAAGCAATAAAGAATTACTCAGTAATATATCAAGATGAATCCATTGTAGTTTTGAATAAGGTTTCTGGGCTTTTGGTTGCATCAGATCGTTATGACAAAGATGCACCTCGTTTGGATAAACTTGCAGAACAAGAATTTGGAAGATTGTTGGCAGTTCACCGAATTGATAAAGACACTTCTGGTATCGTAATTTATGCTCGTACTGCTGATGCTCACAGATTTTTGTCTATTGCCTTTGAACGTAGAGAAGTTCACAAAACTTATCACGCTTTGGTTCATGGTCGACCAGCTTGGGAAGAATATACTCACAAAGCTAAACTTTTGCCAGACGGAGACCCTCGCCATAGAACTGTTGTAAACAAGAGAATGGGAAAAGAATCTGTTACTAACTTTAAGCTTTTGGGAACTGTTGGTCCATATTCTTGGATTCAGGCTGACCCAGTTACTGGGCGAACTCACCAAATTCGTGCTCACTTACAAGATTTGGGAATCAGTATTGTTTGTGATCCACTTTATAGCGGCAATCAAAAGCCAGTTCGCCTAAGTGATATTAAGCGTTCTTACCGCGGGGATGTTTTTGAAGAAAGACCGCTGCTTGCTCGCCTTGGTTTGCACGCTTATCAACTAAGCATTGTGCATCCTGTAACTCGTGAGAGAATGACTTTTACAGCGCCTTATCACCGTGATATGGATGCTTTACGAAAACAGCTTTGCAAATTGTACAAAGTTGACCCACTTGCTTCTTCAGAAGAAGAAAACAAAGACGAAGAATAATTTTTACGAGGAAAGCCAATGAAAAAGACACTGATTTCACTTCTCTATCTTTTTGTTGGCTTTTTTTTATTTTCTGAAGGATTTTATTTATCTCCAAATATCAGTTTGAAAAATGGAACTGCAAAAGAGTATGTTTTTGCGGGAGATTACAAAGTAAGTCAGCTTGATTGGCAGGTTGAAAATCAAGTTAATTTGGGAATTGATGTAGATTTTGAGTTTAAGAAGTATTTTTTGGGACTTGGGTTTTCTACAGAAGTTGCAACTTTTGGTGGAACCATGGAAGATTACGACTGGCTTGATGAAACTGCACAAGATGATATTACCCGATATTCCTGCCATGATTTAGTTGTTGCAAAGGATAACAGTTTTTCTTTTGATTTTGGGTTTATATTCGATTTTAGCAAAAAAAACTCTGGAAAACTGATTTTTCAGTTAAATGTTCTTGATACAGAGTTTTACGGTTTGAATGGCTGGTATTATTACAAAGACTGGGAGCCTTACGGAAAAGCCGAGGGAACTCTTTCTGGAACTGTTATAACTTATAATCCTTATTTAACTTCTTTTTACGTTGGTTTTGGTGCCAAGACATATTTTGCGGAAAATGCTTTTATTAATTTTGAAGGATATTTAGGTTATGCTTCTGGAGTTTGCACAGATGTTCATGTAGAGCGAAATATGGTTTTCCAAGATTGTGTTTCTGGGTTTTTTCTTGTAAAAAATGATATTTGCTTGGGCTACGATTTTTCTGAAAAATCCACTTTGATTTTAGGCGGAAAAGTAGAAAACACTCCAATCCTCGAAGGCGTGACATACATAAATGGATATCCAACCTACGGAGGTACGGGAGGCTTTTCTAGCTTTTTCTATGATTTTTATCTTTCGTACCGCATACGAATACTTTGAATTCGGCGACTTCCCACATCTTCAACTGTGAAAGTTATAGAACCGATTTTTAATTTTTCGCCATTTTCTGGAAGATAGCCAATATTTTCTAAAAGCCATCCACCAAGAGTATCAAAATCCTCGGATTCAAAGTCTGTGCTGAAAATCCGATTTATATCATTTAGGGACATATCTCCTGGAATCAAGAATTCTCGGCGTCCTGTAACACGGATTCTTTCTTCAGGGGCAACAGATTTTGAGTTGTATTCGTCTGTAATACGTCCGAAAACTGCTTTTAGAATATCATCTGTGGTAACGATTCCCTCTAAATTGCCGTGTTCTCCAACAACCACTGCGAAAGTGTGTTTTTCTGTTCTAAATCGCATCAACAAAGTGATAACAGAAATTGTTTCTGGTATGAACAAAGCTTTTCGCGCAATTTTTTCTGGGGAAAACTCTTTTTTATTCCCGGAAAAATATAAAACGTCTTTATAGTGGATTGTTCCTAAAATTGTTTCAAAATCATCTTTGAAAACTGGAAGGCGTGAATATCCCGATTCGATGAATTTTGCAAGGGTTTCTTCGTAAGTTGCTTTCCCATCAATAGATTTTACAAAAGAACGGTGGCGTAAAATATCTCGCACACGAAGGTCTGTAAACTCAAAGATTTTGTAAAGCATCTCTTTTTCCCCAGTTTCCAGAGTTCCCTCTTCATCTCCCACGTCGATGAGAGTTTTCAATTCTTCTTCGGTTACTGATGGAAGAGGATTTTTCTGAAAAAGCGCCACAAATTTTGAAACTGCTTTTGTACAAGCCGCAAAAATGATGATAATGGGCTTTAACAAGTTTTTTAGCAGTGTTAAAGGTTTTGCTAACTTCTGAGAAACTTTTTCTGGGAAAAATGCCGCATAGGATTTTGGCAAAATCTCCCCAAAAATGATAATAAGCACTGTCATCACAGCGGTGGCGATTCCCACACCACTTGAGCCAAAAAGTGTTAGTGCCAAGGATGTTGCCAAAGATGATGAAAAAGTGTTTACAAAATTGTTGCCAACCAAAATCAGAGTTAAAAGATTGTCTGTGTTTTGCTTTAGTTTTGCAACTGGTAAAGCTTTCTTTTTGTTTTCTTTTAGCATTTGGCGAAGTTTCACTTTTGATAAGCTTAAAAAGGCTGTTTCGCTACAAGAAAAGAATGCGGACATTCCGATTAGAAGAATCAAAAGTGCGAGGGAAAATACTAGGTTCATAGATTGCCCTCCTCTTCTGCTTCTACACAGATTTTAGTTGCCATATTTTTTGAAACTTCTGCAACGGTAAATGTCCAACCAGAAAAGCTGATTTTGTTTCCAATTTCTGGTAATGCATCTAGTTGTTCACAAATCCAACCGTTAATAGTTTCGTTTACTTCAGAGTTTAGGCTGATTTTTAGCTTCTCGTTAATATCAACAAGTCGGGCATTTCCCTTTAATGTAAAGCTTGTTGCAGATTTTTCTTCGATTTCTATCGCTTGGATAAAATCATACTCATCGCTTAGAGTCCCGAAAATCTCGGAAGAAATATCGTCGATGGTAAGCAAACCCGCTGTTCCAGAATATTCGTCCAAAACGATGGCGATAGATTGGTTGCTTTCACGGATTGCTTCTTGAATTGAGGACATTTTCTTTGTTTCAGGGATAAAAAGAGGCTTTTTCATTACGTTGCGAACGGAAAAATTCTCTTGGTTGTTAAAAAACGGGATAACATCTTTTAAGTGGAGAATTCCACAAATATCATCAATATTTGAATTGATAACAGGAAAGTGTGAAAGATGAGTTTTTTGTGAAAGTTCGATAATATCGTTGTATTTTGCGTTTATGTCAACCGTAATCATTTTTGTTCGCGGTTGCATAATATCTTTTGCTTCCAAATCTGTGAATTTGAAAACCTTGTGAAGCATTTCTTTTTCGTCTTTTTCTACAGTTCCTTCTTCTTCCCCAACCTCAATAAAAGTTTTGATTTCTTCTTCTGTGAAGGATTTTTGATTTTTGGTGTTTTTGGCGCCAGTTAGAATTTTTGCTAGATTTGAAATTTTCGTAAAAATAAAAACTAGTGGATGTAAAACAAATTTCCAAAAAGTTAGAAAACCTGAGAGACCAAAGGCGATTTTTTCTGGGAATTTTGAGCCGAGGGTTTTTGGCGTGATTTCACCAAATATCAACAAGAGAAGTGTAACCACAAAAGTTGCAGCAGCGACACCAGCACTTCCGAAAAGTTCTAGAGATATTTTGGTTAAAATTGATGAAATAGAAATGTTTACAATATTGTTGCCAATTAGAATTGTGTTGATAAGCTCGTCTTGTTTATCAAGGAGCTTACCAACTCTAATGGCCTTTTTGACTTTTTTTCTACGCAAAAAGCGGATTCTTAACTTGTTTACAGATAAGAAAGCACTTTCTGACATAGAAAATAAAGAAGATAATATCAGTAGAACTACTGCAACTGCAAGTAATTCTACAATATTAGAGGGAGGTTCCGAGGAAGGCACTTATTCGTCTCCTGTTGAATTTTGCATACTTGTAAGTGATTCAATTATCGAAAGGAGAGAACCTGCAAAATCTGAATCTGGAGCAACGTCATAAGCTTTTTGTAGATATGGAATTGTGTTATCTGTTAGAATTTTTCCACCATAGCTTTCTAGGTAAGCTGCGTTGTAGTATGCTGTTTGATATTCTTCTACAGTTAATAGTCCTGATTCTGCTAAGTCGATGAAAACTTGTGAAGCAGCGCTGATATCACCTGATTCGCTGAAGATAGCTAGTGATTCGTCGTATGCTAGAAGAAGTTTGTATTTTCCAAGTTTTCCAGTTTTGTTTTCTGGATCTAGAGATGGAAATTCAGCAATGTAATCTGTGAACAGATATGAAAATTCTTCTGAAACTGAAGAATATAGTTCATCAATAAGTTTAGCTTTGTTTACACCTGTTGCTTTTTCAATTTTTGCAGTTAGTTTATGAATTGCATCGCCAGATTTTTTGATAGCTTTTAATTCTGAAACTACTGTATCAACAGTTGAATCTGCTGTGTAAAGAATACTTCCATAAGGATTTCCATCTTGTGTAAGTATCATAATAGATGGAACTGAAGAAACGCTTAAAGAATATGCAAGCATATAATTTGATTGATTAATTGCAATTTCTTCTTCTGTTAAACCTTCTTCTTCTAAAACGATATTTAGTTGAACTGGAATGTAACTTGGTCCAACTTCTTTTAGGAAAGCTTCATTTGAAAGAATTTCAGAAGTAAATTGTTCTGAATATCCGTCCCAACCAAGTCCACTAAAGAAAATAAGTAAGTCTTTGTTATTTTCTTCTGCAGCAAGTGTTGCTTGGTCTAAATCTGTTAGCCATTCTACTGGTTCTGATTTACAACCAACAAAGAATAGCATAGATAATGCTAGTAAAACGAAAATAATTTTTTTCATTGTTTTTTGGAGCAAGTTTTTTAGGCTTGCTCCTTCCCCTTTATGAAATTAGTTAAAGTAACGAACACCGGCAGCAAATAGGTTTTGACAGTTATCACCACTAATATTTTTTAGAAGTGAATCTGATTTTCCGTTTTCGCCAAAGCCGATTGTTCTTTCACTGTGTCCCATCTTACCAAGGATACGGCCGTCAAGACTTGTGATACCTTCGATAGCGAACATTGATCCGTTTGGATTGTCTGGTTCACTCATTACAGGAATTCCGTCTTCTGTAACATATTGTGTATAAACTTGACCTTTTGCGAACAAGTCTTTTGCAAGTTCATCACTAATGATAATGCGACCTTCACCGTGAGAAATTGGTACTAGGTGTGTTTTTGCTTCTAGGATAGTTGGGTCGTTTGCCCATGGGCTAGTTGCAGAAACCATACGAGTACGAACAACTCTCGAAATGTGTCTGTTGATACAGTTGTATGTAAGAGTTGGCATTTCTTCTGATGGAGAAAGGATTTTTCCGTATGGTAACAAACCAACCTTAATTAAAGCTTGAAATCCGTTACAAATACCGAGAACTAGACCTTTTTTGTTATCAACTAGGTTCATAACACCGTCAGCAATTCTGCTTTCTCTTAGTACGTTACAAATGAACTTTGCAGAACCATCTGGTTCATCACCAGCTGAGAATCCACCAGAAAGAGCTAGGATTTGAGCTGTTGAAAGTTCTTTTTGTAGTTCTTGAAGTGATTCTTCAAGAGCCTGTGGTGTATTGTTGCGGAATACAACAATTTTTGTATCTGCGCCAGATAAAGCAAAAGCACGAGCCATATCGAACTCACAGTTTGTTCCTGGGAAAACAGGAAGCAATACTTTTGGTTTTGCTTTTGAAGGCATAACATTTGGAATTGATTTTCTAGCATCAATTAAAGATTGATGTTCAGCAGTTGCAAATTCTGGAAGTTTTTCTGTTTTCTTATCAGCATCTTTTGCGATAGGTGGGAATACTACAGAAAGTGTGTTTTCCCAGTTTGCAAGAGCTTCTTCTAGGTCGATAACAGATTTTTTTACAGAAATTTGTCTTTCTGCAGTTGTTGTTCCTAAGAAAATAGCTTTGTCGCCGAATGTTTTTTCAAAATCAGCAACATTTTCTGAAGAAACTTCTGTGATAAGAGAACCGTACAATGGCAAGAATAAAAGCCAACTTGTACAAGTTTTTCCTTGTCCTGCAAGAATTGAAGCTTGTTCTGGATAAGCTGCTTTTAGTTTTCCGTAGAAATCACCGTCGAATGTGAAACCGATTTTGTTACCGAAAGCCATTTTTGAAACAGCTTCTGCAATACCACCAGCACTTACAGAATAAATTGCTTCAACTTTTCCGTCTTTGTTTAGATTGTACAATGTGTTTGCATTGTTGTTAAAATCTTCGAAAGATGGAGTTAAGTCTTTGTTATATTGAGTTGGGATAAAGTAAACTTTGCTGTCTGCTTTTTTGAATGCACCAGAATTTACGTTTTTAGCTTTTTCTGTTGCAACTGCAAAAGAAACAAGTGTTGGTGGAACGTTTAGATCTTGGAATGTTCCAGACATAGAGTCTTTACCACCGATAGAAGCTGTTCCCATTGCTTTTTGTGCAGATAGAGCACCTAAAAGAGCTGCTGTTGGTTTACCCCAAGCTTCTTTGCTTGATGTACGTTCAAAGTATTCTTGGAAAGTTAAACGACATGAATCTGGTTTACCACCAAGAGAAGCGATACGAGCAAGAGATTGAAGAACTGCAACTTGTGAACCGTGATATGGGCTCCATTGTGCAACACGAGGATCATATCCAAATGTCATTAAACTAGAAGTTTCTGTTTCAAATGGAGGAAGCACTGGGATTTTTGCAGTACAGCCAGATTCTGGAGTTGCTTGATAACGACCGCCCATTGGGAAGTTGATTGTTGCAGAACCGATAGAACCGTCAAATCTTTCTGATAGACCACGTTGAGAACAAACTGCTAAGTCTTTTAAGTTTGTAAGCCATGCTTTAGAAAGTTTTTCACCAGGTTTGTTTTCTGTGCCACCATTGCATCCACAATCTTGATTTAGAACTTCTACAACAGAAGCAAGAGGACTTGCTAATGGAGAAGAAACTTTTTCTGGTGCAACGATTTTTGCACTTGCGTTGCGACTAGCACCAGCTGTGTCTAAGAAGTTTCTATCAATATCAACGATTGTTTTGCCACGCCATTTCATTACAAGGCGATTTGTATCTGTTACTTTTGCAATAACTGTTGCGTTTAGGTTTTCGTCGTTTGCTGCTTTGATGATTGCATCAACATCTTTTTCGCGAACAACTAGAGCCATACGTTCTTGGCTTTCAGAAATTGCTAGTTCTGTACCGTTTAGACCTTCGTATTTTTTTGGAACTGCGTCTAGGTTGATGTCTAGACCTGGAGCAAGTTCACCTACTGCTACAGAAACACCACCAGCACCGAAGTCGTTACAGCGACGAATCATACGACATACATCACGGTTACGGAAAAGACGTTGGATTTTTCTTTCTTCTACAGCGTTACCTTTTTGAACTTCAGCGGCAGCTGTTGTTACAGATTTTACAGTGTGAGCTTTTGATGAACCAGTTGCTCCACCGATACCGTCACGACCTGTACCACCACCAACTAGAACAACGCAATCACCTGCTTCTGGTTCTTCGCGTTTAACAACTTCTGCTGGAACTGCTGCGATAACTGCACCAAGCTCCATACGTTTTGCTTCAAATCCTGGGTGATAGATTTCTGCAACTTGACCAGTTGTAAGACCGATTTGGTTACCGTATGAACTGAAACCAGCTGCAGCTTCACGAGTAAGCTTCATTTGAGGAAGTTTACCGTCACGAGTTTTTGAAAGAGGAACAGTTGGATCACTAGCACCAGTAACACGCAAAGCTTGATAAACCCAAGCACGACCAGAAAGTGGGTCACGGATAGCACCACCAATACAAGTTGCAGCGCCACCAAATGGTTCAATTTCTGTTGGGTGATTGTGAGTTTCGTTTTTGAACTGTAAAAGCCAGCGTTCTGTTTTTGTTTCGCCATTGTTTATAACGTCAGTAACATCAACATCAATGTAAATAGAACAAGCATTGATTTCAGCTGAAAGTTCAATATCATCAAGTTTGCCAATTTTTTTAAGATATTTTGCACCAATACAAGCCATGTCCATAAGAGTAGTTGGTTTTTCACCGTTTTCGGCTCTTTCTGCATAAAGCTCTTTTCTAAGTTCTTTGTATTCTTCAAGAGAACATAGGATTGGTTCTGTTAATTCTGATTTTTCGATTTCAACGTCATCTAAAACTGTGTTAAAAGTTGTGTGACGACAGTGGTCAGACCAATATGTGTCTAAAACACGGATTTCTGTTTCAAAAGGATCTCTGCCTTCTTTTTTGAAATAATCTTGTAAGAAAAGGATGTCTGCCATATCCATAGCAAGACCCATTTTGTCACGAAGGTCAGCAAGTTCTTTTTCTGAAAGTTTAGTAAATCCTTCGAAAACTGGAATGTCACCAGGAAGTTCCATAGTCATTTTTAGAGTTTCTGGGATTTCTAGACTTGCAAGACGAGAATCAACTGGGTTGATTAGGTATTTTTCGATTTTTTCGATTTCAGCAGGAGAAATATTGCCAGATAGAACTACCATTTTTGCACAACGTACATTTGATGGTTTTCCACCTGTTAAAAGAGATAGACATTGTTCTGCTGAATCTGATCGTTGGTCGTATTGTCCTGGAAGATATTCCCAAGCAATAACTGTATCATTTTCATTTAAAGGAATGTGGTCAAAGTAACAAATATCACTTTGAGGTTCAGAGAAAATGCGGCAAGATGCTGCTTTTATAGTTTCTTCTGAAACATTTTCAATATCATAACGATTTAGATAACGTAAACCAGTTATGCCATCAACACCGAGGAAGCCTTTTATTTCACCGAAGATGCGGTTAACTTCATTCTCGAAACCATTTTTTCTTTCAATATAAAGACGAAACATTTTAGTATTATAGTGATTTTTATGGGTTATTTCAATATTGGATATGGGAAAGCAGATTGAAACTTCTTGATTTTTCAAAAAATGAAAAATTTTGTGCATATAATTTAATATCCATGGTTAGTAAAAGATATAACATGGAGAAAAAGGAATTATAAGTGTTGAAAGAGTTCTAGTTAAAATAAGCTATGATGAAATTATTAGGAGATAGCAACAAAACTTTTGGCTATATTTTTTTTATGTGGATATGCTATAATCAACTTATGTATAAAAAACTTTTGCCTGAAATCCAAGAAAAAATCGAAGAAGATAAACGGAAAAAACTCGAAAGTCCTTACAAAACTCAAAATCAAGATGTTTTGCGACGTGATAATTCACGGGATAAGGAAAATCTTTGGCGACCGGCTTTTGTTCGGGATACAGAGAAAATCTTGCATCTTCCAGTTTATAATCGCTATGCCGATAAAACACAGGTTTTTTCTTTTTATAAAAATGATGATATAACTCGTAGAGCCTTGCATGTTCAGCTTGTTTCTCGGATTGCACGTTCCATCGGCGCAGTTTTGGGATTAAACACTGATTTGATAGAGGCTATTGCTCTTGGCCACGATATTGGGCATACACCTTTTGGTCACGCTGGGGAAAGTTTTTTATCTGAAATCATGCAAAAGGAAATTGCCGTTTACTTTAATCATAATATTCACAGTGCAAGAGTTTTAGATACAATTTTTAAGCGTAATCTTTCTTTGCAAACTTTAGATGGCATAATTTGTCATAACGGTGAGTTTGAGCTAAAAGAATATAAACCAGCCGAAGCTCCAAAATCCTCAGAAGAAGGTTTTGCTCGTTTTGATGCTCAAATGATTTCCTGCGACAAAGAGGGAAATAGCGCAATCAAAAAGCTTGTTCCAATCACTTTGGAAGCATGTGTTGTTCGCATTTGTGATATGATTGCTTATCTTGGAAAAGATAGACAGGACGCCATAACTGCAAAAATCCTTGAACGTGAAAATGATTTTTCATCTTCTGAAATTGGCACAAATAATGCAGCCATAATTAATAATCTTACAGTAGATATTATCAATAATAGTTATGGGAAAAATTATTTGCAATTAAGTGCGGAATCCTACAACGCGTTGAAAATCTCCAAAAAAGAGAACTATGAAAAAATCTATAAAACTGAAAAAGTCCAAGATGATGTAGATAATAAAATCAAGCCAATGTTTTCTGAAGTTTACTACAAACTTTTGGACGACTTAATCAAAGAAAACCGAGATTCTGTAATATTTAAACATCACATTGATTTTGTGAAAAAAAACACTTTCTACTACAATTCCGGTGATGGCAAATCTGATGAAAATCCTTATGAGAAATCTGAGCCAAACAGAATTGTGGCAGATTTTATCGCTAGTATGACTGACGACTATTTTGTGGAATTACACGAATATTTGTTCCCCAACAGTAAGTACAAAATCAACTATATATCATATTTCGATTCTATAATTTAAATAGAATCGAAACAAAGTTGAGTCAAGGGTTTAAGTGAAACGTCCCTTGACCAACTGTATTTTGTGCCTACAATCTAAGGTTAAATTTAAATTTCGCAAAAAAAAGATATATAATTTTATATGAAGAAACTTTTAAAACAATATTATGGATATAGCGATTTTCGCCCGGGACAAAAAGAAATAATAGACTCTATTCTTGCAGGAAAAGACACTTTAGCTATTATGCCAACTGGTGGCGGAAAATCTCTTTGTTATCAGATTCCGAGTCTTGTGTTTTCTGGGCTTACAGTTGTAATTTCCCCTCTTATCGCTTTGATGGAAGACCAAGTTGAAGGTCTAAACTCTGTGGGGATTCCTTCCCTTTTTTTGAATTCCACACTTGATTGGGACGAATATCTTTACAACATGAATTTAATTCGGAAAGGCGAGATTAAGCTTTTATATTTGGCGCCAGAAACTCTTGTAACAGAACGTATCCAAAATCTTTTATCGGAAGTGGAAGTTTCTTGTATCACCATTGATGAGGCGCATTGTATTTCTGAGTGGGGACACGATTTTCGTCCCGAATATCGTCGAATTGCTGAAATCACAAAGCAATTTCCAAAAGCTGTTTGTCTTGCCTTAACTGCTACAGCTACGGAAACTGTTAGAAAAGATATTGTAACGACTTTACAACTGGGTAAAACTCGTGGATTTTTTCAGTACGTTTCAAGTTTTAATCGTCCAAACATCTTTTTAGAGGTAACTTCTAAAAGTGGGTCAAGCAACAAAAAAATCCATGGGATAAAGCTTTCTCGAGCTGATGAAATAACTTTGGATTTTGCGAAAAGTCACTCAAAGGAAAGCGGGATAATTTATTGTTTTTCTCGGAAAAAAGTTGATGAATTGTCTTCTTTGCTAAAAATTGCGGGATTTTCTGTGCTTCCATATCATGCAGGTTTGTCGGATGAAGTGCGAAGTCAAAATCAAAATGCCTTTATCAAAGATGATGTAAAGATTATCGTGGCTACCCTTGCTTTTGGTATGGGAATAAACAAGCCCAATGTAAGATATGTAATTCACTATGACTTGCCGAAATCTATAGAACAGTATTATCAGGAAATTGGTCGGGCTGGACGAGATGGGCTTCCGTCAACTGCGCTGCTGCTTTACAGTTACGGTGACACAAAGAAAATCAGCTTTTTTATTGATGAAAAGCCTGGAAAGGAGCAAATAATTGCTCACGAGCAGCTCAAAAAGATGGTTCAGTATGCAGAAACTCAAACTTGTAAAAGAGCATTTTTGTTAAATCATTTTGGGGAAAAAATTGAGCCAACTTCAGAAGAGGAGGTCGAAACTTGTTGTTCATGTTGTCAAAATAAAAACTCTCTTTTGATGGATGTTACAATTCCTTGTCAAAAGTTGATGTCTGCAATTCTTCGCACACAAGAGAGATTTGGGACTCACTATGTAATTGATGTTTTGCTGGGCTCAAAGCAGGAAAAAATCCTCAAAAATAATCATCAATCTCTTTCTGTTTATGGAATTGGGACGGAATATTCGAAAACTGACTGGATAAACTTAACTCAGCTTTTGATTGGGGATGGATATTTGTCAAAGTCAGAGGATTTTGGTGTGATTTCTCTTACGGAAAAGGCGCGAAAAGAGCTTTTTGAAAGGTCGAAAATCTTTTTGCCTTTTTTTCCAACTGGAAATATTGGGAAAGCGCCTGTGGAAAAAGTTGCAAAACAGCTTTCTAGAAAGGATCAGTTGCTTTTCGATGAACTAAAGAAATTGCGAAAAAGTCTTGCACAAGAGCAGGATGTTCCGCCTTATATCATTTTTGGTGATAAAACGCTGGAGCAACTTGTGGCGCTAAAACCACTTTCGGATTTTGAGCTAGAAGATGTGTATGGGCTTGGAGAGAGAAAAATCGAAAAGTACGGTGATTTTATAGTTCGCACTATCGAGAATTTTTTGAAAAAGTAGGGAAAAGTAAAAATGGCAAAGATTAATGTTCAAAATACCGAAGTTACAATTATCAATTTTGAAGAGAAAGACTATATTAGTCTTACAGATATGGCTGGTGCTAAAGAAAATGAATCTAGAGCTGCTGATGTTATTAAAAATTGGCTGAGAAATCGTTATACAATAGAATTCCTTGGAACTTGGGAAATGATTCATAATCCAGATTTTAAAGTGGTCGAATTTGACCACTTTAAAATGCAAGCAGGATTACCATCTTTTGTTTTAAGTTGTAGTGAATGGATAGAAAAAACAAACGCAATTGGAATTGTTGTCAAAAAAGGTCGTTATGGTGGAACATACGCACATAAAGACATTGCTTTCGAATTCGGTTCTGCTATCAGTGTACCTTTTAAACTATACCTAATTGAAGAATTCCAACGCCTAAAAGAAGAAGAACAAAAACTCCTTGGTTGGTCAGCAAAAAGGGAACTTGCAAAAATCAATTACAGAATCCACACAGACGCAATCAAACAAAATCTAATTCCGCAAGAACTAACTCCAGCACAAAAATCATTCGTCTATGCTGATGAAGCTGACATGTTAAACGTGGCGATGTTTGGAAAAACTGCTAGAGAATGGCGAGATGAAAATCCAGACTTAAAAGGAAACATCAGAGATTACGCAACAATTAATCAGTTGATTTGTCTAAGCAATATGGAAAACTTGAATGCTGTTTTTATTTAGGTTCTACAATGTTTGAAGACCAGAAACAAAGGTGAGTCAAGGGTTTAAGTGAAACGTCCCTCCTATGATATTTGTCAATACCATGACTCCTGATTCCATGTTTTAACTAGCTACTACAAGAGCTTCTGTTGCTAATTTTTTAATAGATACAGGAGCTCTTTTTTCGTATTGTGTATTATTTTTTAATAAAGAATACATTAACTCTGCTATTTTTCTTGCTATCGCAACAATAGCAACTTTTTTACTTTTGCTTTGAGCTATAGTCATATATAAATATTTCTCTTTAAGAGCACCTCCATTTTTTGCTCTTACATGTGACCATGCCGCAAGAATAAGTAATGATCTCAAATTTGAATTTCCTTTTTTTGTTATATGCCCTAATCTTAAACTTGTACCAGACATATCAAGTCGTGGAACAAGCCCTGTTGCTGCCCCAATTGAAGATACATTCGGATATCTAGAACCATCTCCCAAAAATGCAACAAAAGAAGACGCAAGTTGTTTTCCTACTCCTGGGACTGTAATTAAAGTTTCTATACTTTTATCTCCATCAATTTCTTTATCCAAAAGTTCTTCTACTTCTAATATTTGAGTTTCTATCAGTTCAAGTTTTCTTAAACTTCTTTCTGCTTGTGATAAGAAAATACCTTTAAGTATTCTTATACATTCACTTCGATTTTTGTGTGTAGCTAAATTACTCTTTTTTATTTCTGTAATACCACATTCAACAAAAATTGCATGAACTCTATTTATTTCTTTTGTTCTATCATTTTTTAACTGTCTTAATTCTGTTAAAATTTGTCGTAAGTTTTCTTCATGTTCCGTTGGCAATTCAACTTTTGGTAATTCTTCATTTGTGAACTTTTGAACAAGTCTTGCAAGTTTTAAGGCATCTTCTTTATCATTCTTTTTTACAGAGCGATAAATTAAAGCAATTTGGCTTGGATTTAATAAAACTACTTCAGCTCCAACTTGTTGTATTATTTCTTTTGCCATTACCATTCCTAATGAACAAACTTCTATTGCTATTCTATCTGTAGGAAGAAGTTTTTTTATATAATTCTTTTCTTCCCGATGGACAAGTTTTTCCATTTGTGCCTGTCACACTTCCATTGCTTGTTATGAACTTTATTTCAAAAGTTCTTTTTCCTAGGTCAATTCCTACAAATCGTTTCTGTTCCATTTGTTTCCTCTTTATGATAAAATGGAATCAGGAGTAAATGTCTGGTTGTGGTTAGCCGTACTCCTATTCGCAGTCAAGGGGAAATGTCCCCTTGCTGCATTTATGTCATACGACGGTCGGTTTTGATTAATCTTGACCTCGAAGTAAGTGATTACTTTTGTAAAGGCTTCTTCACGGGACGTTAGAACCTTCCGCCGACTCTCTGATTCCGTCAAATCAGAGTACCACTTTTTCCTAAACATTTATATAATGACATCTTGACCACCTTTATAAATGAAGGATTTCCACAAACTGAACGCTTAGAAAAATTAAACAAAATAGCTATTCAGCAAATGAAAGTACTAGAGAATTTTGATGACAGAAAATTCATAACATTATCAGAAACTGAAAATCGTTAGCTACGAACAAATCCGCGTGGCAATTTCTATCCATCAATTTTCCCTACTACACAAAACCTTAAAAATAGCGTATTCTATAGGTTATGGAAAATACTCAAGACATTTTATTAGAACGATTTTTGCGATACGTAAAAACTTGGACAGAAAGTAACACAGAAAATGCTGATAATGGAATTCAGCCTTCAAGTCCAATGCAAACTGATTTTGCAAAAGAACTCGAAAAAGAACTAAAATCCATCGGGATTACAGATATTTTTGTTTCAGAACATGCTTATGTTTGCGCAAGACTTCCAGCAACAAAGGGATATGAAAATTTCCCATCAGTTGGATTTTTGGCTCACATGGACACAGTTGATGAAGTAACTGGAAAAAACGTAAATCCACAAGTTTTCAAAAACTATGATGGAAGCGTTTTGAACATTGGAAACGGAATTCTTTTAGATCCTGCAAAAGATAATGATTTGAAAGTTTCTGTTGGCGAAACAATTATTACAACTGACGGAACAACATTGCTTGGTGCAGACGACAAAGCTGGTATCGCTGCAATTATGACCGCAATGGAATCCATCATCAAAGATAATATTCCTCACGGACAAATCGAAGTTATCTTTTCTCCAGACGAAGAAACTGGTCACGGTATGGATAACGTTCCAGTTGATTGGATTCAGTCAAAACAATGCTACACTCTAGACGGCGGTCATATCGGTGAACTAGAAGTAGAATGTTTTACTGCTTTCAAATCAGATGTAACATTTACTGGTGTTTCTACTCACACAGGAACTGCTCGTGCCACAATGGTAAACTCAATTACAATGCTTAGTGCATTTGTGAACTTTTTACCACAAACAGAAAGCCCAGAAGCTACAGATGGTTATCAAGGATTTTATGCTCCAATGCAGATTTCTGGTGGAATTGAGCAAAGTAATCTAACAATTTTTAACCGTGATTTTACAATGGAAAAAATGCAAAGACGTCTTGATGCAATCGACACCTTTGCAAAAGCCATCGAAGCAAAATTCCCAGGTGGAAAAGTTGATGTAAAACACACAAAACAATATGTAAACATGAAAGAAAAGTTGGACGAAAATCCGCTTGTTGTAGAAAAATTAACACAAGCTGTAAAAAATCTTGGAATTACACCGGTTTTCAACCCTATTCGTGGTGGAACAGACGGTTCAAGACTTACAGAAATGGGAATTCCAACTCCAAATGTTTTCACAGGTGGACATAACTTCCACTCAAGAAGCGAATGGGCTTCTTTAAATCAGATGGAAGCATCTACAAAAACTGTAATTGAATTAGTAAAATTATGGGCGGAGGCATAAAATGGTAGAATATCACGTAGAAGGTGGTTTCCCAATCAAGGGAACAATTAAAGCAAGTGGAAATAAAAATGCAGCCCTTCCATGTATTGCAGCTTGTATTCTAACAAAAGAACCTGTAATCCTAAACAATATTCCAGAAATTGAAGATACTGGAGTTATGTTTGATGTTTTGCGTTCTCTAGGTGTTTCTGTTGAAAAGCTAGGTTCAAACTCTTGGAAAGTAGAAGCAAAAAATATTGATAAATCAGAAATCCCTGCTACATTTACAAAAAAAATTCGTGGCTCAATCTTATTTGCAGGGCCTTTAGTTGCTAGAAGCGGAAAAGTAATTATGTCTCCTCCAGGAGGAGATGTAATTGGTCGCCGTCGTGTTGATACTCACTTTTTGGCACTTCAAGAACTTGGAGTAAATATTTCAGCAAATGGCCAATTTGTTTTCTCTACAAATAAACTTGTAGGGGCAGATATTTTCTTGGATGAAGCATCTGTAACAGCTACAGAAAATGCAGTGATGGCTGCTGTTTTGGCAGAAGGTCAAACTATCATCACAAACGCTGCAAGTGAGCCACACGTCCAAGACTTGTGTAATATGCTGAAATCAATGGGTGCAAAAATCACAGGTGTTGGCTCAAACATTTTGACTATTGACGGTGTGGAAGAACTTCACGGAACAGAATATAGAATCGGTCCAGATTACATGGAAATTGGTTCTTTTATCGGGCTTGCAGCTGCAACAAAAGGTTCCATCACAATTACAGATATTGAACCTAGAGATTTACGTCCAATTAAATTGGCTTTCAAAAAACTTGGTATTCACTGGGAAGTTGAAGGAACAACTTTAACTGTACCAATGGGTCAATCTATGCAAGTTGATACAGATCTTGGTGGAATGACTCCCAAAATCGATGACTCTCCATGGCCAGGATTTCCAGCTGACTTAACCAGCGTTATGACAGTTGTTGCAACTCAGGTTTCTGGTACAGTTTTGATTTTTGAAAAGATGTTCGAATCAAGAATGTTCTTTGTTGATAAGTTGATTGGAATGGGTGCAAGAATCACACTGTGTGATCCACACAGAGCTGTTGTTTCTGGACCTTGTAGACTTCATGGCGATGAACTTGTTTCCCCAGACGTTAGAGCAGGTATGGCTTTGGTTATTGCTGCTCTAAGCGCCCAAGGAGAAAGTATAATCCGCAACGTATATCAAATCGAAAGAGGATATGAACATTTGGTAGAACGCCTACAATCTTTAGGCGCTCACATTACCCGTGTTGATGCCTAATATATAAAATATAGGTGAGTTGAATCTGAAAAGATTGCTAACTCACCTTTTTTGTTTTAAAGTGCTTTTATTAGTTTGTCTTTAGAGGAACAACAGCTCCAGTTCCTGGAACAATATATGCTGCATCTGGAACTTCTTTACCATTCCATCTTTTTGCCTTTTCTAGATCAATTTCATATTGCCATTGTTTTGAATAAGCAGCTTGGTTTTCTGCGATTTTTTGAGCTTCGTAAGCATCAGCATCTGCACGAATCTTTTTAGCCTTTGCTTCACCTTCTGCTTTTGCAATTTCTGCTTCTGCATTTAGTTTTTCAGCTTCAAGTCTTGCTTGTGCTTCTTTAACTTGTTTTTGAGCTTGAGCTTCAACAATTAGAGCTTGTTGCTTAGCTTGTTCAACTTGTTGACTTAGTTTTGCTGTTTCTTCGATTTGTTTGTCGTATTCAGCTGACCAATCAATGTTTGTGATTGTAAATTTATCAACAATGATTGGAAGATAAGCGATATCATCAACAAGTCTTTCAATAACTTCATTTGTAAGTAAAGATTGGTTTGCTGTAATGTCGTTGATTGATTTTTTACCAACGCAATCCTTGATGATACCTTTTAGAGATGTTGAAATTGGTTGATATAAACTTTCGCGAGTTTTGTATCTTGTAGCAACATTGTATAGTTTGCTTTCATCATAACGCCAAAATAGTTCGAAATTTACAAGAATAGATTGTTTATCCAAAGTAATTGCAGCATCGCTAACGTTATTAAAAGATGAAACGTATTGGATTGGTGTTAAATCGTATTTCTGGATTTTTTGCAAGAAAGGTGTTTTGAATTTTAGACCTGGTCCTAAAACAACTTCGTCTGCCACACCAAGTGTAACTTTGATACCTCTTTCTGTTGGTCCAACAACGCTGAATGAAGAAACAAGAAGTACTACAAGTACAACCAAAACAGAACAGATAACAACAATTTTTTTTGTATTCATTGAGAATCCCTCCTAATTTTTTATAGATTAATAGACATTTCAATTAATCTATGATTTTTACAATTTTAGACCTTTTTGTCATAAAAGGCAACAAAAAAAGGAGGGAAAATTCTCTAAGTTGATGGGTAAGTTTTTGAGTTGATGCCTAATCTCAAATTGCCTCGTCTTAGCAACTCTGCTAGGATGTAGGCAATTCCCAAAATTATAATCATCCACATAAAAGTTACAAGGATACTTTGCTCGTAAATGTAGAAGAAAGCGTAAGGTCCTCTTATCACTCGGATTGCGTTCAAAAGAATTGCTACGATTCCATAAATCAATGTGGGAATTAAAGCGTATGTACTTTGATTTACGTCTAACTTTTCATCTTTTTCAAAAAATAAAAAGCTACAAATCCCTAAAAGCGGACAAATAGTGTGTTGCCATAGGTTTGTTCCATGAAATAGTAATTCTGGAGCAGAGCGGAATCCTGCTGATGGTATTAAAATCACCAAAACAACTACGAGGGTAACAGTTACACAGCAAGTGGCGTAATATCGGAATTTATGAACCCAAAGCGGCGTTCTTCCCTTTATCAATAAGGAACACACCAAAACGATGGAAGAAAGACAAGCAAAAATATTGCTGTCTATGGTGTAATATTGCAAAGGTGAAAAACCTCGTGCCATAAAAGCCATTGTTAAAGCATAAATTTGCAAAACGGCACATACTAAGTTTGTAATCAATGCTAGATTTTGTTTTATTTTCATAACTTTTTTTACTCCTGTAATTTTTAAATCTAATTTTAAAATAATAATAAGTTATGCCTAAGAAAATAATTTGTTAGCTTTCCGAGAAAAAAAAAGGATTGTTTTCAAGAAATAATCCCAAAACAATCCTTATCAAATAGTTTATGTATTTTTAGCAAATTTAGCAAAAAGAGATTTATGCTTTATTTTTTTGAAGTTTTGTATTTCCAAATTTTAGTAACAATGCGATCCCATAAACTAATGCGCTGATAACAATGAGCCAAACAAAAGTCATGAAAATGCTTTGTTCGTAAACGTGTAAGAAAGGATATGGTCCATAAATAACTTTTACAAGGTTTAGAACAATAGCGATAACTGCATAAATAATGGTTGGAATAAGAGCTAAGAATGTTTCGCGTTTTGTGATTTTACATTCATGCTCTAAGAACAAGAAACTTGCAATGTTTAAAAGTGGTCCAACTGTGTGCAGCCAGAAATCTGTGCCTTCAAAAAGCCAACTTGCAAAATTTTCCAATCCATCAAGTGGAATCAAAATTGCGATAACAACGATAAAAGTTACTGTTACACAACAAGTTGAGTAGTAGCGAAGGTTGTGAATTTTTTGAGAAACAGAACCTTTTGATAGCAATAAAAAAATCATCAAGATTGATGTAATGGCTGCGAAAATATTACTGTCCATTGTGTAATATTGAAATGCTAACCATCCGCGTTCAATTATCAACACTACTGTAGAATAAAGTTGAGCACCAACTGTGATAAGACTAAGCAAAATTGCATATTTTTGTTTAGTTGTCATTTTTTTTCCTCATAATATTATTTTGTGGCATAGTGTACCAAAAAAAGAGCTTTTATCCTCCATAATTATAGACGATAAAAGCTCTTTGTAAAAACCGATTAGCCTTCGATAACGTTTAGAAGGTTGTCAGCTGTAAATCCTAGACCTTTTGCTGCAATGTTTGCAGGTGCAGAAGTTCCGAAACGATTGATGTTAAATAAGTCATTTTTGCTTGTAGCAAAGCCTTCCCAACCTTGAGAAATACCAGCTTCAGCAACTACAACTTTTTTTGCACCACCAAGAATTGTATCAATTAAAACTTGAGGTTGCTTTTCAAAAGCTGTCTTATCTAATACTGAAACAACGCGAACAGCTTTCTTTGACTTACTTGCTGCTTCAAGTGCAAGAGAAACTTCAGAACCTGTTGCAAGAATTGTAACATCTGGCTTGTCACTTGCTTTTTTAGCAATATAAGCACCTGTTTTGATTGTGTTTTTCCAATCTGGATCTTCTTTTTCAAATACAGGGATATTTTGACGTGTTAAACAGATACATACTGGGTGATCTTTAACTTCGTTTGCGATTTTCCATGCTTCAACTGCTTCTTGAGCATCAGCTGGACGTAGCACTTGTACACCAGGAATTCCACGTAGTGAAGAAACTAGTTCAACTGGTTGGTGTGTAGGTCCGTCCTCTCCAACGTAGATTGAATCGTGTGTGAAGATGTACACAACAGGCAATTCCATCAAACTTGAAAGACGTAGAGCTGGTCTTAGGTAGTCTGCAAATACAAGGAATGTTCCACAGAATGGTTTTAATCCACCGTGTAATGCAAGACCATTACAGATACAAGACATTGCAAATTCTCTGATACCAAAGTTGATGTAACGTCCATCTCTTGTTTCTGGAGAATAAACACCACTATTTGGAGCAAATTTGATAGCGTTAGGTCCGCACAAGTCTGCACTACCACCAACGTAGTTTTGGAATTTTTCTGTTAAGAATGTTAGAGCTTTTCCTGCAGCAGAACGTGTTGCAAGATTTTCACCAACTTCAAAAGTAGGGAACATATCATCTGTGATTTCAGAAACTGGTTCATTGTTGTGATATGCGTTCCATAGTTTTAGAAGTTCTGGATTTTCTTCTGCCCAAGCGTCAAAAGTGTTGTTCCAGTTTTCTTCCTTTGCTGAATATTCTGCTTGTTTTTCTGCGAAGTAATCGTATGCTTCTTTTGCAACAAAGAAGTGTTCTTCTGGATTTAATCCAAGATTTTTCTTTGCTTCAGCAACCCCTTCTTCACCAATTGGAGCACCGTGTGCAGCAGATTTGCCTTCTACAGTTGGAGCACCTTTTCCGATAGCAGATTTTAGAATGATTAATGATGGTCTGTCATCAGCTTTTGCACTTTCAACAAGTTTAGCAATTTCTTCCATGTTGTACATAGAACCACGTAGAACTTGCCATCCGTAAGCTTCATAACGTTTTTGGATGTCTTCTGAGAAAACAATGTCAGTTGAACCATCAATAGTGATTTTATTTTCATCATAGAAAACGATAAGTTTTCCAAGTTTATATGCACCAGCAAAACTTGAAGCTTCTGAAGAAACACCTTCCATCAAACAGCCTTCGCCAACAAGTGCATAAGTGTAGTGATCAACAATTTTATGATTTTCTGTGTTGAATTTAGCTGCAAGCATTGTTTCAGCCAAAGCCATACCAGTTGCCATGGCAATACCTTGTCCTAATGGCCCTGTTGTACATTCAACACCAGGAGTAACTCCATATTCAGGATGTCCTGGGCATTTTGAATCTAATTGACGAAAATTCTTTATGTCGTCTAAAGAAACATCATATCCACTTAAATGTAGGATAGAATACAAAAGCATAGATCCATGTCCAGCAGATAAGACAAAACGATCTCTGTTTAACCAAGCAGCATTTTTAGGATTATGGTTAAGGATTTCACCATATAAAACCGATGCCAACTCTGCACATCCCAATGGTAGGCCTGGGTGACCTGACTTTGCTTTTTGAATAGCATCCATTGAAAGGCTACGGATTGACAATGCCACTTTTTCCAATGCAGAAACGTTCATAGTAACCTCCGAGCTTGTAATAAACACCTCTCCAGATTGTGTTGTTAGTGGATTTAGCACAATCTATTTTGCCTTATGATACAAAATTGTAATAAAACATTCAATAAATATTGATGTTAAATTATTTAAATGCTGAACGTGGAAGTGGAGAGCCTACAAAGATTCCTTCTCCAAGATAATCTTGTTTTGCGCCCTCTACCAAAAATTGTACACTATTAATATTGCTAAAAGCGGTTGCAGTATACACAACTTGCATTAGCTGCCCATAAATCCCTTCTACACCGTATTTGTTGAATAAAAACTCTTCGCTAAAATTAATAGTTGCAACGCCGTTATTTATGGATGCGCCTAGAAGTTTTGTTCCGTTTGGAATAAGGGACATATATCCAGATTCTAGTTCAGAAATATTTGGGCCTGAAAGCAATGCGTTAATGGCTGCAGCTAAAGGTGTGTTCGTTTTTGGAATTTCTCGTGTAATTTCTTTTCTAACAACAGAGCCATCGCCTGAAATCACGATGAAAAACAAAGTTTGCTTCATTTTTGATTCTGAAACAGCATTTTGGGTTTCTACTTTTTTTGGAGTTTCAGTTTTTTCTTCTGGTTGAACTGGAGTTACAGGTGTTTCCTCTCTTGATTGTGGGATTTCAACTGTATTTTCAGGTTCAGCTGTTTTTCCAGTAGAGCTTCCAACTGAAGAATTGTTAGATTTGTTATTATCCACATTTAGAGTAATTGTATTTTGATTTGTTGAATTGATATTTTCCAGAATGATTTCTTCAGTGATTTCTGTTTCTGCTTTTTGAGAATCTGTATGTTTTGGCTCAAAATTTGTTATAAATTGAGGTTCAGAACCAAAAACCTTGTTAAAAAAATCTGTTTCTTTTAGAACAGTCAACATTCTTTCTCTAGAAACTAAAAACACAATAAAAACTATAAGTGCAGCCACTAGCCAAATTGCAAAACCAATATCATTTTTCTTTTTATTATCATTATTTGCCATAGGAAAATTATAGTTGAAACTTTGCATAAGGTAAAGAAGGAAGTTGATTCTCATATTTGAAGAATCTTAAAGAAAAATTGATATAAAAAAACAAAATGACAAAAAAAATAAAATTTGACAGAATGAAAAAAGTAGATTTATAATGAAAATATCTTAAAAAGGAGGACGCTGAAATGATTACAAAAACAGTTATCATCGTTATCGCAATGTTATTAATATCTACTCCAGCATATTAATAATAAAGGGGACTATTAGAAAACATTAGATAATTAGTGTATATATGATAGTCCCTGTAAAAAAAAGGGGAAAATATGAAAACGTTATTAAAAAAAGAATTTAGAGAATTGTTCTGCAATTATAGAGGTTGGTCACTAATTGTTGTAATTGTTGGAGTTTTATATTTATTTGAAAAAAAAAGTGTTGAATTGGGTAAACCCTTTTATTCTTGGTTTATATTAATGGTTGCCAACGAATATATATTTGAATCATTTGTTGCAGATACAAAAATGAAAGGGATAGTTTTTGTTTATAATGTGAAGGCTTCATATCTAGATATTTTTATTTCAAAAATTTTAGCTTCGATACTTATGTTGGCAATAGAGGTTGTAGCGATTATTCCAATAATAAATGATATATTTTCAGTTATTGATATATTTTGGTTAGTTCCAATGATAGTTTTTACATCAGCCTTAATGCATTTAGGGGCAATATTAGGTAAAGGGTCTGAGGCTACAACAACTTTCCTCACTATGGGAATTACTTTTATATTATTATTATGCTTGTTATTATTAAACAATATTTTTCTAATCAGTTTAATATCAATTTGTTTGGCACTTTTAGCTTTTTTTGCGGCTTGGAAATTATCAGAATCAAATCACTATAGAACACAAATATAAAAATAAAAAAAAGGAAAAACAATGAAGTATAATGTAAATTTTAAATACAATAGAAAAAAAGAGATATTCAAAGATTTTGAAATTGAAATTCCAGAAAATAAAATTACTGTAATTTGTGGACATAATGGTGCTGGAAAAACAACTTTACTAAAGATTCTTTCTGGCATCTTTATTACGGATATAAAAGAAACAAAAGGATGGCTTGTTCCTTCCTCTGGAGGATTAATTCAACATTTTTCCCTAAAAGAACATTTAGATATAATCAATGCAAAAGAAAATGATAATTGGAGAGAAGCTTACGAGCTTTTTAATGCACAAGAATTTGCGAAATCTCCGATAAGAAGATTATCTACAGGACAAGAAATGATGGCTTCATTAATTGTGGCTTTAGCAAGTAAAGAAGAAATTTTGTTTTTAGATGAGCCTTTTGCGTCTCTTGATCCTACAAATGCAGAAAATCTTGTAAAAATCCTAAAAAATGCTAATCGAACAATTGTCATAACTTCCCACGATTTATATTTAACAACTGAAGTTGCAGATAATATTTTGTTTATCAAAAAAGGTGAAATTTCTTGGCAAAACCAAGAGAAAAATGTTTCTGTAGATGAATTAAAAGAAGCATATAAAACATTTGCGTAAAAATAATAAGGATATTTTTATAATGAAATTTTTAATCTGCATAAAAAAAGAATTTTTAGAATTTCTAAAAAATAAAAAGTGGTTTGCTCTTTTTGTTGTTTTTTTGATTGGAAATTTTATTTTGGTAAATAAAGGTATTCAAAATCTTTCCTTGTACCAGGGGGTGTTTTTATCAGTATTAATTTTTCAGTTTATTTTTGATGTTACAAAAAACGACTTTACTACTGGTGGAATGATTTTTTTGCTGAATATCAAAACTAGTTTTATATCAATTTTGGTTTCAAAATTTTTCTTTGCTTTGGTAATTTACGGTTTGTTCCTAATTTCTTCAACTTTAGGTGGTGGAATTTCTGCTTTAGCAATTTTACGACTTTTTCTTTTAGTGATATTTGTAACTTTCTTGTCTTATTTTGTAACAATTTTAACCAAAGGAAATGATATTTTTTCACTAATAATAACATTGGTTTTAGGCGTTTATTCTATGTATCTTCCAACAATTTTAGCCATTATTTGTTCCTTTGTGGTTTGTGGATTTATTTATCCTATTTTTAATTCAAAATATTTTAGAAACCTTTTATAGCGTCCCCTTAGCCAAACATCCATGCCCGACATTATTAAAATTCTTCGCATATAGTTGTAAAAAACTATAAAAATCACTATTCTAAAAGAACGTAAAAATCTTTGCAAACATTCAAAATGGAGATACAGGAAAGAACTTCTCCTGAAATAGCGTCGAAGTCCTTTCCTTAAAGTTTGCGTTGCAAACTTTCCTATTTATTTGCTATTTCTCGCTTTGCTGCGAAATAGCGTAAAAAAATTAACTCGGAAGTTAAAACTTCCTCATTAATTTTTTTGGGAGGCAATCTAATGGAAGAAATTTTAAACTTACTACAAAATAATGCTCGTTTGGCCTTAGAAGATATAGCGGCCATGACAAAAAAAACTGTGGAAGAAGTTGCCGCCATTATCGCCCAGCTTGAAAATGATGGTGTAATTTTAAAATACGCAGCCATCGTAAATCCTGAAAAAGACCCAAAAAGCAAAAACCTAGTACAAGCTGTTATCGAAATTCAGGTTGCTCCAGAAAGAGAACACGGATTTGATGCTATTGCTGAACGTATTTACCGTTTCCCTCAGGTAAAATCATTATATTTAATGTCAGGCGGATATGATTTACAAGTAATTATCGAAGGTGAAAGTCTACAAGATGTTTCATTTTTCGTTGCTCGTAAACTTTCAACACTTAACGGTGTTAGAAGCACAAAGACTCACTTTGTATTAAAAACTTATAAAGAAAACGAAATCGTATACGTTGATGAAAAGAAAGACTCTAGAGAAGGAGTAACTGCATAATGAACACAAGAGAAGATAGATTTTCAAAAAAAATATTAGAAACTCCACCATCAGGAATTAGAAAGTTCTTTGATTTGATAATTGGTCGTGATGATATTATTTCTTTGGGTGTTGGGGAGCCTGACTTTCCAACTCCATGGAGTATTCGTGAAGAAGCTTATTATCACCTTGAACAAGGACACACATCTTATACATCAAACTGGGGATTGCTAGAACTTAGAGAAGCAATCGCAGAATATCTTACAAAATACGGTCTTGACTACAATCCAAAAAACGAGATTTTGGTTACTATCGGTGTTTCTGAAGCTGTAGATGCCGTTTTGCGTTCAATCTTAAATCCAGGTGATGAAATCATTATTTGTGAACCTTGTTATGTTTCATATCAGCCTTTGGCAGCTTTGTGTGATACAAAACTTGTCCACATAGACACAAGTGTAAACGGATTTTATCCAACTGCAGAACAAATCGAGGCTGCTATCACTCCAAAAACCAAGGCAATCATGATTTGTTCTCCAAGCAATCCAACTGGAAGAATGATTCCAAAATCAGAATTGGAAAAAATTGCAGAAGTTGTAAAAAAACATGAAATCTGGGTTTTATCTGACGAAGTTTATTGCGAACTTGTTTACGATGATAATGAGCATTGTTCAATCGGCTCTTTCCCAGGAATGAAAGATTACACAATCGTTCTAAACGGATTTTCAAAAGCCTTTGCTATGACAGGTTGGCGTATTGGTTACGTTTGTGCTCCAGCTGAATTGATGGCAGAAGTTCATAAACTTCACCAATATTCAAGCATCTGTGCTCCAATTATGAGCCAATACGGTGCTTTGGAAGGCTTGAAAAACGGTGGCCACGAAGTTGAGAAAATGCGAGTTTCTTATCAACAACGCCGCAATTTGATGTACAAAGCCTTCAAAGAAATGGGCTTACCTTGCACAGAGCCAGAAGGCGCATTTTATATGTTCCCAGACATTAGAAAAACTGGATTAACTTCTGAAGAATTCGCAACTCAGTTGATAGAAAAGCATCAAGTGGCTGTAGTTCCAGGAACAGTTTTTGGAGCTGGTGGTGAAGGTTTTATCCGCTGTTGTTACGCCACAGACATCAACAAAATCAAAATCGCACTACAACGCATAAAAGAAATGGTTGATGAATACAAATAATATCATTCTTGCTGAAAATCTTTCTTATGTTTATAGGGAAAATAATCTAGAAGCAGTAAAAAATGTTTCATTTGCTGTTTCTAGAGGCAGTTATGTGGCAATTTTGGGATTAAATGGCTCTGGAAAAAGTACTCTTGCTCGGCTTTTGTGCGGGATTTACCAGCCATCTTCTGGAAATGTAAAAATCTTTTCAGAAAGCAAGGCTCCTGTAGGAATTGTTTTTCAATCTCCAAAAAATCAGATAATTGCAAGTATCGTAAAAACTGATACTGGATTTGGCCCAAATAACTTGGGATTTTCAGCTACAGAAACAGAAGAAATCATTTTATCCTCTTTGAAAACAGTTTCTTTGGAAGAAAAAATTGAGGATTTTACTGCAAATCTTTCTTTGGGACAGACACAAAAATTGGCATTGGCAGGAATTTTGGCTTTGAATCCTGATTTGCTGATTTTAGATGAATCTGTTTCTATGATTGATCCAGTTTCCCGAAAAGAGATTTTAGACTTTCTTGACGGCGAAAATCAAAAAGGCAAAACAATTATTCATATTACTCATGATTTAGATGAAGCTGAACGTGCCAATCGCATTTTGGTGATGGAAAACGGGGTTCTTATCCGAGATGAGAATTCGCTAGATAAAACTGATTCATTTATAAAATCCCACTTTTGCATTGATGAGGCTGATGTTTTGGCTGGTTCTGGGGAGGTCGCTTTTCAAGTTGATTTTTCGGCAAAAAGCGATTCTTGTGTACAAGCTGGTTCTGAAGAACACGCTTCCCAAGTTGGTTCTCCAACAGATGTCGAATCCACTGTTCAAGCTAGTTCTGGTGACTTGGGCGACGCTGTGTCTTGGGCAGGTTCTTCTGCAACAGCCCTTCACACTGTACAAGCTAGTTCTGGTTGTGTCGCCACCGAAGCCTCTACACAAGAAACAAGTCTTTCCCTCAAAAATATAACTTTTGCTTATCCGGGGCAAAATCCTCTATACAAAGATTTTTCACTTTCTTTTAAGAAAGGTAGCCTAACTGCAATTATGGGAAAAAGCGGCGGCGGAAAGTCTACCCTTTTCGAGATTGCATCTGGATTGCTTGAAATACAAGAAGGGGAAATTTTGGCAACAGAGCGTCCTGTTCTTGCATTACAAGAAGCGGAAAGTGCTTTGTTTGAAAACTTCGCTGCCGACGATGTTGCCTTTGGTCCTATCAACAAAGGATTAACTGGGAAAAAGTTAAAAGAAAAAGTTGTTTCATCAATGGAATTAACTGGATTAGACTATTCTCTTTTTGGCAACAGAAATACAAAGGCACTTTCTGGCGGAGAAAAACGACGACTTTCTCTTGCGGGAATAATTGCACTTGATTCATCTATTTTGCTTTTTGACGAACCAACTGCGGGACTTGATCCACAAGGAAGAAAGCAAATTCTCAAAACATTGGAAAAACTCAGTAAACAAGGGAAAACAGTAATTTATTCTACTCATCGTGAAGAAGAAACAAAAATCGCAAATCGTCAGTTAAAAATCGAAAATGGCGAAATCCTTTATGATAGTGATGTTGATTTTGAGAAAACTGCAAAATATCAAGTTAAGGGCGAAATATCAAAAGAAAAATTAGTTGATTTTCAGAGATTAGAAGGGGTGAGTTTACTAAAAAAACTAAACGGGCTTTCTACTGGGCTTTACGAAAAAAAAGACTCGGTAATTCATAAACTTTCGCCTTTAGCAAAATATCTTGTATTTTTGGGATTGTTTTTAACATCAATTTTTCTAAAATCAATACCTTTATCACTTTTATCTTTGAGCGTTGCTTTGGTTTATGCAATTTTTGCAAAACTTCCTTTGAAAAAACCGTTGAAAAGTTTTTTTGTGCTTTTCCCATGGGTGTTGTTTTTCTTAGTTTTGCAATTTTTGTTTTTCCCCATAAATCCCGGAGATACAATTTTGTTCCACTTTGGAATAATAAAAATCACGGTGGAAAAAATCTTGATTTCTGTAAAATCTATTTTGCATTTGGCAACTGGAATTTTATTGATTTTTGGATTTATGTATTCCACAGACGAAAAAGATTTGATAGAAGGCTTTTCAAAAATGATACCCTCAAAATCAGCCAGTTTGATTTTGGTGATGATATTCAGATTTATCCCACTTTTGGCGGACGAAGCTTCTTTGATTATAAAAGTTCAACTTGTGCGAGGTGGTCTTGGGGATGCGAAAGGCTTTTTTAACCGTTTAAGAAAACTTTTGCCACTTTTTGTGCCTCTAATCAACCGAACACTAGAGCGGGCAAACAGCGTTGCAGAAGCACTAACTGCTAGATATTTTTAAGGGAACTGTTACCGCGTTTTTTCTAGAGAATGGGAAATAGGTTTTATATGGACTTTGAAAATGAAATGAAAATTTGTCCACTTTGTGGGAAATCCTCTTTGGAATATGTAAATTCTCGTCATTGGGTTTGTGGCGATTGTGATTTTGATTTATACAACAATGTGGCTGCTGCTGTTGGGCTAATTTTATACACAGAGGATAACCGAGTTTTGCTTGAAAAACGGGCGAAGGACCCTCAAAAAGGATTTTTAGCTCTTCCTGGTGGTTTTATTGATGCTGATGAAAGTGCTGAATCTGCTTGTGTTCGTGAAGTAAAAGAGGAAATCGGACTTGATGTGAAAGAGTCTGACATCAGTTTTGTTGGAACAAGCCCAAATACATACAAATACAAAAATATCACTTACAAAACTTGCGATATATTTTTTAGTTGTAAATGTCCGGTCGATTTTGATTTGAAAAAGCTTCAAATTCAGGAAAGCGAAGTTTCTGGCTTGGATTTTTACCAAATCAATTCGGAAGATGATGTTGAAAAGTTACCTATCGCTTTTATTTCTTCAAATGTGATGCTAAAAAAATGGCTAAAAACACGGTGATGTTCACTTTTCTGGAAGTTTGAAATTCCCAAAATCTTTTTTCTCTGTTATTCTTAAGTTATGGATGGAAATGCAAATATCACCACAAAAAAATCTGTGGTTAAAACTATAGGAATTCTCACTTCTGGTGGCGATGCTCCGGGGTTAAATGCGGCTATTCGTGGGGTTGCACGAACTGCTATAAATCAATATGGTATAAAAGTTATCGGCATTGAGCAGGGTTTTCGTGGTTTAATGCAGGGGCTTGGTCATGAGCTTACCCCAAATGAGTTGTCTGGCATTTTAACTCGTGGTGGAACAATTCTTGGAACATCTCGGGAAAAGCCTTTTAAGATTGGGCAAGAAGCTGTTGATGCTATCAAGGAAAACTATAAAAAGTGGAATTTGGATGCCCTTGTTTGCATTGGAGGAAATGGTACAAATACAACTGCATCAAAATTGCAACAAGAAGGGCTAAACGTTATCGGCCTACCAAAAACCATTGATAACGACCTTGCAGAAACTGATATAACATTTGGATTTCATACTGCGGTTTCCGTTGCAACTGAAGCAATTGACCGACTTCATACAACAGCCCACAGTCATAGCCGCATAATGATAATCGAGGTTATGGGACACAAAGCGGGATGGCTTGGGCTTTACGCTGGAATTGCTGGTGGCGGTGATGTCATCTTGATTCCAGAAATCCCATACGATATTGAGCCAATAGCGCGTCACGTAAAAAAACGGCAAGAGGACGGCCATCCGTTTTCTATCATCGTGGTGGCTGAAGGGGCTCTTTCTGTTGAAGAAGCAAAGCTAGACAAAAAAGCATTCAAAAAAGCCCGAAAAGATATGCCATATTCTATCGCTTATAGAATAGCAAAAGAGTTAAGGGACGCTACTGACTTAGAGCCTCGTGTTACAGTTTTGGGATATTTGCAACGGGGCGGGACTCCAGTTCCTTATGACCGAGTTTTAGCTACACAATGTGGAACAACTGCGGCTCACATGGCTGCTCGTGGTGAGTTTGGTAAAATGGTAGCAATGGTAAACGGTGTTCCAACAGGAGTGCCTCTTGAAAATGTTGCAGGAAAGATAAAAAAAGTGCCAACTGATCATCCATTATTATTATCAGCGAGAGAAGTTGGAACTTGTTTTGGAGACTAAAGTGTCGTATAAATGTCATTTATGTAAAAATTGCCATGGAAAAAGATGTGTTGGACAACTTCCGGGAATGGGAGGATTTAACGATAGCGTTAATTTTCAGGCTAACTGTAAAGATTGGAAAATCCTTAGAAAAGAAATTGAAAATTTTAATAAAATCTCAGAATCCATCGAATTGCCTAAAATCAGATTGGCGCCTATTACAGGGGCTGTGGAAAACGTTGGTTGGGCTGATGAAGAAAGCTTTTACTTTGCGTTAACAGAGGCTGCTTACAAGGCTGGTGCAAATCTTTCTATCGGTGATGGCTGTCCTGATATCAAACTTCAAAGTGGAATTCAAGCGATAAATTTTTTGCAGCAAAAAAATTCTTCAAAAAGCATAAAATCAGCAGTTTTTATAAAACCCTATCCAAATCAAAAGATTATTGAGCGAATTGGATGGTGTACGGGAGTTTCTGAGATTATTGGTGTGGATATTGATTCTTATAATATCGTGACAATGCGAAATCTTGTGCAACTTGAACGAAAAACACCAGCTCAAATCAACGGGTTGAAAAAACATGCCAAGCTTCCTTTTGCTATAAAGGGGGTTTTCACAAAAGAGGATGTGGAACTTGTAAAAGAAGTGAAGCCAGAAATTGTGGTAATTTCGAACCACGGCGGCCGGGTTGAAAACAGAATTGGTAGCACTGCAATGTTTTTGAAAGAATACGGCTCAGAACTAAAAAATTATTGTGGCGAACTTTGGGTTGATGGTGGCCTTCGCACAAAAAAAGACTTAAAGACAGCAAGTTATTTCGGGGTTTCAGAAGTAATGTTGGGACGTCCATTTGTTACAGCACTTTGCCGAGGCGGAGAGGCTGAAGTAAAGAAAATGGTGGAACACTTACGGGGATAAAAAAAAGCTCTTGCAAATAACACATGCAAGAGCTTTTTGCTTTTTATGGGACAATTCCCTATTTCAACGCAATACCGCGCATTTCTTCGATTGATTTATAGCCTTTTCGCTTCATAAAAGCCTTTACGCCATCAACAATTTCTTCCATTGCTTTTGGGTTGATGAAGGTTGCTGTTCCAACTTGAACTGCAGCAGCTCCTGCCATGATAAACTCAACAGCGTCTTTCCAAGTGGTAATTCCACCAAGACCAACAACTGGAACTTGCTTTTCTTTTGGCAGTGTGTTGATGTATTGGCAAACGTCAAAAACCATGCGAAGGGCGATTGGTTTTACAGCTGAACCAGAAAGTCCTGCCCGAACATTGTCGAAAATTGTTGTACCTCGTTCCACATCAATAGCAATAGCTTGGAATGTGTTTACCATACTGATAGCATCAGCTCCTGCGTTAATAACAGCTTCCACAATTTTTAGCAAGTATGGTGCGTTTGGTGAAAGTTTTACCATCAATGGTTTTGTAGTTACAGCGCGAACTTCTTTTACAACTTCGTAAGCCAAATCTGGTTCAAGACCAAAACCCATTCCGCCTTTTTTCACGTTTGGACAAGAAATATTTAGCTCAATCATTGGAATATCTGTGTTGTCTAGAAGTTTTGCACCTTCAACGTAAGTTTCGATTGATGAGCCAGAAAGATTTGCAATAGAAGTTGCCTTGTATTTTAGCATTTCTGGTAATTCGTGTTGGATAAAATGTGGGATTCCAGGATTTTGCAAACCGATAGAGTTGATAATTCCAGATGGAGTTTCTATCAATCTGATGCCAGTGTTTCCAGGTTTTTTCTCAAAGGTTAAGCCCTTTGAACAAATACCGCCCAAAGCATTTACATCAACAAGTTCTTCGTATTCTTTTCCAAAACCAAAAGTTCCAGAAGCTGCAATCACTGGATTTTGGAATTTTACTCCAGCAACGCTACAAGTCAGCTCTGGTTCAAAAGTTTCTTCTGGGTTGATTTTAGGAGAGTTGTTTTTTCGAGGTTCACCGAAAATCAAAATATCACCGTCAAAAACTGGACCGTCTTTACAACAGCGTTTATTTCCCTCTGTTGTGTTGATAGTACAGCCAAGACAAGCGCCAACGCCACAAGCCATGCGAGCTTCCATGCTTAGATAGCACTTTACGCCCATTTCTTTGCAGATTTGTTGCACGTATTTTAGCATTGGTTCTGGGCCACAGGCGTAAACTGCTGTGTATTTTTCTTTTGAAATTAGATCAGCGTTGAAAACTGATGGAAGCATACCTTTTATGCCTACAGAGCCGTCGTCTGTAGTGATAAAAAGTTTGTTTGCTTTTATATCTTCGATTCCATAGGTGCCAGATTTGAAACATGCGAAAAAGTCAAAAGAGTTTTCTTTTAAGGTTGATGCAAAACCTGCTACTGGAGCAACACCGATTCCCCCACCAATAATAGCAACTTTTTCAGATGAATCTGGTGCAGAAAATCCATTTCCTAAAGGACCTGTTAAAGAAACTGTTTTTCCAACTTCCATTTCGCAAAGTTCTTTTGTTCCTTTCCCAAGAAGCATGATTAAAAAGTGGATTTTTAGTTTGCCATCATTATTATCAATTTTGTAGATACTGATTGGACGAGTTAAAAATACGTTGGATTTTTCAGCCTTTAGCATAAAAAACTGACCAGCCTGTGGGCAAACATTCATTTCTGAAATATCTACTTCTAGGTGATAAATGCCTTTTACAACTTCTTGGCATAAAAGAACTTTTCCAGTTCCAAGAGTTTTATGATTTTCTTTACACATTGATATTTACCTTATAAACTGTTTTTGGCTTCTAGTAGAACTTCTGTGGATTCTTTTGCGGCTTTTGTGGCTGCGGCTACAATATCGTCCATTGTAAGAGTTCCAGCTTCCCGTTTTGCTGCTAGGTCTTCATCTTTTTTCCAAGCAGTTAAGATACCGCGAGAAGAGTTTACAGCACCACCAGCTTTATCCAAAAGTGTTGCTGCGATTCTAGCTTTTCCGCCCTGGGCGCCGAAGCCTGGAATCAAGAAAAATACGTTTGGATACATATCACGGATTTTACGTGCGTCTTCTTCTTCTGTGCAACCAACTACGGCGCCAAATGGTGAACATTCTCCAGGATTTGAAGCAGCGTATTCTGCGGCAAGTTGGTTAAGTTTGTCACCAACTAGGCTTAGAACAGGCTTTTCTGTAGCCAAAGATTGATTTTCGATATCTTGCATACCAGAGTTTGATGTACGTAGAAGAACGAAACATCCTTTTTCTGGGAAAAATTCTTTAAAAGGTTCTAAAGTGTCAAATCCCATGTATGGATTTACAGTGATAATATCAGTTTCAAAATCACCAGAAAAGTGTGCTTTTCCGTATGCTTTTGCAGTATCAGCGATGTCGCCACGTTTAACATCAGAAATTACGGGAATATTTTTTGAGCGAATATACTGAAGAGTTTTTGCAAACACTTCCATACCTTTTAAGCCCATTGCTTCGTAGTAAGCAATTTGAACTTTGTAACAACCTGCATATTCAGAAGCAGCGTCTACAATTCCTTTGTTGTATGCAAAAACAGCATCTTCTTTTGAAGGATAATTAGAGATTACAGATTCTGGTAGATAAGATGGATCTGTATCCAAACCAATACATAAAGGACCATTTTTTCGGCATGCATCCTGAAGCCGACTCATTGCAGTATTTCTATTCATGTTTTGAGTATATCAGAAATTTTAAGTTGTGCCACTGTATTTTTAAATATTTTGAAAAGATGAGGACTAATGTAACTGATTTTTTTTCAAGTTTGCTAATAAGTTTTCATCATCAATTTCTGTGGACAATGTTTTTATTAAATCTTCGTCTGTAGTGTAAATATCTGGGGCGTAGCCAACACAGGATTTATTTTCAAAAAACGGTAAATCAATTTTAGATGCGGGAATTCCAAGTTGTAAACCAGTATTTGGCAGTTCATAAGACCAGGGATGGCCATATTCGATGCAACCTAAAGAGTTTTCGCCGATTATTACTAACTGATTTGTAGAATCAAATAGCATTTTTGCAAACCAAATGCATTCTTCACTTGCAGATGCGGTATTTTTATTGGGTTTTTTAGAAAAAGTGACAGTTGTATTTTCTTTTAGTGGGTTTAAGTAAAAATCAAAAGCGTTATATTCTTTTGAGCCTTCCACATAAAATTCAGCTCGAGTTTTCTTTATTGCTTGGGCGATAGAATCATTTATCAAATAAGAAATTTTTTCACCGTTTACTACTAATTCTCTATATTCTTTTGAAAAGATTTTATTATTCCAATATAAATTTGAGAGAAAAATTTTTGGATAATGGCTACTTCCACCACCATTATTTCTTAAATCCAAAATAACATTTTTTTTGCTTCGGTAACGGTTTGAAATTTTCGTAAAATCATTTAGGATTTGGGACGTTTCCAACATATCAAGCCCATTCATTTCGTATGGCAAAAATTGATTTAGGTGAATATATGCAGAATCGTTGGTTTCAATATTTGTATAAAACGATGAAAAGGATTTGTATTCAGGCAAATGCAAACTGATATCAACCGATTTATCCGAAAAATTCAAGTTAATAATATCTTTTCTAGGGCTATTTTGGAAAAGTCCAATTCTGTAAACATCCTCCCCTTTTGAAGGATAGTAAAACAAATAATCAGTCTTATCGTTGTAAATATCTCCGAGGGAAATCTCTAGATTATCGCTTTCCACTACATAAAACTTTTCATTTTCTTTTTTCACGTAAATATTTGAGAAAGTGTTATAAAAGATGTTAGAAAGCGCCTGTCCTTGATTATGCTTCTGAACTGTAAAGTGAGGATCATTTATAAAATTGGATAAATAGGAAACAATCCATTCATAATAATTTGATATTGTTATGGCTGGTTTACTTGAAAACTCTTTTTCAAAATCTTCAATGAAATTCTTTGTAGAAAATCCTTTTTCAGAAATTTGATAAAACCCAGCGTAATTGTTTTCCAAGTAATAGGCTAAAATATCATTGTCAATTTTTAAATCTGCATAGGAAACAGATATGAGTTTCTTTTTTATATCACTTGGGATTTGGAGATTTTCTGTGTGTTTTTCAGAAATGATTTCTACTTGGGAATTATTGCAAGAAACGAGCAAAATCCCCAGCAGAATAATGTACAAAAACTTTTTCATAACTTTTTTATCTAAAAATAAATTTATAGCTGCAGAATTTCCTTAAACGGAAACTCTTTTATCGTATTTACTAAAATATCTGGATTTTCTAGCTTTAATCGTTCTGAATTTCCGATTCCGCCTAGGATACCGCAGCTTTTTGCGCCGAAGGATTTTGCGGCTTTAATATCAACTCCAGAATCCCCTACCATCAAAACTTCTTTGGCAAGGATTTCTGGCTCACCAATGGCAGTCAACAATCTGTTGATTTTTTCTACAGCCAACTTGATTCCGTCTGGAGCTGGTTTCATCTCTTTTATTGATTCTGGGCCAACTATCACATCAAAATAGTCGATAATATCAAAATGTTCTAAGATTGTTTCTGTAACTTTGATTGGCTTATTTGAAACAATACCCATTCGCACATCTTCCACGCTAAGCTGATACAAAACTTCCATTACACCATCGTAAATTGTTGTGTCCACAACTGCGTGAGAAGTATAATAATCTATGTACCAATTTTTGATTTCAGGCAAAAGTGCGGAGTTAAAATTTTTGTGAGTTTTCACGCAAATGTCATTTAAGCAAGCGGCCAAAAGATGTTGAGCGCCATGCCCAATATTTTTGAAAACCTCGTCATAAGAAAGTTTCCCATATCCAAAATGAGAAAAAGTCTTATTTACGGCTTCTGCAATATCCTTACTTGAGTCAACTATTACGCCATCAAAATCAAACAAAACAACTCTAATCATATAAAATCCCTTGATACTTATATTTTAGACGTGATTTTGCTTATCGTCTAGGAAATTCCACAGATTTACAAGCGTTCTTTGAAAATAGCGCCACGAATACGCTTTACTTTTTGCGCATGACCGATAGAAAACTGCTTTTCTTCCTTGCTTGGTTCCAAAATCAAAGTTACGAAACTGTCCCCAGCAGTTTTTTCCAGTTTGGTTGGTAATCCAAAATAAACCGAATTATCATAAGTGATTTCTGCAAAGTTTTCACAATTCAAGGCGTGTTCCATGACTCGCACTTTTCCTGGATAATCCATTCCGAAGGCTTCTGTTCTTTCTGGACGAATGGAAACATTTTTTAGTTGAACTGGACTTACGAGAACACCTCTAGAAACTCGATTTTTAAGTTCATCTTCCTCTTCTTTTGAAAAATTTCCTGAACTTATAGCCGAATATAGTTTTTCTTTTGCTATAGAAATCTCTGCATCACTTTTACAAGGCAAAGATGCTTCCCTATTTATAGCAGAAAAATGGCCTCGACTTTTTATAGATGGAAATGGAATGCTAGAAACTTCATCTTTTGATTTTTTCACATCTCCGATAAAATCAAGTCCAGCTTCTTGAATTACAGCTCTTGCTTCACCATTGCTTGCGAAATCCAGCAAAAAAACTCCCGGAGCCAATGTCATTTTGATGTAAGGCTCCAACACAGGATTTTTTTCCACCAAAGGCGCTTTTTCTGGCAAGATTTTTAACACGTAGCCATAGAAAAGATTTCCTGAGTTATAACTTTCAAACCAATCATCAATGGAAAATCTGATATTTTGAGGGAAATCATAATTTGAAACGTCTGAAAACTGAAAAATCAAACTTTCTGGAGTTTCCCCAAGGGAAAAACTGTTCAAAACTGATTTCTTGGAAATTTCCATTTGGAGAATAGTGTCCAATTTTACGATTTCAAGAGATTTTGCAAATGGAATCAATTTTAGCAATGGCAATCCCGGCATGATAGAAACTGCATATCCGCCATCGATGTTTAAGGCTTTGAAAACTGATGATTGCTTGATTTTTGCAACTACATATCCTTCCCCAAATGTTTTGTGATTTTTGCAATGATGTAAAAGTCCAAAAATCAAGGCGTTGTCTATAAGTTCTGATATTGGGAAGGCCCCGTCATTTTTTTGTTTTTGTCCAAGCGGGTTAGCATTTTCTTTTTGCTTTTGAGCTTCTTTCAAAATCGAAGCAAATCTTCCCAAAGTTTTTGGACTTGTTTCTCCACAGGATTTTTGTTCGTTAATCAAAAAACTTTGCTTGATAAGGTTTTCTTTTGTGTAACATGCGCCATCAATTTGCATGAGAAGTTCGATAAATTGTTGACTTTGCTTTTGTATTACATCTCGTGGAAATCTTCCTGTAGAAGCCACTGCCAAATAAACGTATTGCTCTTGTTCTGTGAGTTTTGCAAAATCCTTTAATCTATCAAAAAGGATAAAAATCCCTTCATCAGTTTGGCGGAATATGCTCAAATTGATAAAAGCTTCTAGTAGTTTTTTGAAAAAATCTAAATTTGAAAATGTTGGGAAAATTTCTTTTAACTGAGTATCGATTTTTTTCTTAAAGTTGCCATCTGCTTTCATTAAATCTGGATTTTCCACAACGAAAGCGGTAAAACTTGCAATTACCTCAGGAGATAAAACATCTTGAGATTTTGAAATATCACTTTCATCAAATTCAATAGAAAAGTTGATGATTTTTTCTTTTGTAAGATAAGGTTTTAGACTTTGTTCTAGTAACGGATTGATTTTAAAATGATTTTTCCCAGAATCTTTGTCGTTAAATCTAAAAATCAACAGACGTTCTTCAAGATTCATTAGGTGTTCATAGAGTTCTGGAACTGGTTTAGTTGGAAAAAAGCCTATAAGCTTGTTTTGAGTAACTTTTGGAATAAGATAAATGGCTGTTAAAAGTTCTAAATCATCCTTTGAAAGAAGAGAAATAATATTTTCCTTTGTCTCCTCTTTGCGTAAAAACGAACTTAGGTTTTCTATGAGATTTTGCTTGTTGTAAGGAGTTTTGATTTCCCCAAGATACATTTTTAGCAAGTCAAAAAAATGATTATCTTTCATCGTGGAAAGGCTTTCTCGCCACAAAATCACGTTTTCAACATTTATCCCTTGTCTACCATTTTCAAAAGTCATTATAAACCTCCAAAACTGCTGGAACACTCAATGCAATTTGTATATTCGTCGATAGAGCGAACGAGTTTGTATTCGTAGCCCTGTTCTGCTAAGAATTTTTGACGATTTGCGCCGAATTCTTCTTCTACAGTTGAGCGACTTATGAGAGTGAAAAATCGGGCTTTTCTGTTTTTTGGTCGCAAGATTCGTCCTAGGCGCTGGGCTTCTTCTTGGCGGCTTCCGAAAGTTCCAGAAACTTGGATAGCCATGGAAGCGTCTGGTAAGTCGATAGCGAAGTTTGCAACTTTTGAAACCACCAAAACTCTGATTTCCCCATTTCTAAATTGTTGATAAATAACATCTCGTTCTGAGTTTTTTGTTTTTCCGGTGATAATTGGCACTTTTAGCATTTCAGCGATTTGATGCAACTGATCGATGTATTGGCCGATTATCAAGATTTTATCTTCTGGGAAACGAGAAACAAGTTCTTTTACGATTTCGATTTTTTCAGGATTTTCAGAGGCGATTCGATGTTTTGACCGAGAATCTGCTACAGCGTAATCAATTTCCTTTTCCATTGGCAAATCTACGCGAAGTTCGATACATTCTGCATCTGCAATCCAACCGCTTACTTCTAGTTCTTTCCAAGGCACATCGTAGCGCTTTGGTCCAACAAGGCTAAAAACATAACCTTCACAGCCATCTTCCCGAACCAAAGTTGCAGTAAGCCCAACTCGTCGAATAGCTTGGATTTCTGCAGTTACTCTAAAAACTGGCGCTGGTAACATGTGAACTTCATCATAAATGATAAGTCCCCAGTTTCGTTCCTTGAATAGTTTGAAGTGAGGATAATCCCCCTCTTTGTTTGGGCGCCATGTCAATACCTGATAAGTTGCCACAGTTACTGGCTTAATTTCTTTATTTTCACCAGTGTATTCTGCAATATCATCACGAGTTAAGTCAGTTTTGTCTAAAAGTTCGTCTATCCATTGATGAACAGCGCTTATGTTTGTGGTTACGATTAGTGTGCTTGTTTTAAGCTTTGACATAATTGTCATACCAACTACAGTTTTTCCAGCACCACAAGGCAAAACTATTGTTCCAAAACCAGTTCCAGGTCCTTTGTCACCAACTAAAGCCTTTGCAGCTTCTTGTTGATATCCACGGATTGTAAGAGGTTTCCCGTGACTTGTTTCTTTTCGCAAATTGATTTCAAGGGGCTCACCATCTCGGAGTGGCACTTCATCTTTTACAGGCCAACCTAACTTTAACAACTCTTGTTTGATAGTTCCTCTGTCCATTAAAGAAAGGCGAAAACCAAAAACATTTTCAGCGGAGAAATCAGATTTCAGTTGCTTGTATTTTTCCACATCAATAGGATAAGGAATAAGATATTTTGATAAAAGTTTGTTTGATTTTATTTCTGTGTAAATATTTCCGTTTTCGGTGATTAAAAATAGTGCCTCTTCTTCAGTTTCAATATCAGATTTTTCTTGGAGGAAATCTGGCACCATAACAAGTTTACCAAAACGCAAGCCAACTTGCTCAATCCAAGCGGTAACAACTTGAGGCACGTCATAACGAGAATAAGTTTGCAAAACTTTAATTGCATCATGGGTGGAAAAACCGCAACTGGCAGCATTCCAAAGGGAAAGAGGTGTGAGCCGATAGGTGTGTAAATGCTCTGGGGATTTTTCAAGTTCCGCAAAGGGGATAAGAGCATTTCGACATTCGTCTGCAACCGGCGAATGAACATCAAGGAGTAGGGTTTTATCACTTTGTACAATTAGAGGTTTATCTTGCATAAATTATTATTATACAATTTTTTTTGGGTTTTTTAAATGTTTTTTGTCAAACATTTTTTGAAAATTGATAATATCAAATCTAGCATTAAGGACTTAGTTTTATTCAAAAAAAGGGTAAACAAAGTGTTGATTTGTTTACCCTTTTAACAACAATTAAAAATAGGACTATTTAAACATAAATTCTAAAAAGTCTGGAATTCTTCTTGCCCAAGCATTTTCGTTATGAGGATGTAAAGCACATTCTTGGTAGAAAAAATCCCCTTCATCCTTTGTGGTTTCTGCTTGTTTTAGTCCTTTTTCTAAAAGATATTCTTTAAGTTGTTGTGTTCCTGGAAGAAGAATTTTTTCAAGGGAATCTCCAGTGCCACAATCAACGTATATTTTTACTTTATTTTCTTCTGTAAAATTAAATCCGTCTTCAGCGATAATTTGTTCATAGCCAGTGCTTCCGCCTGAAAACAGCCCTGCACCGCAAAAAACTTCTGGATTTGAAGCTACAAAATATGCTGAGCAAAAAGCTCCGTAACTACTTCCGGCGATTACTCGACCAGATCTATCAGAAATTACATTATATTTTTCTTCGATTAATGGAATGATTTCTTCTATAATCATCAAGCGGTGTTCATTGGCATATTGTTTGAATTCCACAGGATTTGTTACAACATCACCTTCTGGAAGTTCATTGCACCACCCGGCATATTCCTTTGTGCGGTTGCTTGTGTTTGAAATTCCCACGATAATGGCACTTTGAATTTTTCCTTCTTGAACCAATTTTTCCATGGAAGTTTCAACTTTCCAGCCTTGGTGAGGAAGGGTGCTATTATCCCAAACATTTTGTCCGTCTAGCATATACAAAACAGGAAATTGTTTTTCTTTTGAAGATTCAGTATTTAAATATTCAGCTGGAAGATAAACAAAAATATCTCTGGTTCCCATTAATTCAAATTTGCTTGTAAATTTGAATGTATGAAATCCGCCCACTGTATTATTTAGTCTTACATAACTTGATTGTTTTCTATCGCAATATTTTAATTCATTTGCAAGGTCAGACATTTGGGAGCCTCCGTTTTTTCGTATCATATAGGTTAGAAAGTTTTTATCTGTTTGAATTGTAACAGTTTTATAAAAAACAGGTGTGCCTTTTATGTTTTTTAATGCTGTTCCGTTAATTTCTCTGTGGCTATCACAAAAAATAGTGATTGCTGGAATTTCTGATTTGTTATAGTCATTTTCAAAATAAAAAAAAGTAATTTTGTATTTACCTTTGCCCTTGTCTTCAACAATGGGATAATTATTTGCTTTTATAAAATCATCAAAAATCTTTTTTTGTTGGATAAATAAATCATCTCCTTGAAATTTTTTACTTGCCGAGTTTAAATCTTTTGTAAGATTTCTGATAAAAGCATTTCCCGCAAAAATAGAATTTGCAAGACATAGGATTATTAATGAAAAACAGAGCTTTTTTATTGATTTCAAAATTTCCTCCATAAGAAAGTTTATTAACATTACTTTTGAGATAAAAATCTTTTCTCATAAATATTCTAGCATGATTTTTTATTTTATGAAAATTTTCTTGAGTTGATGTCAGCACATAAAAAAATAAAATTTCATATATAAGATTTATATTATTTATGAAAGTAATAAAATTTAAATAAAGAGGGTTCTTAGCCAAATTGCGAGACTCGCAGCAATTTGCCTAAGCCGTGGCCGAGAAATGGTGGGGTTTTAGGACAAATTGCGAGACTCGTAGCAATTTGCCAACGGCCTTCGGACTCTGAGTGGGTTTTCCTCCCCTAAATAGTTTACCAGCTTTTCAAAGCTGACTTCTCCCAAAGTATTGGGAAAATATATTATAATCATAAAAATGTTTGACATATTTTTCTGTTTTGATTGTTTTTTTCTTATGGACGTTTTACAATATTAAGATATAACCGTAAAAAATGGAGGCGGAATTTTGTTTTCTCGAAATGCCACAAAAAGTATTATTTTATTTTGTTTAATGATTTTTACATTTGGTCTTATAGGTTGTTCAAATTTATTTAATCTAACTGCCTTAGACAAATCCTATATGGTTACTTTCTCTTGGGAAGGTCAAACAAAGCAAATAGAAGTAAAATCTGGAAATTTAATACCAGTTTCTGAAATCCCAGAAATTTATGCTCCAGATGGAAAAGCAGTAGTTTGGTATAATGGAAATAATGCTTTTTCATTTTCTACTGGAATAAATGAAGAACTTATTTTGTCTTCAAAAGTTGTGGATATAACAGCAGAAACCATTTGTGATGTTATAAAATCTTGCTATGGGGATATGGAACAGTTAGTAAAATTGCAAGGAAATTGTAGCTCAGATTTAGTAATAAAAATGGGAGCTGCTTTAAAAGAAAATCCAAATGCAAAGATAATTTTGGATTTAGGCGATGTAACTGGACTAACTGAGATTCCAAATCAAGCATTAGCGGCTAACAATGCCTTATTTGGTATTATTTTACCTAAAACTGGATTAACTAGTAATTGGGCATTAGGCGCTTTGTATAATGTAAAAAATATAGAAATTCCTGCATCTGTTACAGTGATAGATACAGCAGCTTTTCAAGAATGTATATCTCTTGAAAGTATTGTTATTCCAGAAGGAATAGCACAAATATCAGAACGAACATTTAATTGGTGTAAAAGTTTAGAGACAATAACAATTCCTGTAACGGTTACAAGTATTGGTTTTGAATCATTTAATGGATGTGAAGCTCTTACAACTGTTAATTATGCTGGAACAGAAGAGTTGTGGAGTAAGATTTCCAAAGGTGATAATAATGAATGTTTAATCAATGCAACAATCAATTATGGAAATATTGCCGAAGTTCCAGAAATCCCTGTAACAGAGATTTCTGTAGAAGCCAGTGAAGCCGCAAACACAATTTATAACCTACGTGGAAGAAATCTAGTGAAAGTGACAGGGGATTTTGATTCTGAAACTGTTTCAGCAATTGGAAATGCTTTAAAAGAAAATAACAATGCACAAATTCTTTTAGATTTAAGCGGTGTAGATGGGCTAACTTCGATTCCACAAGAAGCATTTGCGTATAACAATAGTCTAGTAGAAATTACACTTCCAGATAGCGTAACAGAATTTGGTTGGGGTGCATTTAATCAATGTCGTTCGCTAAAAATAGTTCACAGTTTAGGTAGCGTTTCTGAACTTCAGAATAATACTTTTAATAGGTGTGAAAACTTACAATCTTTAACAATCCCTGCAACTGTTACATATATGAATGCGCCATTTGCAGGATGCTCAAAATTAACAGATATAGTAATCGAAGAGGGAAATGCAAACTTTATAGCAGAAAACGGTGTTATATATACAACAGATAGAACCAGCATTGTGGCATATCCTTCTGCTTGTGGTGAGCTTACTATCGATGGTTCTGTTAGTAGAATTGGAGCAAGCGCTTTTGCTGGTAGTCGCATAACAAGTTTGATAATTCCAGAAACTGTAACAGAAATTGAAGTGAATGCTTTTGAATGTTGTTACTCTCTAGAAACAGTAGAAATTCGAGCAAATATTTCTACTATCCCTGATGGGTGTTTTGGTGCGTGTGATAATTTGAAAAGCATAACAATTCCGTCAAGTGTTCAACGTATTGGAAGTAAAGCTTTTGTATGTTGTCATAAATTAACTGATATTCGAATTGACGGAAATAATTTTATAGTTGAAGACGGTGCGATTTATTCTGCTAATGGTTCAACATTGATTGCATATCCTTCAGCTAGTGGAAATGTAAAAGTTTCTGATACTGTAACAAGTATAGCCAAAGAAGCTTTTGAAGGATGTCTTGCAGAAAGCATCACAATTCCTTCCTCTGTTACAAGTATTGGAATATTAAGTTTTCATAGGTGTCATAATCTAGAGACTGTGGAAATTCTTGCAAATGTTTCAGTAATCCCACAAACTATGTTTGCATGGAGTCAAAACCTAACATCAGTAACAATCCCAGCAACTGTAACAAGCATTGAAGGTTGGGCTTTTAATGGATGTGAAAACTTACGTTATGTAACCTACACTGGAACTCAAGAAATGTGGGATGCAATAGATATTATTGAAGATGGTAACTCATACTTGTACAATGCTGAGCTTACATGCACAGGTGAATATCAAGAAGTTCCAGAAATTCCTGTAACAGAGATTTCTGTAGAAGCCAGTGAAGCTGCCGATAAAATTCGTAGTTTAAGCGGAAGAAATCGTGTTGTGGTAACAGGAAATTGCGATTATGAAATTATTTCACAAATTGGAAATGCTTTAAAGGAAAATCAATTTGCACAAATTCTTTTGGATTTGAGTGGCACAGAGGGATTAACATGGTTTCTCCAAAATGCATTTGCGTATAACAATAGTCTAGTAGAAATTACACTTCCAGATAGCGTAATAGATTTTGGTTGGGGTGCATTTGCTCAATGTCCTCAATTAAAAACTGTGCATAGTCTTGGTAGCGTTTCTGAACTTAAGCCTCATACTTTTGTATTGTGTGAAAACTTACAATCAGTAACAATTCCTTCAACTGTTGAAACTATTGAAAGTTGGGCATTTTTTGGTACGGCTTTAAAGCAGATAGTGATTCCAGCTAGTGTTACAGACATATGGTTTTCTGCTTTTCAAGGTTGTTACAATTTAATGGATATACAAGTTTCAAGTGAAAATACTTCTTATTCGGCAGAGGGTGGAATTCTTTATAATTATGATAAAACAGTTTTACATTCCTGGCCGTCCGCAAATGGTGATGTTACAATTCCAAGTAATGTTACAACTATTGGACGAGCTGCTTTTAGAAGCTGTAACTTAGAGAGTTTAGTAATTCCAGAAGGTGTTAAAACAATTGAGAGAGAAGCAATTAAAAATTGTAAAAATATAGTAAGCCTCGAAATCCCTGCTAGTGTAACTCTTATTGAGGGTGATTTTTATGATTGTCCAAATCTTCAAATTATTGTAGCAGACGAAAATGAAAACTACAGTTCTGAAAATGGTGTTCTTTACAATAAAGACAAAACAGAATTAATAGCATATCCTTCTGCTAGTGGAAATCTTTATCTCCCAGAAAATATTACAACGATTGGAGAACGGGCTTTTGGATATTGTCCAAACTTAGAATCAGTAACTATTCCAGCAAGTGTAACAGAAATTGATTATGGGGCTTTTAATGATTGTGAAAATCTTACAGAGGTAGTCTTTGAAGATCCAGATGGTTGGTATGCTACAGATCCAAATTCTGGAGAACAAAAACAGTTTGAGCTAACTAATCCTTCAGACAATGCCGCTCTTCTAGTACAAAATTATGAATATTACTGGACAAAACAAGAATAAATAAAACTCATCTAGGGGACAATTCACCATTGTCCCCTTCCCTATCCACAACAAAAAGCCCTGCTAGATTTGAAAACCTGGCAGGGCTCTTTGTTTCTTTTACAACTAAATCTTATTTTTAAAGTTCAACAAGTTTTTGTAAGTGTTCAAATGCAAAAAACTGCATACAAAGGAACAGATTTTATTCCATTTTCAAAACCAAAGTTTTTTGCAGAAATTCTAATGGCGTAAGGTGGATTATATTTTTTCATAAAGACCGTAAGGCTTTTTGAGCGGATATTATCACTTGCTTTAACTTCGATTGGAATAATGTCTCTGCCGATTCTTGCAATAAAATCGATTTCAGCTTGATTTTCATTTGTCCAATAGTATAAATCTATATTTTTTGCTTTTAGTTGTGTAAAAACGTAATTTTCTGTAAGCCCACCTTTAAAATCATTTAACATTGAATTTTCAAAGGCGATATCTTCAAATAAAAGTTTTTGTTGTGAACAGCAAAGCCCTGTATCATTCATATAAAATTTAAAATCAGTCATAGAACGATTTGCTTCCAAAGGCAAAGAAATATGTTCTAACCTAAAAACCTGACTAGCAATTCCTGCAAGACAAAGCCATTCGATGGAATTTTCAAATTCACTTGCTCTTCCACCAGATTTAATTTGTCGATATAGAAATTTTTTGTTTTCCTTTGCTAGTTGTGTACTGATATTTTTGTATACAATTTTTGTTTTGGGAATTTCACTTTGTTTGTTGTATTTTCCCATATCATTTTGGTAAGAATCTAAAATATCACTTTTTAAAATATTAGAATAATCAGCGTTTTTGGTTTTTATAAAGTTTTCTACAACAGCTGGCATTCCACCCACAAAAAGATATTCTTTGTAATATTCCATCAAACGATTATGGAAAGCATCTTCCATTGAGGAATTGTCTTTATAGCATTTATAAATTTTTTCGATTAAAAAACTTTCGCCCTTTGCTAGAAGATATTCTTCAAAATCCATGGGAAACATATTTATAAATTGAATTTTTCCAACTGGAAAAGAAGAGAGCCCTCTATTTACAGAAACTCCAAGCAATGAACCCAGGGCGATTATGTGATATTCGTTTGCTTCTTCGTTGAAATACTTTAGGGATGTAATTGCTTCTGGACATGCTTGGACTTCATCAAAAATGATAAGAGTTTTTTCTGGAATAATTTCTTTTCTTTTATATGCTGAAAGATTTTTTATAATTGACCTTGGTGAAAGGTTTTCAAAAAATGAAGCAAGTTCAGTTTCTTTTTCAAAATTGCAATAAACATAGTTTTGATATTGGGTTGCTGCAAATTCATTTACAATGTAGGTTTTCCCAATTTGTCTTGCTCCTTGCAAAATTAAAGGTTTTCGTTCTGAGAAATTTTTCCATTCAATCAACTGATTTATAATCTTTCGCTTCATAATTTAATTATACCTAAAAAGTGTAAAAATACAATCAAAATTCACACTTTTTTGTGTGAATTTGTGGGTAAAATTTACACTTTTCTGGGGCGTTGCGGGGTCTCTTTGGGAAAAAGGTACCCCGCTAGAGTGGGGTGTGGCGAAAACTTGATTTTGAAAAAATCGAGGTTGAGCCCAGGGGCGAGGCTTCGCCC
>JAZQUR010000104.1:0-16941 GCA_045631425.1 Treponemataceae bacterium | reverse complement strand
ATGTTGAATGTTGAATGTTGAATGTTGAATGTTGAATGTTGAATGTTGAATGTTGAATGTTGCTCATTCTATCTCTCTCTGTCAAGGGTTTGATTTAATAGTTTATATTAAATCAGTAAAAGTGTATTTTGCAAGATTTTTAAAATACCCCCTCTCATCGTGGAAAATCTGTGAAAAATTCTTTAATTTTTACAGATTTCTGCCTATGACAAAAAAAATCCAACTTTTTTCTCCGAAAAATTGCAAATTTGTGATTCATCAAAACAATAATATTATAGGGAACCACAAAAACGGAGGATTTTTTATGAGTAACCGAAACTACAAAGATTCTGTATTTGTAGATTATTTTGACAAAGACGAAGAAGTTGGACAAGAAAACTTTCTAGCCCTTTACAACGCTATCCATCAAACAAATTTGAAATTAGAAGACCTACACTTTGAGCGAAAAGAAATTGATAACACAATTTATCACGATTTTCGAAATGATATTTGCAAAATGGTAAACGGAAAACTTTTTGTTTTAATCGAACATCAATCCACAATCAATTTTAACATGCCCCTACGACTTTTAAGCTATGTTTCAAGATTGTACGAAGCCTACGTCCCAACTCCCAAGCGATATTACAAAAACGCTGTGCAGATTCCGACTCCTGAGTTTTATGTTATTTACAATGGAACAGAAAACTTTCCAGCTGTTTCTACAATGCGACTTTCAGATTCCTTTCTTCACAAAAAAGAAGAAAAAACCCTTGAAATAATCGTTAAAGTATTTAATATTATAAAGTATAAAGAGATTTCTGGATTTCTAGATTGTAAACCCATTCAAGAGTACAATCGATTTGTAGAAATTATGAGGACACATTACGACCCAAAAAATCCAGAGACTTTTACACCGGCAATACAGTTGGCAATCAAGGAAAACGTGATGCCCAATTACTTAAATCGGAAAACTACGGAGGTGTCAAATATGTTATGGGGTGAATACAATTACGACGAAGATATAGCAGCCCAACGCCAAGAAGCCTTCGACGATGGTATTTCACAGGGAATTCAACAAAAAGCTATTGAAACAGCGAAAAATGCAATAGCTATGCATTTAAAAACTGAAGAAATAGTAAAATTAACTGGGCTATCAGTAGATGTTATTCAATCTTTGCAAAATAATTAGAAGGTGTCAAACATGTTATGGGGTGAATACAATTATGACGAAGATATAGCCGCACAACGTCAAGAAGCCTTCGACGATGGTATTTCACAGGGAATTCAACAAGAAGCTATTGAAACAGCGAAAAATTTTCTTTCAATGGGATTACAAATCGAAGAAATCGCGAAAGGAACAGGCTTACCCCTTGCGACTATCCAACAACTTGCAAAAGATTTTCCACAATAATGTAAAAAATTTTGCACAAAGCAAAGTCTCAATTACAACCACCAAAAAAAAGGGATTCTCCATTCTAGGAAAATCCCTTTTTTATATACGGCGCAATTATTTTTCATCAGGTCGTGCAGTGACGCCCGATAAAAGCTAAGCAAGAATTACCGTAGGGAATTCTTGCAGAAAGAAAAATTACAGGACGTAATTTTTCTTTCTCTAAAACAATCCAGAAATCATTGTTGGAACTGCTATAAAGTTTCCAATCACGCCACCAATTGATGACAAAAAGAAAACTAGTAAAACTTTCAAAAGTCTGTTTTTGTAGTATCCTTTAAAAGTCGAAACATCGTCGTTAAGAGTTTCTAAATCTTGAACTTTTGGTTTTCTAACCCAAGCTTGAACAAGTCCTGTAAAAAGCCCAACGCCCAAAAGTGGATTTAGAGTTGCGATTGGAGCCCCAACAAATCCCACGATAATTGTTAATGGATGGCCCAAAGCTAGTAAAGCGCCCAATGCAGAAAGTGAACCATTCCAAATAATCCACTGAACAAGCATTTGTAAAGAATATTCAGCGCCACCAACAAACATTCCAGCCACAAGCAAAGCCACAATGGCAACTGGGAAAATCCAACCAGCAATTTTTCCACCGATTCCAGGCTTTGGCAAAGATGAAATCTCTGAAACATCGTCAGATTCTTCGCCTTTTGCAAGAGCTTCTAAATGTTTTACAACACCTGGAAGATGCCCCGCACCTAAAACTGCTACAATCTTGTTGCCCTTTGCTTTCCAAATTGATGCAGCTAGATATTGGTCACGTTCATCAATTAAAACTTCTTTTACAGTTGGAAGATATTCAGCAAGTTCAGCCATCATAGAATCCATTTCGTTGGAATTCTTTAACTGCTCAATTTCCTCTGGAGAAACTTCTTCTTTTGTAAATGCTGTTGATATCAATGTTGCAAGAAGTTTGCATTTTCCCCAAAGATTGTTTTTACCCCAAGCACGACGAAGCGTTGTCTGAATTGGGCGGTCAACCATTTCACAAGGGATATTTAACTCTTCAGCCACAGCAATGGCAGCTCTCATTTCATCACCAGGTTTCACCCCAACATCTGCGCCCATACGCTTTTGAAAAGATGATAGAACAAGATTTGCCAACAAAACGAAGCCTTTGCCTTCTTTCAAAACTTGCACAATATCAAGATTTTTCCAAGATTCTGGATTTTTCATGGATTCGTAACGACCTTCATCTAGCTCAATGGCTACGCAATCAGGCATTTCTGAACGAATCACTTCCACAGATTGATCTATACTTTCTTTTGAAATGTGGGCTGTTCCCACCAAAATAATTTCTCGACCATTCAAATTAAGTCTTTTTTCTGTTTGAGACATTTATTTATCCTAAAATTGAATTCCAGCAGCCTTGTATTTTTCAATAGCCCAATCGTTAAGTCTATATTCAAAAAAGGTTGGTGACTGCATTTCTTGCACATTAATATAATACTTTTGTGCTATATTGTCATTACCTCTAGTTTGATAATACAAAGCTAGATAAAACAAGTATCTTCCCTTTTTGTTTAAACTTGTTTCTTTTTCAATTTTTTGTGCTACAGAAGCTGGTTGAACATTATCGTAAAATAAACGTGCAATGGCATAGTCTATAGAGCTTTTATCAAGTTTTTTTAGCACCACTTTTGACAAATAATCTTTCCCTGCTTTTTTTAGAGCAGCTTCTTCTGGAGTTCCTTGCTTTTCATAAGCTTCCATGTAATAAGAAGCAGCAATTATCATAGGATAACTTGTACTTGCAGGATATACTTCGTAAGCTTTTTGGAAACCTTCTCGAGATGCAGCATAATCCCCAGTTCCCCAAGCTAAAATACCCAAAGATTCAAAAGCATAATAATACTCTGGATAAAGTTGATTTACCATTTTATAATCAGCGTAAGCTTTTTCCACCATTTCTTGTTCATCATACAATCCACCACGATAAACATAGCCCAAGAAATAATCAGGTCGGAGTTCGATAGCTTTTGTCCAAGCTTTTTCAGCTTCTAAATTGTTCCCTAAATTGTGATAATAAGTTCCGCAATCAAGCCAATAATCATAATAATCTGATTCATATTGAATTGCTTTTAGAACATATTCTAAAGATTTTGTATAATTTGGAGTTTCTGCTTCAAGTTTTCCAAGATAAGCCCAGGCAAAAGCATTTGTTTCGTCGATTTCAACCATCTTCCAAAATGTGTTTTTTGCATCATCAATATTTCCAAGATAATAAGAACTTTGTCCATATCCAGCAAGTGCGTCCAAATTTGTAGATTCACCAGCAAGAGCTGTCAAATAGTAGCGATTTGCAAGTTTGTAGTTTGCTTTAAGCATTTGTTCGTGACCAAGTTCTGTGTTTGCCCCAGCGTGATATGGTTCTTTTGCCAAAATTTGCTGTAAAATTGCTGTCTTTCCAGCTTTATCACCACTTCCTTTTGCAATCACAGACAAAAGCATTAAAATTTCTGTATTATCAGGATTTAGTTCTAATAGTTGATTTGCGATTTCTTTTGCAAATGCATAATCTTGCTTTGAAATCAACAAAGATGCTTTGATATAAGCTAAATCATAGTTATTTGCATATTGTTCTGGAATTTCATCGTACAATGCAAGAGCATCATCTATTGAACCAGAGTTTAATGCATTTGAAAGTTTTGTATAAAACTCTTCTAAAAACAGATTTAGTTTTTCTTCTTCGGTTAGTTGCTTTTTTTGCTTTTTAGCAGGTTCAACAACTTTCACAGTTTCTGTTGATTCTGTTTCAGTTGACTCACAAGAAAAAATTAAAAATGAAAAAATAAAGATAATACTAAAACATAAAAATGATGTTTTTTTTGAAATTGCACAAAAATTGCGCTTAAAACTTTTTTTGTTAGTAAACATTATTACCGCCTATATTGATTTTGTCGCTTGCATTAGCTAAAATATAACAAATGAGCAAGCATCCAATTAGAAAATTATTGGGATTAACAATCCTTTACTCAGCCATTATTTTCGGCATTTTTGTAATACAATTTAGAAATGAATCTGTAATTTCTAAAACATTTGGTTTGATTAGATTAATTTTATCTGAAACTACAAATGAAGACAACACTTCCACACTAAAAAATAACTTTTCAGTTAATTTTGGCGGGATAAAAGTTTTTTCAGATTATGATAATCTTGCATATATCAACAATACAGAGAAAACTCCTCTTGAATTAATCGAATGGAATCAACTTTCTGAAACATCATTTAATTTGGTTTTCAAAAATGATATCCAACTTGTTTTCTCTTATCCTTCTCCAGAACAATTAACACCTGTTTCAATCAAAACTGTTTTGCCTAAGAAAGTTTCTGGAATCGTTATTCCTTTCAAATTAAACGGTTCGTACACACTTTCAGATCAAAAAGATGATTCTCTACTCTTAACCACAAAAACTGAGCAATACGAATTCTCTGTTCCACAAGTTGATACCCAATATTTGTATTTCTCAAATCGCAATTCTATTGCAACTTATGATGTTTTCACAAAAGACAAGCCATTTACATTCTCTGATGCAAAAGCACTCGCTTTATCTTCAGAAGAAAACTACAAAGCATCTGTTGAAAAAATCAAATCATCTGTACTTTTCAAAAACGGAATTCCAGAATCAGCTTCAGAAGTTGCAATTACAGCTTATGTAGCAGAAATGGCTTTCCAAGGGAAATTTACACAAGCTATAGAAACTGTTCCAGCTGCAGCAAAAACTATTGCACGTCGTTCATATCTTTCTGCACCATATTTTAATAACCTCGTGGATATGAACAAAACTTTGGTAATGCAAAATGAAAATATTGCATACAGAATGAATTATTCCCTTGAAAATAATAATCCTAGTGTTTTCGAGTTTGATGCATTTAGTATGTATATCCAAACCCGTTCTACAAGTGAAGCTGTAAAATATTTGTCATTATTAACACAAAACGTAACAGAACCTACAGCTCTCCAAGCAAGTGGAATTATCAAACTTTATGCTGATTTGTATCCACTTTCTGTTAAAAAAGCAGAAGTACTTCAAGTTCCAGCTCAAAAAGCTCTAGCAATCCTAGAAGAACACTGTTCTGCAAAAAATGAAATCTTTACTTTTGGCACTGAAGAAGGTGAATTCTCAGCCTTAGATTACGCAAAGACAGGTGACGCTTTAATTCGCTATGCAGAAATCATCGGAAATACTGATATTTCAGCTGTTGGTCGCCTAATGTTTAACGCAGGTGTTGCAAAAATCGATTCAAGTGATGTTGAAACATTAGCAACATTGTATTCAGTTGCAGAACGTAACAACAAGTTCTATCCACACGTTGTTATCTTAGACGAATCAAATGCAACTCCAGTTTGGGCTTGGACATCTGCACAATCAATGACAATGACAACAGATGAAGCAAACACATCCACAATTTCCCTAGACTTTCCACAAGGTGATTCACACTACGTAATCATCAACGGAGTAGAACCTTTTGAATCTATCGAAATTTATGGACTTTCATTTAGAACTGACCACAGATTTGAAACTTACAATTCATCTGGATACGTTTACGATTCAAAAACAAAAACTCTGTTCCTAAAATACAGACATAAATCTGGAACAGAAATTGTAACACTTTACAGATAAACTAGGCATAAAAATGATTTTAGATGATATTTGTATTGTTTTGTGCCATCCTGATGAAAGCCGAAATATTGGCTCTGCCTGTAGAGCCATGGCAAACATGGGGATAAAAAACCTTAGAATCGTGGGGAAAAAATCTGACTACGATGAAGAAAAAGTTAGGATTTTAGCAATTCACGCCTTACCTATTTGGGAAAATACTGTTTTCTACGATTCTATTACAGAAGCCACAAAAGATTGCTATATTTCAGCTGGAACAACTCGCCGTCGGGGAAAAAAACGCAAAGAATGGCTTTTAACTCCAGACGAGTTTTGCAACAAAGTAAGTGATATTGAGTCTGGAAAACTTGCTGTTATCTTTGGCAACGAACGAACTGGCTTAACTGATGAAGAGCTTGAAAACTGTACTGTTGGTATAAAAATCCCAACTGATGAAGAATTCGGTTCTCTAAATCTTTCTCACGCCGTACAAATAATTTGCTACGAACTTTACAAGAAAATTAAAGTCCCAAACATAACTGGCTACACCCCGATTACCCTTGAAAGATTGTCAAAAACTGTAACATCCCTTACAGATGACTTGAAAAAAGTCGGATTTTTCAGCGTAACAGGTCGTCCAGAAATGGAAAACTTTTGGACATCAGTTTTTTCAAGAGCCGCTTTATCAGAAGGCGAGGCGCAGTACATCGAAAAAATCTTCAACAAAGCCGCCGGCCTAATTTCAAGACAAACTTCCGACAAATAGAATTTTCCAAACTTTTATCTATCCTGCTGATATTAGTTTTTAGACAAAAAAAGCCCCAAAATCATCACGATTTCGGGGCTTTTGCTTTTATCAGCTAAATATCAACTATTTCTTTTTTGATGCTTTTTTAGCTGTTGTTTTTTTTGCTTTTTCTTCTGGTTTTAACGAAGCAACTAGATTTTCTACTTTGTATTCAGATTTATCAGATGCATCTTTGATTAAATCTTTTACTTCAAGTAGATTTTTTACTTCAGATTTTTTCAATGCAATAATTGCATATTGCAATGCAGAAATCCATAAAGTAAAGTCTGCTTTTTCTTTGTTATACCACAAGATATTGTCGTAATTGTTGATTCCCAAAATCACGCTATTGTGAGGATTTTCAACAATTGTTTTAACAAAGTTATAAGCAGATTCTTTTGCTGTTTTCTTACCAAAAGTATTATCACAAAGTTCAGTTGTTTCTAAAAGAGTTCTGAAAATTTCATAACTCATTCTTGAATCATAACCATATTCAGATAGTAAATCTCTAAGTTTTCTATCTAAGTGCCATAAGCCGATTAGATTTTGAACATCACGTGAAGTAGCTTCTTTTCCGAAAACTCCCTTGATTGAATAACAAACAAGATAAGCAACAAAACATGCTTTTTGTAGATTATTTGCATCAAATCCTGATTGAATAAATTCCACAAGTTTTGCGATATCTTTGTTTTCTCCAAGTTTTTCTTTATCATTAGCAGAAGCCAATTTTGCAAAATCACTAATTAACTTAACAAGTCCTTTCCATGCATTTTCAGCAGGAGTTGTTGTAATTTTGCTATCTTTGCTTAGAACAGAGTCTGCTCCATAGTTTCCATTTACAAAGTCAACTAATGTTTCAAAATATTTGATACCAGCGTCTTTGTATTTTCCAATTACTTTTGTGATATTTTTACCATCATTACAGATTTTTACCATATCAATAAAGAAATCTCTTGTGGCAAAATCAGAAAGTGATTTATACAAGTCTTTTAGGAAGATTTCGTTTAATGCTTGTTCAATATCAGGAACTCCTGCACCATTTAATGTATCGCAAAGGATTCCATATTTTCCAGTTGCATCGTCTTTTACTTCTGACATATCCATTAAAACTTGATATTCAAAACCATTTAGGCTTAAGAACATTCCTTTTTCACGGATTTCAGAAATACGACGAATATACCATTTTTCTGTTCTGTGTTCACGGAAAATTAAGTATGTATTTGGCTCTGTAGACAGTCCTAAAGCATCACACAAATTCTTTGTTTCTTGATGAACATTACCGTCTGCATCTTTTACAGCATATCTACAAGATGTTTGAATCCAACCATTTGCTTGATTGTATACGTTGTTGTAGAAAACGATAGCTCTTTCATCACCGTAGCGGTTACTGTATGCAAATACGTTTTCGTTTACGCTGCCATTATTCCAAACATCATAGAAGAAGAAGTCTTCAACTCCACTGAATAAATAGCGTTTTTTCATCAATGGGAAGATATCGTGCTTGTGTCTTTCCATTAAGCCATAGTCTGGAGTTTCATCTTTGTAGGCTTTTGTGTATTCCATTCCGTATTTTTCTTCAAAGCCTTCAAGCTGACCATGACCAAACATTGGAAGACCAGGCATTGTTACCATCAATGTACAAACACCAAAATATTTGTCGCCCCGTCCGAACTGTGCAACAGCTGTTTCTTCGTCTGGGTTGTTCATAAAGTTTACATAGCGTTTCAAGATTTGTGGCTCGAATTCGATTGTATTCTTTACAGTATCACGATATTTTTGGTTTTCTTCCCGTTTTAGCATATTCATAAATGCACTGTTGTAAACACGGTGCATACCAAGTGTACGAACAAAGTATCCTTCCATCATCCAGAAAGCTTCTGCCAACAACAATGTGTCTGGAACTTCAGCGGCACAGCGGTCAACAACTTCACGCCAGAATTCGTTTGGAATTCTTTCTTCAAAGTCTTTTGCAAACATAGCGTGTTCAGCTCTACTTGCAATATCTCCACCTTGACCTGGTTCTGGATACCATAGACGTTTGATGTGTTTTTTAGCCAAAACCATAGCTGCGTCGAAACGGATAATTGGGAAGTTTCTTGCAACGTGCATAATTTTTTGAATAACTTCTTCCCTTGCTTCTGGATTTAAGAAGTCAATCTGAGCTGTATCGTTCCAAGGCATTCCTGTTCCGTCATTTCCGTGGTAAATATAACGAACATCACCAGTTGCGTTATCAACACGTTTGTAAACAACAGCACAGTCATTTTTTGAATAATAGTGATCTTCAAGATAAACAGAAATTCTGTTATCAATAGAAAGATTTTCACCATTGAATGTGTAACTTGGGAATGGACAATCTCTTGTTTGAACAAATAAATCTGGACGTTCTGCAATCCATTTTGAGTCCATACCAGTGTGATTTGGAACCATGTCAGATGCCAAGCGAATTCCACGGTACCAACAACGACGGCGTAAATCTTCTAGTGCTGGCCATCCACCAAGTTCTGCGGCAATATCATAATCGTGCAAACTGTAAGCACTTGCAGCTGCTTCTGGATTACCACAGATTTGTTTAACACGTTTACTTGCCCAAGAGCGTTCCCAAAGCCCGATAAGCCATAGACCTGTGAAACCAGCTTGTGCAAGAGCATCAAGTTCTTCATCTGGAATTTGGTCTAGGCGATAAATGTCTTTTTTGTATTTTTTACGAAGTTGATCAAGCCAAACCAAAACAGTTTTTGCCATCAAAACAACACGAGGCATCCATTCGCGGTCTGGACTGAAGCGTTCGTATTCTTTCATCAAAGAATCGCTTGAGAAATTGTATGGATCCATTGGTGGTGGTCCAGAGAAATGTCCAGACCAACCTGGTTTTTCTTCCTCAGAAATCATATCCATACTAGAAAGAAGTCTTAAAATCCATTCACCAAGTAAAGTTGCCCAGTGTTGACGTATATAATCAAGCTGACCTTTTAGGCTGTGTGGAGAGAAAACGCTTGGTTCTCTAAGCATTGTAACAAGGTCGTTTTTGAAAGGCCCAAAAAGAGGTTGTGTCTTAAAGAATTTTTGGATTTCTGCCCAAGCTTTGTAGTAATTTTTATTTTTTTGAAGATTTTCATCATCAAAAAGGATTTTGAATGGTGCAAAAGCAGGGTTTTCGTTTGCAAGACAAAGCAACATCATTTCTTCGATTGTAGAAACTTTGTTATCAATTCCGTCTGTGCTTTGTTTTAGATATTCTTCAATAGAAATCTTACCTTGATAAACAGCTACAGGTGGGAATTCTGTGTTGAAATCAACTAAAATTTGATTTAACGCTTCTTTTCCAAGTTTTGCTTCTAATGTTTCATAAAGTTCCACAAAAGCATTTGGATTTTCTGATTTTCTGAATTCTTTACAAACATAGTGGAAGATTTCATCAATCAAACCCATTGCATTTAGCTGACCTGCTTTTATCATCTTGTTTGATTCTAAAACAGGATTCATTGTGGAATTTATTTTTTGAGCAAAAGTTCTTACAGCTTTAAAATTTGTGAAAATTACGTTTCCGTTAAATGAAAACAAACTTTCATCAAAGTTGCACAAATCTCTTACTTTCTTTGAAATGTGAAATTCCATTTATTTCTCCTTTCTTTTATCTTTTCGCAATTTCTTTAATTGCAGCGATTAGTTCTTTATCTTTCAATAAATCTTCTACATTTGCTGGCAAACGGTATGTCCAGTTAAATGCGTTTACACTTCCAGGAACATTTACACGTTCTAAATCCATGTCTTCTGCATAATATCTATCAACAAGACCTAAGAAATCTTGGATTGGGTTGATAACAAACATACTGTTTGCAGTTGCAACCTTTTTCAAAATATATTTTGCAGTTTCAGGATTGTATTCACCAACTCTGATGTTTGGATTTTCTGCTGGGAATGCACGCAAGAAATCGTGTGCATCGCCTTCTGTGCACCACCAAATTCTCAATGTGCTAGAATCGTGTACAGATGCAGTTGCAACACTCTTTTCTGGGTAGTGCTCAAAAGCGTAGTATGGTTGAGAAGGTTTTTCCCAATCACGCTTCCAACGAACAACACACAAACTGTTAATGTTCAAGTCACCAAGAACACCTGGTAGACATTCGATATTTGCACCTAAGTCTTCTGCACAAGCAATCATTTTTGTAGCTGATGTTAATTCGCCCAAAACTGTTCTTGCTTGATGTTCCCAAAGTTTGTCCATTTTTTCATTTTTCTTTGCAAGTAGCTCTGTAAAACGGAACTTTTCTTCGTTATTCAAGCTATTCCATGCTGTTGTTTTTGTGTATGTCCAAATTGGATAATATCCGCCTTCAACTTCAACAAGCATTCTATCACGCCATTTTTGTGTTAAGCGTTCTTTTACGTAGTATGATTCAATATCAGAATCCCAAATATCTTGGTCAGTTTTGATAGAATCTTTGAATAACCAAAGCTCTTCGTTTCCAATTCTATCCATGACTTTTTGTAGAAGCCCGTGAGTTCCAAGGTAATCGTTGTTGTTTACTTCTTCGATTGTGCGTGTTTCTACGTGAGGTTTTAAAAGCCATTTGATTCTGTCGTCATTGAAACCAAGTCCGTAAAGTTCATCTTTTGTGATTGGTTCAAATGGTTCTGTGTGACCTAAAACAGCTGTACATTCTCCATGAGGAATTGCCCAAATTCGGAAGAAACCTAGAACGTGGTCAATTCTGTACATATCATAATATTTTGATGCACAAATTAAGCGATTTTTCCACCAAGAATAATCTGCTTTTTCCAAATTTTTCCAGTTATATGTTGGGAATCCCCAGTTTTGTCCAGTAGGATTTTCGTTATCAACAGGAGAACCTGCTCGTAAACTGTCATTGAAGAAATCTTTGTTTGCCCAAGCATCTGTAGAGTCCTCGTTCATCATAATTGGGATGTCGCCTTTTAGCATAATTCCGAGAGAACGAACATAAGCAGCTGCTTCTGCAAATTGTTTATCTAGATTGTATTGAAGCCATACAAAGAATAAATGCTTTTCTTTTGTTTCTTTACAATCCCAAAGATCTTGGATTTTTTTTGCATCAACATCTTTATACTCTGGCCATTGTTTGTAAGATGCTTCGTTATTGTCGTCTTTTAGGTTCATGAACACAGCGTATTCTTTTACCCAAGGATTTTCAGAAAGCCATGCTGAAATTTCTCCAGAAGCGGCGATTTCATCTTTTTTTGATGCAAAGATTTCTCTCAAAAGAGCAAGCTTGTCTTGGCGTAAATCCTTGTATGGAAAACGTTGAAAATCTTTATATTTTTTTCTAAGTTTTTTGATTTTTGCAACGATTGCCTCATCTTCAGTAAGTTTTTCCAATGTTACATAAAGAGGATGTAAAGCAAATGCTGACAATGCACTATATGGAGAACTTTCTGTTCCAGTATCATTTACAGGTAGAAGTTGGATAATTTTTATACCTGATTTTTTACATAAATCCGCAAATGGAATCAAATCTTGAAATTCACCACAACCAACACTTTTTTTTGTTTTGATTGCACCTAGAGGAATCGCTGTTCCTGTATACTTCATATAGCACCTCAATTTAGAATAAGTAAACCGTTTTACTTTGTAATTTTATAACTACTATCTTTAATTGTACTACATTTTGTATAAATTACAAAGAAAAAAGCCACTATTTTAGCAAAAAAATAAATCTTCTTTTTTTATCGTATTATTTGAACAAAGATAACTCGCTCTTCTTAATATTGATTCTAATTCTCGCACATTTCCCTTACATTCGTAGTTTTCAAGAAACCTTATAGCATCAAAAGTTATTTCTTTTTTGTACTTTTCTACAAAATACTGAATTAATAATGGAATGTCATCTTTTCTTTCTGATAATGAAGGGAGTTTTATAGTTAAAGCGTTTATGCGATAATATAAATCTTCTCGAAAAGTTTTGTTTTCTATGGATTTTTTCAAATTCGCATTGGAGGCAGTTATCAAACGAATATCCGCTTTTTTATCAACTGTTCCACCTAAGGGCTTGTAAAGTTTTTCAGAAATCACTCGCAAAAGTTTTGCTTGAATTCCGATAGAAGCCTCTGTAATTTCGTCTAAAAATAAAGTTCCCGTATTTGCAGCCGCTACCAATCCTAAATGATTTTCAGCACCAGTATAAATCCCTTTTTTTGCGCCAAACAACAAGGGTTCTGCCAAAGATTCTGGAATTACAGCCATATTTTCCTCACAAAAAGGATTTTTAGCAATTTTAGAATATTTGTGGATTATTTTTGCTAAAAAAGATTTCCCAGTTCCAGTTTCACCCAAAATCAAAACAGGCAAATCAGTTGATGCAAACTTGATAATTTGCTTTTTCATATCAAGGATTTTGGGATTTTTTCCTATAAATTCAGGGATTAAATCTTCAGTTGTATTTACAGCAGATGATAATAAGTGTTTTTCTATTTTTTTGTAAAAAAAATTTTCGTTAAGTGGCAAAACCAAATAATCATCAGCCCCAAGTTTCATAGTTTGAACAGCAAAACAAGCTGAATCTTCGTCAGAAATCACATAAATAATTGATGATAAAAACTTTTTCCGAATTTTAGCGATAATGGAAAAATCAAAGGCACATAAAAATGAAAAATCTACAAAAATGATTTTTACATCATCAAAAAAATCTGCTTCATCAAACTGAGTTTTTACAAGGAAGGAAATAGACCTATTTTCCAAAAACGAACAAAAAACAGTGCAAGAATTTGATACCGAGTAAACTAAACAATCAATTTTTTCACCTTTCATAGTGCCCCCAAAACAAAGTTTTTTCAAACAGTAGCACTACGAAAAGTAGAGATGTTTAAAGAATAGTAATCGCAGTGTTACTTATTCTTTTTAAAAAGTCGGTTACAAATTAACAAAATTTTATACCAAATAAATGGGAATACTAGGAAAATCTTTACAGGATTATGAAAAATTTCGTACCAAATTTCGTTTCCTTTTTGGAATGTTTCTTTTGGCACTCGTTTTTTTCGTAATGAGAAAATATTTAAAATATCTTTGTTATAAATGAAAATACTTGAACCAAATTGATTTCGTCTGTCGTAAATCCATTTTTCACCTTTTTTTATTCCTTCGCTTACTAAAACTAAAGATGGATTTGCTTTATAAATTGCTGATACAACATCTTTTTCCACGGATTTTGGAAAATATCCCACATAACGACCAACAATTTGCAATCCCGGATATGTAGAACGGATATTTTTTTCAGAATCCATTAGAGAGCCTTTGTGGCCACCAAGAAGATACAAAGACTTATATCGTGTTTCTAAAAATGTCATTAGAGAAATAATTGTTGTAAATGGATTATATCTTTCTGGAACTGGCAATTTTAGGAATTTTGCACCTTTTACCAAGCTTTTTGATGTTGGCAAAACTAAAGCTGCATTTTTTAGACAGTTCATATATGTTGCATTTCTTTTAGCTTTGAGCAAATCCCAAACAGTGATAAAAACAATTTGTTTGATTCCAGCTTGTTCATGAAGTGAAAATAACACTTTTTCCATGTTTTCTGGTTTTACAACGTCTACCGGAACTCCTAATAATTCAATTCTTTCTAATAACTTGTCCATAATGCTTCCTTTTTTTATTTGCAAAACATTTCAAAACTTTGTTGCAAAACTGCAAGTCCATATAATGCAGCAGTTTCTGCACGTAAAACATTTGTATTAAAATGCAAAGGTAAAAATCCAACTTGATTTAGTACATCAAATTCTTTGCTAGAAAAACCACCTTCACATCCAACTGCAAGAGCAATTTTTTTCACGTCTTTGGATAATATCTTATTTTCGGAAAAAACTCCATCTAAAAGAGAAACTCCTTTTTCTGGATCTTCGTGCAAGATAAAAGCCCGTTTTTCTTGGGTTATGTCACTCCAGAGATTTTCAGCTTCCTCCACTGAAACAGGTTCCAAAACTCGGGTTGCTACAGGAGAGCCGCATTGTTGCCGAGCTTCTTTTACAATCCTTTCCCAGCGTTCAAGACGGCCTTTGCCTTCTTGGCTTACAGAAAACTCACTTACAATGGGAACAATTACTGCCACACCACATTCTGTTGCCTGACGAATAATTAAATCCATTTTTTGAGGCTTTGGCATAAACTGAAAAAGCCAGAATTCTCTTTGTGTGGCAAAATTTGACTCATGGGAAAGGTCGAAAGCGGAAACGCCCTGAGTTACTGCCGAGTTTTCTCGAGGGATTGGCTTAAGCAAAGTGGTTTTTCCGTCACAGCGAATGATTTCCATCAACTCGAGATTTCCGTTTTTTAGCCGAACATCAATTTTGTCATTGATTTTTAGCCGCAAAACATTCATCAAATATTTGTAATCTTTTCCAGATACAACAATCGAGCCGTTTTTTTCTGTTTTCCCATTAAAGATAAATTGTCTCATTAGTTTTCGCTATTTTCAGCTTCAGATTCTTCCAAAGCTTTTTCTTCTTCGATTTCTTTTAAGGTTTTTGTATTTTTTAGCAAGTCGTAAAAATCTTTGCTATTTACGATTTCGATAGCACGTTGAAGTTGGGTATCGTAATCCAAATCATAGAAAATTTCCCCAGTAACTGAGTAAATTCTAACTAGTCGGCGCAAAACTTGTTTATCAAGTGGATAATCTTTGTAAAGTTCTTCAGCAAACTTACTGATTTCTGCTTCTGTAACATTTTCATGCTCATTTGCAAAATCATAAATCTTGTTGCTGTTCATTAAATCAACGTAGATTTGTTGCTCTTCTTCAGAAACACCTGGAAGTTTTACTTCTTCGTCTGGTGGAATTCCGATTTTGTCGATATTTGCCCCAGATGGAGTGTAATATTTTGCAATAGTGATTTTCATACCATCTTCGTAAGGAAGTCCACGAGGTTCTTGAACAGAGCCTTTTCCATAAGTATTTGTTCCCACAAGATAAGCAGCTTGTGTATCCTTTAGTGCTCCAGCCAAAATTTCAGCTGCAGAAGCCGAACCGGCATTTATCAACACTACAATCGGAATATTTTTTGGCATTGTTGTGTTTTTTGGGCTAGCATAAAATGCATCTGAATAATAAGATTTTCGTCCACGAGTTGAAACAATTACACCCTCATCAATAAATTTATCTGCAACTTCTTCAACCCCAGAAAGTACTCCCCCTGGATTATCCCGTAAATCGATAATTAGTGATGTAAAGCCTGTTTCCATAAAATAATCTAGAGATTCTTGAACTCTACTAGCTGTTAATGGTGTAAATTCAATAATTCTGATAAAAGCTGTTTTTCCCGGTGCTTCTTCGATGTAGCCAGATTTTACAGTTGGCACTTCAATCAAAGCACGAGTTAAAACCACGTTAAATTCCATAGAATCACCGCGACGAACAGTGATTTCTACATCAGTTCCCGGGTCCCCTCGCAAAAGTGAAACAGCATCTTCTAGAATTAAGTCCTTTGTATCAACATCGCCAATTTTGATGATTTTGTCGCCGATTTGAACGCCAGCTTTCCATCCCGGAGTTCCTTCCAAAGGATTTGTAACTTCGATGTAATCAGTTTTTGTGATTGTAAGCCCAACGCCACCAAACTGGCCTTCTGTTGTGTCTGAAATGCTACGTTGTTGAGACAAGTCCAAATATGTTGTGTATGGATCATCCAAAGAGTTTAAGATACCTTCCATGGCACCACGGTAAAGTGTTTCTGGATCAACATCGTCAACATAATTTTGTAAAACGTAATTGTATACCGCATTTATCAATTCAAGATATTGTTTTGATTCTTGAAGTTTTTGTAATTCTGTTTTGTCTGTAGTTTCCACTTTTGAAGCACAAGCAGCTGGTGCAATAAAAACTACAAGAGCTGCAAAAATGCAAAGTGCAACTAATATTATTTTGTTTCTTTTAGTCATATGTATATTTTAGCTCATTTAATTATGGCATACAAGATAATGAGGGAAAAATGTCAAACATTTTTGAAAATGTTATAAAACAATTAGAATTTTATAATAATCAAATTTATTCCCAATACTTTGGGAGGAGTCAGCTTTGAAAAGCTGGTAAACTTTTAGGGGGAAGGGAAACTCCTTTTTTCGAGTCATTAGTTTCCCTTCCCCCTAAAACCCC
>JAZQUR010000103.1:0-8553 GCA_045631425.1 Treponemataceae bacterium | reverse complement strand
TCCAACGTAACCAATTGTTGAACCTTGTGCAACTTTTTGTCCAGTTACTACAATATATTTTTGCATGTGGGCATACAAAGTTTGATATCCGTTGTCGTGAGTGATAATCACGTAATTTCCATAAACATTGTTCCAACCAGCAGTAGCAATTTTACCGTCCATAGATGCTAAAATTGGTGTACCAGTTGCAATAGCCAAGTCAATACCTGTGTGAAAACTTCTAACGCCTGTAAAAGGATCTGCTCTATATCCGTATGCAGAAGTAAATCTATAATTTCCAGAAAGTGGCTTGATAAAAAGTTCTCCAAGTGCTTTTTTTAGAGTAGCTTGATCCAAAGCTTTTCCCGGAATAAAAAGTCGTTCCCCTTTGTGTAAATCACTACTTGATAAATCATTTACATCCAAAATTGTAGAAACATCACTTTTATATTTTACAGAAATTGATTCTAAAGTTTCCCCAGAAGCAACTGTGTGAATAATTCCGTCTATTGAAGGAATCTTGATTTTTTGCCCAACTCTTAGAGCTTTTGCATTTGAGATATTATTTACAGAAATCAATGTAGAAATATTTGACAATCCGTAGCGCTTACTAATAGAAGAAATAGAATCTCCAGATTTTACAGTATAATCTTGATATGTAACTGGATTTGTAAAAACAAAATTTGTAGTCTCTGTTAAAGTTCCGTCATCAGCAAAATCCACAGATTCATCTTCCAAAACAAGATTTCGCATAGCCAAAGCCATAATTTCTTTTTCAGCTTCTAGTGTAAAATCCAAGTTTGCAGGTTTTATAACAGAGTTTACCAAACTATTTACATAAACTGCAGATGAGATTATAAGTCCTATTGATAAAATGCCAATTACAAGATATTTGGTTTTTCTTAAACAAAATGCAAGATTTTTTCCAAAGCAAATAAGTTTTACTCTTAAATCATCTAAACCAAAAGTTTCTTGAGAATAATAGTTGTTTTTTCTTTTTTTGAACATCAATTCACTTAATGAAATTGTAGAGTTATATGCTCTACGTGAAGTTGGTCCAACGTAACTAATAATTTCCATAATTAAACTATCGACATAAAAACTTTTGAATATTAGAATAATAAAATGAGTCAGAAAAAAAAATACGTTTTTTTTGTAATCCTCGGAATCTTAATAGGAATTTTTTTGAAACTTTTTATTTTTGATATTTCTTTTGTGTCTGGTACTTCTATGGAAAATGCTATAAGAGACGGGGAAAAAATATTTATCAATAAACTTGCTTATGGAATTGTTACTCCATTTGGAGAATCTTTGCTATTATCTTGGAAAGAACCAAAAAAAAGTGATATAGTATTATACATATACAACGGAAAACCTGTTATCAAAAGGGTGATAGCAACTGAGTTTGAAAAACTAGAATATTCTGTTGATAATGGATATAGTATGAAAGTCGGAGAAAAGATAATTCCTCTGACAGAAGCCCAATATCAACGTATCAAATTCGACAGTTTTGTTCCTGAAGGTACAGTTTTGTGTGTAGGCGATAATTATGAAGAGTCTGTGGATTCTCGAAATTATGGTTTTGTAAAAACAAATAGCATACTTGGAAAAGTTTTATGGAAATAGATGATAGAAGAATAAAAATAAGATGGATTGCAGTTTTTGTATTGTTAGGAATTTTAGCATCTTATATTTTATTTACATTTGCAAAATTAAGTTTTACTCCTGTTGATGAAAAAGTATACAACTCTGTAAAAGTTGAACGTGGTTCTATTTTGGATAGTTCTGGAAAACCTCTTGCACTTTCCACCAGTTTTTATCACGTTGGTGTAAAAAAATCTGCCATAGAAAACTATAAATCAAAACTTGTGTCCTGTTTAGCTTTACCTCTAAAAATGACTAGAGAAGAATTGCTTTCTATCATCGACAATGCTACATCCGACTTTGTTTATTTGAAAAAACGTATTTCCGAAACAGATTACGAGTATGCAAAAAGCTTACTAAAAAAAAATGATTTGAATTATCTTGTTTCTTTTGATGAAGTTATTGGTCGCGTGTATCCAGAAAATGCTTTGGCTTCTCAAGTTATCGGTTTTATGGGGGATGCGGGAATTGGTTTGTCTGGAATGGAATATTCTATGCAAAGTGTTTTAGCTCCCGAACTTCAGCCTGTAGACAAAGCTTATAATTCTCAAACTTCTGGCAAGGGAAAAAACGTTCATCTTACTATTGACGCAGATTTGCAATATAAACTTGAAAAAATTGCAAACAACACTATGGAATCAACTGGTGCAGAAAGTTTGATGTTAATTGCTGCAAAAGCAAAAACTGGAGAAATCCTTTCATATATAAGCCTACCAGCCGCAAATCTAAACTCTTATCCAAGTTCTTCCCAAGAGGAGAGAATTGACCGACCTGCAGTTTTGGCTTACGAGCCAGGTTCAGTTTTCAAGATTTTCTCTGTGGCATCTTTTATCGAATCTGGTGCCATTACTGAAAAAGACAGATTTTTATGTGATGGAAAATGCGAAATAGTTGGACCATCTGGGGAAAAAGCTGTAATCACTTGTTTGGATCATCACGGATGGGTAACTGCTCGTGAAGCTTTGCAATATTCTTGTAATGATGCTCTTGCCCAAATGAGCCAAAAAATTGATTCAGAAGTATTTTTAAGATATATACGAAACTTTGGTTTTGGCTCTCGTACAGAAATCCAACTTCCTGGGGAAACTCGAGGTTCTGTAAAAACAACTTCGGACAAACTTTGGTCAATTCGGTCAAAACCAACAATTTCCATTGGGCAAGAAATAAGCGTTTCCGCTTTGCAAATGGTACAAGCCACAACAGCTTTAACAAATGGTGGGGTTCCAGTTTCTTTATCACTTATCTCAAAAATCACAAATTACGATGGAACTATCGAAAAACAGCATGAAATAACTTACAAAGACCCTGTAATTTCTAAAAAAACAGCGGATTATCTTTTAAGTTGTATGGAAACAACTGCTCGTTCTGGAACTGGAAGCCGCGCAAATATTAATGACGTTTCTATTGGTGTAAAAACTGGTACTGCCCAAATGTTGGATACAGAAACTGGCCGCTATAGTGAAACTGACTTCGTTTCAAACTGTGTGGCAGTTTTCCCTGTAGAAAATCCTGAAATCATTTTGTATATCATCATCAATAAAGCTCAAGGTGAAACTTATGCTGGGCGAATTGTTGCTCCTGTTATCGGAGAAGCGGCCGACGTGATTATCGATCACTTGGGAATGGCTCGTAAAAATGCCACATCTCTTATTCACTCTGGAGAAATCACTATTTATGCAGAAAATCCAACTGAACTTGATAAAGTGATTCCTGATTTTACTGGCACTCCAAAGCGCCTTTTGATGAATTTGCTTAACCGAAAAGATATCGAAGTTTCTATCAACGGTGATGGATATGTTGTTTCTCAATATCCAAAGGCTGGAACTCCAATTACAAAAGGCATGGTTGTAGAACTTTATCTTGAATAAAACGGAATTGATATGAACAATTTATTTGCAGAAAATCAAAATTATCAAAAAAATCTTGGATTATTTAAAACACGATTTTTACAATTATATAAAATCATAGAGGCAAAACTGGGAAAACTTCCGGAAAATCTAGAAATCATTCCCACAAAGTCTGATGCTTCAAAGTTTACTGCAAAATACAATAACCAGTTTTTGCACTCGGCTTATAATCCAGAACGGGAAGCTGAAAAAGTTTTGCAAGGGGAAGCGGACAAAAATCCAAATGCAGATGTTTTCGTTTTTTACGGATTTGGTCTTGGATATCTCCCCTTGTTGGCTTCTAGAAAATTCAAGAATAAAACCCTTGTTTTAGTTGAGCCGAACATTGACTGGGTAACTCTCGCTTTTTCGTCCACAGATTTTACCGAGCTTTTTGCCCACAATGATTTGATTTTTTGTTTTGAAGCAAATATTCAGGGCGTTCTAAAACTTTTGGAAAATTTTGGACTTAAAAATTGTTGTTTTTTCAAAAATCCTCTTTTTCAAGAACACGATAAAAAATATTTTCAGGATTTAGATGCTCTTATCACTCGAAATATTCAAAAAGATTCTATAAATACGCGAACTCTAAAAGTTTTCTCTAAGTTGTGGTTTTCAAATATGAGTAAGAATTTGCCTCACTTAGCGGAAAATCGCGGTATCAAAATTTTCCAAAACAGAGGAAAGGATTTACCAGCTTTGCTTATTGCGGCTGGGCCAAGTTTGGATGAGATTTTGCCTTATCTTCCAGAGTTGAAAAAGCGTTGTATCTTGATTTGTGTTGATACAGCTTTGCGTTCTCTTTTGCAATTTGATATTGAGCCACATTTTGTGGTTTTAACTGATCCCCAATATTATAACTCTCGCCATTTTGATAGATTGTCTGCGCCAAACACAATGCTGATAACAGAATTGGCGGCATATCCTTCTGTTTTTCGGTTTTCATGCAAAGAGATTTTGCTTTGCTCCTCAATGTTTCCTCTTGGAAATTATCTTGAAAAGCGAATTGATATTAAGGGAAAACTGGGAACTGGTGGCTCTGTAGCCTCTTCTGCTTGGGATTTTGCTCGGTACATTGGTTGTAAAAAAATCTTTATAGCGGGGTTGGATTTAGGATTTCCAGGAAAGCGAACTCACACAAAAAACAGCACTTTTGAGCAAAACGTTTTTAACCAATGTGAAAAAATCAAAAGTTCTGAAAACTCTCACGTAAGTGCTTTGTACGGGGCAAATACTTATTATGCAAAAGATTATCAAGGAAATTCTTTGCTAACTGATAACAGAATGAGTATGTATGCTTGGTGGTTTGAAAGCAAGGTTGCAGAGTTTTCTTCTCTTGATGTGGCAACAATCACTCCAGAAGGCTTGAATATTCCAGGAATTCGGCAGTCATCTGTGGAAGAAGTTTTAGCTTTGCCAGAAGAAAGTGCAAAAATCACTGATTTTATAGAAAATCCTGATAAATCTGATTTTGTGCCACAGTTTGATAGGGAAGCTCTTAACCAAAAATTGATGTTTGCCCTTGATGAGCTAAAAAAATATTTGTCTGAAACTAGGGAACTTGTAGAAAAAGGTTTAGTTTTAACAAAAAAAACAGGTCTTTCAAAGCAGGATTATCCAGAAATTTTTTATCAACTTCAACAAATTGATAGAAAGCTTGTAAACACAGAGGCCTCCGAGCTGATTTCGCTGCTTTTTCCTACTGAAGATGATTTGGAACAGTGTATAAAAACTTTACCAGAAATAGATAAGCAAGATGTGCTTTATCTTGAAAAGGAAAATTTAAGACGTTCTATGGTGATTTATACAAAACTTTTAGAAGCTATAAATCACCATGAAAAACTAGTTTTCTAGACTTCTTTTGAATTCTAGCATTTTCTTAAAGGCACTATTTTCTTTTTTTAGTTCTTTTGAACCACGAGTGATTTTGCACAAACTCATTTTAAATGATTTTGCAATATCCCGCTGAGGTGTGCCTTTTTCGATTTCTTCTACCAAAAGCCAACGATTTGCAATGTCTTTTCGCTCTGTTGGAGTAAATAAACATGAAAAAAACTCGTTTAAAAAGTTTTCATCATTGTTTTTCGCAACCAAAGAAATTAGCTCATTAAATCCTGCTTCTGCGCGTTTGTTTATTTCTTCTTCTGAAATTATATTTTCCATTGGAAAACTCCCACAAAACATCTTTCCTAAAATTATATTCAAAATCCTTAAAAAAACAATGCTTTTGTATTTTGATTTACAGTTTCTTTAAGCTCTTCTAAAGAAATACCAAGATTTTCTGCCAAAAATTGATAAGTGTGCTTTATCAAAAGTGGAGTGTTGATTTTGCCTCGTTCTGGAACTGGTGCCAAATATGGCGCGTCAGTTTCTATCAATAATCTGTCTTTTGGAATAAAATTGATTAAGTCTTTCATTTCTTGGATTTTTGACTTTTTGCAATATGTGATGGCGCCTCCAAGTGCGATGTACCAACCTAAATCCAAAAATTCTCTAGCTTCATCGATTCCGTAAGAGTAGCAGTGAATTACGCCATTGTTGTAACCCACGTTTTTAATTGATGTAAGCGTGTCTGAAAAAGCATCTCGCGAATGCACAATTATTGGAAGATTTTTTTCTTTGCCTAATAAAAGTTGCATTTCAAAAAAATCCATTTCCTTTTTCAGAAAATCCTTTGAAAAAATTGCTTCGTCTCGGAAATCAGCTCCAGATGCCACACCGTTGGTTACATTCCAATGGTGATCAAGTCCACATTCTCCGATGGCGATAACTTCTGGGTGATTTTCAACATATTTTCTAAGAGTTTTGATCTGATTTTCTGAATCATTTATAGCTTCTGGTGCTGGCCAAATCCCCGCAGTATAAAAAAGGATTTTTTGCGCCTTTTCTGCGAAATCTTTTTGATGTAAAGCATTTAACACGTTTTGTTGGCGAATTTCTAAGTCATCACAATGAGTCCCAATATCAAGAACAAACCAAAAATCCTCTTTTACAAGATTTTCAAGTAAGTTTTCTAGGGAAACATCTTTTGCTTTTATGGTTGATAAGTGGCAATGTGTATCTAAAAACATATTATCATTATAGAAAAAAGGATATTTTGTTTCTACAGAAAAGTGATATTTAACTTGGGATTTGGGATAAAAGTTCAAACTGAATTTTTTGTTTTTTATCAACTTTTTGAAAATGTTTTACTAAACCACTTGAACATTTTTTATTTATCTGCTAGTATACTTAAGCACGCCGGGATGGTGGAATAGGTAGACACAAGGGACTTAAAATCCCTCGGCAGTTAAACGCCGTGCCAGTTCGATTCTGGTTCCCGGCAAACCGTAGTTCAAGTAACTACGGTTTTTTTTTGCCCAAATAATCTCTTCTTTTGTACAAGAAAATCTATTTTTTCATCAAAGCTAAGCAATAAAAACTTACAAAATCTCACTAAAATTTTACGATATTTCTTTATCCTATAAAAAAGTTGACTTTTAAATGTTCTATGTTATGATTTTAACTGAAAATTTATACTGATAACCATCGCCCCGATTTATATAGGAGTAAACAATGAAGAAAAATACAATAAAAATCAAAAAAGAAAAAAAGTCTCCTAAAAAAAGCAATCATGAAAAATCTAATAAAAAACCATCCAAGCAAAAGTCTGTAAAAACTCCAATTATTATAGCATTGATTATTGGGTTTGTAGTTTGTGCGGTTGGTGTTATTGTTGCTTCATCAGTTGGTACTCGTGTTGCTCTAAACAAATATTTCCAAGATGAAGTTTATGGAAAACAAGAAGCATTTATGATTGCGTTGGCTGAACGTAGTGAAAAACTTATTACAGCTGAAACCTTATTAAAAGAAGATATATCTTTTTTAAATACTTTGGATGCTGGTTATTTTGATCAAGAATATTTTTTGATAACAAATTATTGTTCAAAGATAAGAGATTCTCTTGGCGTAACAACTGTATACATCCTAGATGAAAATGGTAAAATTCTCTATTCTTCTCTAAGACTTCTTACAAATCCAAATATACTAAAAGAAAAAAATGCAACAAGCTATTTGAAATCAGATGATATTGCTACATTTTTGTCATGTTATGATAAAAAATTATGTAATGTGGGAATTTGTAAAATCACAACACCTCAAGGATTTTCTGGATATTTAGTTTTAGAAGATAACCTAATTCTAAACGATGTTTGTGACTACTTTGCTCAAATGGTAAACTGTGAGTTTTCTATCGTAGATGGAAATAAACGTATTGGAACTTCTATTTTGAAAGAAGATGGTAGTGGTGGTCGTATAACCAATAGTCAAATAAATCTTCCAGAAGTAACAGAAGCGGTTTATGAACGTGGTGAAACAAAAATTGTAGAGCAACCTATGGGAAAAGATATGTATATTTTTGTATATTTCCCTACAAATGCTGATAATGGAAAATCTCAAACCATGTTTTCTTTGGGAATGTCTAAAAAGGTTGTTGAATCTACAATTGGGGCAGTTGTAAGTACTTCTACTGTAGCTTTGGTTGTTCAAACTATCGCTTTGATTGTTATTGTACTTACAATTTTAACATCAGTGATATTTAAGCCATTAGAGAAAGCTGCAAAAGCTATAAAAAGTTTGGCAACAGAATCCGAAGAAACCGATTTGACTTATCGTATTAATTTTAATAAAAACAATGAAATCGGTATTCTTTGCCAAGATGTTGATAAATTTCTAAATCGCCAGCAAAAACTTATAGGTCAGTTAAAATTTGCTCAACTTTCTTTGGAAGATATTGGAGCAAAGTTAGGAACATCATCAGTGGAAAGTGCTAGTGCTATTTCTGAAATTATGGCAAATATTGATAGCGTTAAAAAGCAAACCAAAAATCAGATTACAGCTTCAAACTCTGCTGGCGATAAAATGCGTGAGGTTTTAGAGTCTACAACAACTTTAGATACTTTAATCGAAAATCAATCTGCTGGAATTATTGAATCATCTGCTTCTGTTGAGGAAATGGTTCAAAATATTGTTTCTGTTTCTAATTCTGTAAAAGCAATGTCTAATC
>JAZQUR010000102.1:0-35691 GCA_045631425.1 Treponemataceae bacterium | reverse complement strand
AGTGATTTATACAAACTTTCAGCTTTTTCCAACGACTTTTGTATGGCAAATTTTGATTTGTCGATTTGTTGGACGAAACTTTCGTATTCATTTTGTAGTGATATTGGAGGTACAGGTATTTGAATTGACTGCATCTCCTGTGCATTTATATTCGCTTGATTAACAGCTCCTTTTGCCATTTCTCTAAGCAATTTCTTTATAGATTTAGTATTAAAGAATGTAGAAACATACTGAGGATTAAGTTTTTCATTTACTCTAACTCTTATTATGTAACCAGCAATAACCATTGTCTCATTCAATTTGTACAAACAGGTTTTTCCACAAAGTTCAATACTATTTGTTCGATTGAAAAGAATATCACCTTTTCTAACAGAACACTTTTGTAATTCATCTTCCGAAATATCAATTGATTTTATGTTCGTTAAATCTAGTTCGCCTTCATAAGTGATATTGTTCATCCTAATATATGTGTATTTTCCATTTTCTGATGCAGGTTTACTTGTACCATATCGAACATCTTTGCACAAATTACCAAGCTCAGTTTTTTTCCAGCTCTTTGGATTCTGAATTGGATCCCCAAACATCTCGATAAATCGGGATTTGATTAGAGTGTCGTATTTTTCAAGTATTTTTTTGTATTTTGAGATAAGAGAAGTACATTTATCTAAAACTGCCGCAATTTGTTTTTGTGTTTCAAGCGGTGGAAGAGGGAATGGAATATTATCAAAAACAGGCTTTGTTATATGCCTCATTGTAGAACCATGAGTATGTTTTTCCATCGAAGAAAGTAAACTTGAAACGGTGAACATAAAGTAATATTTATCTACATCTATTTTATCAAAAACAACCTTGAATATATGTTGATTTAATAAGGCATTATTTTTTTTCCATTCATATATTCCAAGACTTGCAGACCAAGAAATCAAAACATCTCCATTTTTTACATGATATTTTTCAGAAATATCCCCATTATAATAATTTGTTTCGTAATCATTTCCCGTTAGATTTTGAATTCTTATAATCGGAAGTCCATGTTGCCCCCAATCTGAAGGTTTAAAAGCGTATCCATTAATATATGTTGCAACATCCCCAAGTCTTACTGTTTTCCAATCTTTTTTCATTTAGTTTTCCTCTTCTGCAAATTCTGGATGTTGTAAATAAAAGTTTGCTTTTTCTTTTTCGATCTCCAGTTTCAATTCTTCTTTTGTAGGCATATAGGGCATATATTTTGCCATAAAAATTTGTTTTGAGTCGTGAAGGACAGAATATCTTGCAATATCTTCATCTGTTTTTGTACAAAGCACTATTCCGATTGTTGGATTATCATCATTTTTCTTTTTTAAATCGTCATACATTCGGATATACATATCCATTTGCCCTACATCTTGATGTGTAATTTTTCCGATTTTTAAATCAATCAAAACATAACACTTCAATTCAATATTATAAAAAACTAAGTCTATAAAATAATCATCTGTTTCTGTAACGATATGTTGTTGACGTGCAACAAAGGCAAAACCTTTTCCCATTTCCATTAAAAAATCTCGGATATGAGTAAGAATTGCACTTTCCAATTCTGTCTCGGTATAATCATTCGCCTTAAAACCTAAAAATTCTGCAATAACAGGACTTTTTATTAATTCAAACTGTGAATCTTTGTATTCAGAGGTTTTACTTTTCATTTCTTCTATGACTTTTTCTTTTTTAGGAGATATCAAAAGTCTTTCATAATATTGAGTAGAAATATTTCTATCTAAAGTTCTTACAGACCACATTTGATTATTTGCTTCTTTTAAATACCATAAACGTGCAACTTCACTTGCAACAGAAAGAAGTCTTCTAAAATGAGACCAATTCAGATTGTGAACACATGTGTTCACAATTTCAAAATCTTTAAATGACAAATAAAATTTTCTAAAATATTGTAAGTTTCTTTTGTTGTAAGATGTACCAAATTTTCTAGTTAAATTGTTTGCAAGAACTTCTATAACTTGTTTTCCATATTCTGCTCTATCATTTCCTGCTTGTTCTTGATCTACAATTCTTTTCCCAATATTCCAATAAGTCACAACAATAATTGAACTTACCGCAGAGTTTGCTGTATCTCTTGCTTTTTGAACAAGTTCAGTTATTTCATTCAAAAAAACTGTTTCATTCTGAATTAGACTTTTATTTTTCATATTCCACCTTTTTTACTAAGTCTTACTGATTTAGATTCTGCACCAGTTTGGTGCAATATTTCACATATTTGATTTACTTGTTTGATAAAGTTCTACAAGTTGTGCTTGTGTAATCCAAACTGTTTCGTCGTGAAACTTTACATTTATTTGAGTAAGACCATCTTGAGTCTGATAGATTACAATATCACCTGTAGTTTGATTTGTTATCAATTTTTCCATCAATTATTCTCCAAGCATTTTTTCTAGCTCTGCTAAATCAGTTGCAATTTCGTTTTGCAAATCTTTTATTTCTGCTATGAGAGTTTTTGGGGCTGGATATTCAACTTTTTCATAAACAATTTCTTTGTATTTATTGATTGAAAGATCATAATTGTTTTGCACAATTTCTGACTTTGGCACAAAGAAAGATTGTTCTGTACGTTTACGGTCTGTTTCTTTTTCAAGATTGTGATAGCGTTGGATAATATCAGGAATATCATTTGCTTCAATTGGTTGGCGTTTATCATCTAAACTGTAACCGTCGGCTTTCATATCATAAAACCAAACATTATCAGTTCCACCAGCGCCTGTTTTTGTAAAAATAAGGATTCCAGTACTTACTCCAGCGTAAGGTTTGAATACGCCACTTGGCATACTAATCACCGCTTGTAATTGATGATTTTCCACAAGCTCTTTGCGAAGTGCTTTGTGTGCATTTGAAGAACCAAATAAAACACCATCTGGAACAATACAAGCACAACGACCACCTTTTTTGAGCATTCGCAAAAATAAAGCCACAAAGAGCAATTCTGTTTTTGTTGTTGAACAGACATTTGTAAGTGATTCAGCAATAGTTGATTTGTTTACGCTTCCTGTAAAAGGCGGATTTGCAAGAATTACATCAAATTCTCCTTCTATTTCGTTGTTTTTGCTTACACTATCTTGATACGCAATGTGTGGTTCGTGAATTGAATGTAATAAAAGGTTCATTGCAGAAATTTTGAGCATTGTTGAACCTGTATCAAATCCTGTAAGTAAACCTTTTGAATAATGCTCCCATTCTTTATCATCCATTTTATTTCCGTATGTATCACGAATAAATTCTGCTGATGAAATGAGAAATCCCGCTGTTCCACAGGCTGGGTCACAAATGGTGTCCATTGGTTCTGGTCTAACAAGTTGAACCATCATATCGCGAATTTGTTTTGGAGTACGGAACATTCCAACTTGTCCAGAAGAATTCATTTTACTTAAAACATATTCGTAAATATCTCCAAGCATATCACGAGCTTGAACTTCTGGATTTTCAAAAAGTTCATCAAGTTTTGTAATTACAGCTTTTAATGTTTGTGGACTTGGAATAGAAAAAGCTGCATCTTTCATATATCGAGCAAAAGCACTTTCTTCATTTCCATTAATTGTTTTTATGAAAGGAAAGATTTCTTTATCCATCAAATTGAATAGTTCTGTTTCTTCAAAAGTTTTAAAAATATGCCAACGATAATTTTGTTTATCAGCAGGGAAAATATGTTCTTTTTTTTCGCCTGAAAATTTTTCATATTGTTCTGTTTCATTTTCTACTTCATCTAGAGAATGAATAAACATAAGATATGAAAATTGCTCTATAACAGTGAGATATTCACTCATTCCTGCACTGAAAAAATCATCCCAAATTGAATCTATTTTATTTTTAATTTCACCTGTAATCATATTTACCACCTTCTTTTGTTTTATTATACTAACACAAATTCTATAAATCTTCTATAAGATGATTTTATCGCACCAAAATGCCATATACTGTCCCTTTCAAATAAAAAGTTGCATAAATAATAAAATATTTTAAGATAAACCTTAGAACATTTTACGATAAGCCCTAAAACATTTTGTTTTGCGTACAAAAACATTTTGTTTTGCGTACAAAATCATTTTACTTTGCGTACAAAAACTTTTTTTCCCTCAATTTATATTTTTTCGCTGTTTTTTGAAAATTTTAGAAAACTTTTTGCAAATAATATTTATGTAGAGATTTTCTACACATTTTTACGCAAAAGGATTTTAAAATGAATAATCGAAATTACAAAGACTCTGTTTTCGTCGATCTATTCGCAAAGGATATCACCGCGAAAGAGAATTTTGTGTCGCTTTACAATGCACTTCACAACACGAATCTAGATTATCACAAAACTGAAGTCGTCCCAGTAATGATGGAGCAAGTTTTGTACAAAAGTTTTTACAATGACATCGCCATGCTCATCGATAACAAAGTCGTTATCTTAGTTGAGCACCAATCTTCTATTAACGAGAACATGCCTTTTCGGATGTTGGAGTATATTATTCGCATTTACGAAAAAATCACGAAAAGTAAAAACAAGTTTGGCAGAAAACTGATTCAGCTTCCAACTCCAGAGTTTTACGTTTTTTACAACGGAAAGGAAGATTTTCCAACTGAAAAAACGCTAAGGCTTTCAGACGCATTTCTTCGACCAAAAAAGAAATACGGTGAAATACAAGATTTTCCCCTTGAAATTACAGTAAAAGTTGTTAATATTAATATTGAAAAGGATAATGAGGTCTTAAAACGCTGCAGAGTTTTGGAACAATACTCTGAGTTTGTGGAACTTGTGAGGGATTTTATTTCTTCTGGAGTTGACGATCCTTTTAAGACAGCCATCAAAACCGCCATAAAAAACGGTGTTTTAGGAAATTACCTAGAACGAAAAGCAACCGAGGTAGAAAATATGATATTAACAGAATACGATTATGATACAGATATAGCAGTTCAACGGGAAGAAGCATATAATGATGCTAAGATTGAAACTGCGAAACAAGGACTTTCAATGAATCTTACTTTTAAGCAAATATCTGAATTAACCGGTCTAACACTAGAAGCCATAGAAAAAATTGCTAACGAGCTAGAATGATAAAAATGATACTTACAGAATACGACTACGACACAGATATAGCCGTTCAACGGGAAGAAGCATATAATGAAGCTAAAATTGATACTGCTAAAAGATAATTTAGAATTATGAATTGTGCGAATTAAGAGTTTAACTAACAAGGACTTTGGGACAGATAACAAACTTTGTTTTTAGGTGTTTAAAACAAAAAAAACTTATACGCTCATTCAAGCATATAAGTCATCTACCATCTTTTCTTGTCGATCAGGTCGGACAGGACGTCCGATTAAAGCTAAACGACAATTTTCGAATAAAATTCTCGTGGTTTTATCAAATACACGATGTATTTGATAAAACCTACAGTCCCTAGGGGAATCGGGCTTCAATCGCAACATCCTGTTGCTCATTACGCCCCGCCGTCATTCGCTGTCGGCAACATCCTGTTGCCTTTTCCTCGCACTTGCTCGGCGCTCATTTTGGTTCAATTCCCCTAGGTGATTTAAAATAAAAAAAGCTCATACGCTCTCTTTTGCATATAAGCCATTCTTTAACTATTTTTCGCCAGTCCCTAGGGGAATCGAACCCCTATTGGTGGAATGAGAATCCACTGTCCTAACCGTTAGACGAAGGGACCAAAAAACTTTCCCCGGGGAGGATTCGAACCCCCACGATCAGAACCAGAATCTGATGTGCTACCATTACACAACCGGGGAATGTATTTATAAAAAATACTTAAAAAACCTATTCTTGTCAAGATACAAAGAAAAAAGCAGGGTTACAATAAAACCGACTTCACCTTGCCAGAATCATACAAAAAAAGCACCTTTGTCTTTTCTTTTGCAAAATCAAAAGGATTAACATCAAATTCCTCATAATTAGAATTTGCGTAGGCTAAGCGAGTGCTGTGCATATCAGTGTGACTCAAAAGTGCTTGATGATGTGCATCCTTGCTATAAACGTGATTGTACCAACTTGGAAAAATAGAAGTTTTCCCCATAGCGATAAAATCAAACTTTATCAAATTCTTTGCAATATCCTTGTCGAAAGATGAGGGAAAAATCTTTTCATCAAGAGAGCCTTGACCATCAAAATATGCAAAAATCAGCTCAAACCAAAAATCAGATTTATGAGGCTGAGTCAAAGCAGTTTCAAAACCCGAAGATTTTTCGGCAAAATCTTTCAAAGAAGCATAAAAATCAAAAGGAGAAAATTCATTAAAAGACAACAAATATTCAAAAATCTTTGAGAAATTTCCGCTATTCCAGTAAGCATCATTCAAAGCTTCAATATCCTTCAAAAAAAGCAACTCATTCCAAGAAATATCTGGAGTTTCCAAAACTTCGTAAGGTGGCAAAGACAAAAACTTAAAGTCGTGATTTTTTGCAAAGCTTTCCATCTTTGTGCCTTCCAAAACCTTCAAAAATCCCAGCTGAAGCATATTTGGCTTTAATTTGAATGTATAATCAAAAGAATTTCTAAAATCCTTCAAAGATTCATAAGGAAGCCCCGCAATCAAATCCAAGTGAACGTGAATAAACTCTGGAATTTTCTGAATTACCCGACTTAAATTGTCCAAGTTTGCCTTTCGCCCAACCTCTTCCAATGTTTTTGGATGAATAGACTGAACCCCAATTTCAAACTGAATAGAATTTTCCGGCATATCCTTGATAAAATCCAACGCTGCATCCGACAAACATTCCGCCGCAATTTCAAAGTGAAACCGAGTTTTTCCGTTATAGTGATTTTTGATATATTCCCAAATCTTGATATAGCGATTTTCGTTCAAGTTAAAAGTTCTATCAACAAACTTTACAAGCTTAACATTTGCATCTAGAAAAACCTGCAAGTCAGCAAAAACTCTCTCCAAAGGCATAAATCGCACTGTTTTATCAATGCTAGAAAGACAATATGAACAAGAAAATGGACACCCACGAGAAGATTCGTAATACAAAATCCGATTTTCAGGATGAGCTACAGGGCCTAAAAGGTGTTTTCGCTGATTTTCTGGCAAAAACTCAGGATAAGGAAATGGCAAAACTGACAAATCATCAATTAATTCCAAATTAAACTTTGCCAAATCTAGCATATAATTGTATTTTACAAAGCTTTCAAAAAAATCAAAATAATCCACATTTCGACTTTCAAACTCATCTTTGAAAAGATCTGATTTTCCATAAAGAAGTTTACACAATTCTAGGGTGATTTTTTCCCCTTCCCCTTTCACTAGAAAATCAAAAGCAGGATTTTCATCAAAAAAATGAATATCTTTATAAGAAACCTCAGGTCCACCAGCTCCAATCAAAACATCTGGCAAAATTTTCTTTATCTCATTTGCAACTGCATAAATTTGAGTACAATTCCAAATGTATGTAGAAAAAATAACAACTTTCGGATTATAAGCAGAAATTCCACGAAGAATATTTAGCACTGGCTCTTGAATTGTCCATTCATCAAAATGAATATCTGCTTCTGGCAAATTTTCTTTTACGTAATTTGCGATAGAGCGAACTGCCAAATTTGTATGAGAAAACTTTGAATTGATTGCAACTAATAAAACTGACATATCTTCCTAGTATGTTAAACGAAAATAAAATGAAAAGAAATTGTCTGCAAATCCACCACGCGGCATTCTTCTGTAACTAAGTCCTATAACTGGCGCAAGACCTTCTGTGTAATAAGAAAAATCATATTCTGTAACAAATCTAAAGCCATTTCCCCAATTTGTTAAATCGGACTTATCCTCAAAATCTTCTAAATTGTAGAAATTTGCTCTTTGACCAATGTTATATTCTAAGCCAACATTAAAGCCACCAAGATTTGGAAAAACACGCAATCCTCCAAAGAAAGCGTAATCAAAAAATGAAGCATTTTGAGAATTTTTTATAAATAAATCGTAAACAATATTTCCACCAGTTACAAAACGAATTGATTTATCAAGTTTTATAGAAAAACCAAGTTCACCAGACAAAATCATTCGTGAAAATTCATTATTTGTAAAACTATCTACCAATTCTTTAGTTGAATCATCTCCATAAGAAATTCCTGCAGTTCCAATTCCCCAGTGAAAGTTTACTTTTGACTCATTTGCAAATCCATTAAAAGTAAAAATTAAAAACAAGGAAAGAAAAACTAATTTCAAATTTTTCATAATTTCTCCAAAATTTTTAAGCTAAAGAAAAAACGTAAGAACCTAAAATATTTTTATCAACGGTAAAATACTCAACTGTGTAACGTTCTGTAATTCCAGGAAAAGAAACCACAGCCAACATAGGTTCTTGGCCACCTCGTGGATAACACAAACTTCCAGGGTTTAGAAACAAGGTTCCGTTATTTTCTTCGTAATATCCTTGATGAGTATGACCGTAAAAAACCATATCCGCAGTAAGATTTTCAGCGATGGCATAAAGTTGATCGAATCCGTAGTTTACACAATGTCTATGACCGTGAGTTACAAAAACTCGACGACCAGCCAAAACGAAGGTTGTACTATCAGGAATATTTAACTGAATAAGTTTAAAATTATCTTGATTTTCAGAATCTTCATCTTTTTTTTCAGACTTATCAAAGATTTTATCAGAAGGTGCCGAAATCACAAAAGTTTTGGAATCATTATTTCCACGAACAAAGGCTATCATTTCTGGAAGATTTTCCTGCAATTTTTCATTGGTTAGGGCTTTTTGAACAATCTCTCCAAGATCAGAAAAACCGTCGCCACAAAAAAGCAAAACATCCACATCTTGGCCAAAGTTATCTAAGGCAGCCTCTATGATATCCGGATCCATTCCGTGTGTATCTGAAAAAACTAAGATTTTCCCAGACTTTTTCTTGGCTAACGCTTCGATATCTTCCGCAGAAGAAATTATCCCATCTTGAAAATAAGAAAGCTTATTCATCATAAACTCCAAAAACATAATGATTTAAGGATTTTATTCCAGTTTGAGCATCTACATAAGATGATATTTCAAAATCTGCGAAAAATTCTTTATATCCTTCATTCAAATAAGATACAAAACTTTTTGGTGTTTCAGGAATTGCTTTTTTGTTTACTGATTTTAGCCGCTTAATAATCGGAATTAAAACTTTTGAAATATCGCCGCTAAACATTCCTTCTTCTTCGTAGCTTTTTGCCAATTTAGAAATATCTTTTGTTGTATCGATTACGTAAACTGGACTTTCATCAAGTTTTGCGCCAAGTGATTTATAACTTAAAACAAACTCAGAGCCTGATTCTGTTCCCAAAATATCGTCTTGAGGGAAAATCGAATAAACTTTTCCTGAAAAACCGTTATCTTGTAAATCAGCAAGTGTGTAGTGAGTCTTTTCTGGAGAACCAATAATGATAATTGCAAAAACATCATCCTTTTCAAGACTTTTTCGAAGCCAATCAGAAGAAACTTTTTTTCCATTAAAATAATTTTCTGGAAATGTTCGAAGGATAATAAGCCCTTTGTTTTCTGCAAGACCAAAATTCTTTTCAAGTTCAGCAATAACAGGTGCTTGTAGTTCTTCAGTTTCATATCCATGACCAAAAACAACCACAAGTTTTGAGTAATTGCCTGGAATCCACAAAGGAAGAGAATCATCAGTATTTTTTTGAATTGTATTTATATCTGACTCAGAAATTAATTCTTGATTTTCCACAACATCATTTTTTTGACAAGCAAAACACAAAAGAGAACAAAGTATTAAAATAATTTTCGTAATTTTTTTCATAGCCCTAATAATACACTTTAAAAGCAATTTACACAACTAAAGGAAAAGGTATTATTAAAGTTCAACAGACTTCCAGCCATCGAGAGTTAAATATTGGCGCTCTGAATATCCGGCTTCTTTTACGTGCTTTGTGGCAATATCAAATCCGTATTGCAAATTTTCCACAGTATGAGCATCAGAACTAAACAAAATCGGAACATCAAATTTTCGCAATATTTTCAAAAAGTCCAAACTTGGATAAGGAGAAAATGTATCACCGCGAGCCATTCCCCCAGTATTGATTTCAACCACCACACCGGCTTTTGCAATTTCTTTTGCAGTGGCTAGCAACTCTTTTTTGTACCAAGAATCAGTCTCAGAAAAGATATTTAGCTTTCCATTTCGGCGGCGCACCAAATCAACATGCCCGATAATATCAAAATCGCAAGTTTTTAGCATTTGGCGCTGAGTTTCAAAATATGTTTGAACCATCAGCTTTTTATCGCCACCGAAAATTTTCTCTATGCCTTTTTGAACAATTTCTGGAGAATTATCAACTGTCACAGTGCCATTTTCAGGTCTATCAAAATTATGGATGTAATGCACTGACCCAATCAAATAATCAGGATTTAATTCTTCGTAAAATCCATAATCAGGATAAGAAACTGGTGGCAAAAAATCTGCTTCATATCCATACAAAATTTCCATTTTATCTTGATATAAAGCTTTTAGCGCCAAAACCTCTTCTTGATATTTTGGAAAATTTTCGAATTTTATTTCACAATCAGAAGCAACAGGATATGCAGAATGAGATGAAAATCCCAAATATTTAAAACCTTTTTCGTAAGCGCTTTTTGCAACATCTTGCAAAGTTGACTTTCCATCACAAAAAGTTGAGTGAGTATGATAATTTGCTAATATGCTCATTTTTGCTTGTTCCATTCCTCAATCTGTTCTTTTGAAAGATACTCAAATTTTGTAAACAATGCAGAAAATTCGTTTATATATTTTGCAACTTCTGTTATATCCATGGATTTTGCATTATCTTCAATTTTTCGAGCAGCCTCAGACAAAGCTTTTGCAGAAATTGTAGCAGAACTTCCTTTTAAAGTATGACCAATTAAAGACAAACTTTGGAAATTTTTCATATACAAAGCTTCCTTTGCAGTAATCAAATATGTTCGAGTTTGATTTATATACTGCTCGATAAGTTGACTTGCCAAAGACATATCGTGAGAAACTGTATCGATAAAATCTGTAGGATCCCAAATATTGTAGATAAAATCTGTTAAATTAACTTCTTCGAAAGATTCTTCTAGTTCATCAAGTTCTTCCAATTCCTCAACTTCTTCAAGTTCTTCCAACTCATCATCGGCTGGCATTTTGATAACAGGCATCCATTTTTCTAGCAATTCTTTTACGCTTTGCTTTTTAAACGGTTTTACCAAAACGCCGTTCATTCCATTTGTGCGATACATTTCAAAATCAGCTTCGTCACTATTTGCTGTACAAGCTATAATAATTCCCTTGAAATCAGTATTTCGCACTTCAATAGTTGCTTCCACACCATTTAGTTCTGGCATTTGGATATCCATAAAAACTAGTTCGATTTCAGGATGTTCCGCAATTTGATTTACAGCTTCACGACCATTATTTGCAGTATAAACAGTACAGCCAAAATTTGTTAAGAATGTTTTTAGCAATTTTTGATTTATAGGATGATCTTCAGCCACCAAAACAGTACAGTCGTAGGTTTCTGGTGCAGGGGCCGGAGTTTCCACTTTCTTTTCTTCTACTTTTTCTACAGTTTCCAAATCAAGGTTTTGGTTTGCAGAGTTTAGAGTATCTATCAAAAGCCGATATTTTACTGGTTTGTAAATATATCCGTTGAACCAGTCCAACATCTTCATTTTTGCTTCACTTCCCATTTGACCTTCGGGAACAAGCATATAAAGTTTTGTGCTATTGATATTTCTGTCAGCATTGATTTCAGAAGCCAAACGCCATCCATCCATAACAGGCATTATCATATCCACCAATGCAATAACGAATGGATCATTTTTTTCAGCTGCATTTCTAAGCTTATCTAAAGCCTCTTGTCCAGAAGAAGCTGTTTCCACATTTTTTAAGCCGATACAATTCAACTTATAAACTAAAGATTCTAGCGCAAGTTTATGATCATCAACCACAAGGATTTTTGTATTTAAGTCGATATTCAAAGTTGTAAAACGAGGAATTGAATCTGGTGGATTTTCACATTCTTCTATTGGAAGAGAAAACCAGAAAATTGAGCCACCTTCTGGATTGTCTCGTATGCCAATATCACCTTTCATCAAAGCTGCAAGATTTTTACAAATTGAAAGCCCAAGACCTGTTCCACCAAATTTTCGTGTAGTAGAAGCATCAGCTTGGCAAAATTCTTTGAAAATCAACTGTTTTTTTTCTTCAGGAACGCCAATTCCAGTATCTATCACTTCGAATAAAAGATTATTATCAACTTTTGAAAGACGCACATTGATATAGCCAGAACTAGTAAACTTCACAGCATTTTTTACAAAGTTCAAAAGAACTTGCTGAATACGAGTTGGGTCGCTGTAAATCGCCAATGGCAAATCAGAACTTAAATGAGTAAAAATCTCTAAGCCGCGATTATGAGCTTCGATACTGATTAAATCCACAGTTTCTTCAACTACATGGCTTGGATTTACAGGAATTCTCTCTAATTTGAACTGACCAGATTGGATTTTTGAAAAATCCAATAAATCATTTACCAAAGCCAAAAGAATATCTGCACTAAATTTAACTTGCCGAACATATTCTGTTTGCTCAGGATTTAGAGTTGTATCTCCCATCAATTCAAGAGTACCAATAATAGTTTGAATCGGAGTTCTCAATTCGTGAACAGCGTTTGCAAAAAATGGACTAGCAGCAGTTTCGTTTTTAGACATTGGCAAACCTACTAATTTTTAGCATTAATAATTTCTACAGCTTTTTGAATTATCACTTCTGGTTTTTGAGGTTTTATCAAAAATGATTTTGCACCTAAGCTCAAAGCCTGAACAACAGCCTCTCTTTGAGTTGCATTTGAATATACAAGAACAGGAGAGGGATATTTTCTTGAATGAAGATGATTCAAAATATCATAACCAGAAAGACCTGGCATAAAAATATCAAGAATTATCAAATCATAAACACGTTTATTTGTGTTTGCTAAAAACTCTGTACCAGATGAAAAACAATCTACTTCAACACTAATTGATTCAAAAGCAGATTTTAGCAAATTTAAAATAAGAGAATCATCATCAACAATAGCAATTTTTAACTGACTATCTAATGTATTTTTTTCAACATCCATAACTCCAGATTCAAGCTGGAATTTCATTTGAACAGAACCTTCGCTTACATCCTCAGTAGCGGTAAGAATTTTATCAGAAATCACGTCTGCAACACTTGTAGCAGTTCCAGAATCCACCAAAGAGTTTAGAATTCTAGAAAGATTTTCTACAACTTCAATACCTGTGTACTGTTTATGTCCGTTAATCAATTCTTTTGTGAAAGAGTCTAAAGCCAAAACTTTTACGTTTCGTCGAGCAACACGAGAATCTGCAATCACATTGTCTAGCAAATATTCAAGATTTGCGCCATCAACAAATGAAAGTGATAAGTCTGTCATCATCAAAACAACTTTTGGCGCTGTAAGATTGTTATTATCAATCATTTCTGTAATACGATATTTTAATAATGCAATTTTTTCCCGATTTAAGCCTTGTGCAACTTCAATAAAAATAATGTTGTCGTTTAAGTGCATTTCGAGAATACATTGAGTTGTATCGATTGAGAAATTTGTGCGTAAAATTCTTCCGATTGATTCAAAGAAAATATCAAATTTTATAGGCTTGTTAAAATATTTTATAACATTATATGTTTGCAAAATCACAAGCTGATTTTTTTCTAAAACTGGACCAGTTAAAATAATTGGAACTCGAGCAGCATTTGGCTCTAGTCGTTTCTTTTCTAAAAAATCTATGAGGTCTTGAAAATTATCTGGAGAATTAGCAATTACCAAATCTGGCAAACCTGAAACTAGTTTTGTAAAAGCGTCACGATTTCCTGTGGCAGCGTCTACTTCTATTTTTTCAGCGGAAAGTTTTTCTTTTAAAAATTCTCTAAAAAGAGGTGGAGCATCAATTATCAATACCTTTTTCATAAAGAATATGATAGCCCATAATTGTTGTATTTTCAACTAAAACCATTGTATAATAAATTTACTAACAAAAAATGTATAATTTTTGGGGAAAAATTATGAATCAAGAAAAATTAGCTTATGTTTTTTTTGCAACAGGTTTTGAGGAAATTGAAGCCATTACTCCTGTTGATATTTTACGACGAGCCGGTGTAAATGTAAAAACATTTTCAATTTCCGACTCTTTAGATGTAAAAGGCGCTCACGATATTTTTGTAAAATGTGATTACACACTTAGCCAATTAGATGAAAATGTTTTACCAGATGCAGTGATTATGCCAGGAGGAATGCCAGGTGCCACAAATCTTGCAAACAGTGAAAAACTAAAAGCTTTTACACAAAAGTGCTTTGCAAAAAACAAGATTACTTGTGCAATTTGTGCAAGTCCTGCCATCGTTTTTGGCGAATATGGTCTATTATCAAATAAAAACTGGACTTGCTATCCAAACATGGAAAACCAAGCTTCTAGTGAAAACTTAGCAAATTGGAAAGCAAATCCAGTTGTGGTTGATGAAAACTTGATTACATCTCGCGGACCTGGAACTGCAGCAGAGTTTTCATACGAAATTCTAAATCAACTTGGATTAGGGGAAAAAGCCACAGCTCTAAAGCAAGGCATGCTTTTTAACTAATTTTACATCAGCATTATTTTCCGAGATTTTCTCGGAGAAAAAAAATGGTCAAGGGATTTAACTTTTTTTCCCTTGACCTTATTTTTTATAACTTAAAAGTTTCTACCATATATCTGATAGAAGGTACTCCGTTTTCTTCGCTTTTCTTTTCCACAACGATTACAAAACTTTTTGCATCCGGAGTACAAAAGATTTTTTCGATTGAATAACCTGAAATCATTTTTCGCTTAACATCAGGATTTCCAACTACAATCTTTTCTACCACTTTTTCAGTTTTATCTTTGATTTCAACCACAATGTAGAATGATGATACCAAAGATTTTCCAGAACCTTCAAAATATGGAACTAAAGTAAAACTGTATGCTAGAGGGTTTTCTTGAGTTGTATGAACAAAATCAGTTACAGTAATTGTTTCTGTGCTATTTTTTGAATCATTTGGTTTGATATAAAGAATATCATCGATTGAAACAGGTGTTGCGTTAAAAGAACTTAGCCATTTCGCATTTTTTTCTTTTAGCGAATTATACACAAAACTTCCACTTTTACCTGTTGTAGATTTTGATGGAGCTATTTTGTATACACCGTTTTTCAAAAAGTCATTTTTTTCAATATCAACAGCGTAGATTTCAGCATAACCTTGGAAATCTTTATCTGTAATTCCGTATTCTGCAAAGAGATAAGTCTTTCCATCTGCAGAAAATCCAATATCTTCAAAAGCTGCCACATCACCTGCAAAAACAGAAAATGAAAGCAAAGCAAACATCAATATAAAAACATATTTTTTCATATTAACTCCTAAAAAAAGTTTATGAGGAAATATCAATTTCTGATTAAACTTTTTTACGTTGTTTCGCAACGAATGTGAGAAACAACATTATATAAGAAAGCTTGCAACGCAAACTTTAGAGATAAACACTTCGACGCCATTTTAGGAGAAGTGTTTATCTTTAACTCCTACACAACCTTTGGCAAAAACAGCATTTTGATATCAGCAATTTTATCCAAATTTTTGTCTATATCACTCTTATTTTTTCGGATTTTTTCACTGCGTGCTTTACATAAATTTAAGTAATAGTTATATTTTAGTATGACCTTAATATCACGAAATAAAATTACTTTGGGCTTTGGGATTTTTTGCGGAGCCGTTATTTTATTATTTTTAGGATTGTTTCTTTTCAACTTTTACAATGGTAAAATTGCACCCTTACCAGACAATTTTTCATTCCAAAATTTATCCCTAAAAAGTTTTTTATTTGATGATTATTCTGTGTTCTCAGTTATCGCTATTGTTTTTTTGGGGATATTTGCATTTTCTGCCACTTTGATAATTCGCTATTCCTTTGAAAAAACTCAATCTCCAGAAATCATTTTTTTTCTCGGATTTTTAGTGTGTTGTTTATTTGAATATTTTAGACTTTTGATTCCACTTTATAATCTTTGGAACTCATACTCTCAGTTATTGATTTTTATTGGAAAAGGATGTTTTGCTTGTCGTTTAATTTCCTTGTTCTGTTTTTTATTTTCAGCTCTTTTTTCAGAAGATATTCAAAATCAAACCACAGAAAAAACACTTTCCATAATTGCTATTGTTTCATGGATTTTTGTCGAATTCTTGCCTATTAACACAGGAACCGTAAATCAATCAATAAATCCTGCATCTGGTTTCAGCAAAATCTTTGAAGTAATTCAATTTGTGATTTTCTTTTTAACTTGTATTTCAATGATTTTTTATAGCAAAAGTCGCTACACTTTAAGTTACGTTTACTTAATCATAGGATATTTTTCTTTGGTTTACGCAACAAACTTTTTCCTATGCTTTATCGGAATATTTTTGCTTTCTTTCGGAACAATAAAATATTTGCAAAAAATCCACAATTACTATTTGTGGCAATAAACTACAAAACAAAAAAACAAGAAATAAAGGCAACTAAAATCGGCAAGGCAAGATTATCAAAATTTTTCATTGGGAAAACTTCTATCAACATTCCAGCAACCCCAACAACCAAGCCGCAAATCACGTTGCCACTGCACAAACAAGTTGATAAGAAAATAGCGATAAAACAGGTTAAGCTTCCCGCAACAGTTTTTCCAGATGTAAGAGGGATGTAAACGTGCCCAAAAACTTTACCAAACAAACTAGCAAGTCCATCTCCTAATGCAAGGGCCAAAATCCCGATTTTTGCAGGCATACTTGGAAAACACAAAGCTGTTATCAAAACCCCAAGAGCTAAAGTCACAGGTCCCAATACGAAGCGATTTTCATCTCTTTTTCGAGAAGCCATATCTGTAATCTTTGAAATAATTGGAACTGTTATCCCTTTTATTCGCAAAAATTCACAAATAATATAAGCAACCAAAACCATTGAAAGAAGAATAATTATGGGCCAATAAAATCTATCCAAAAACACAGGGATAAAAGCTGTACAAAGATGAATAGTTTTTCTAAAAATTTCTTTTTTGATTTCTCTCATTTGCTTTTGGCGAAGTATTTTTTCTGCATAATTTTCATTTTTTCTACAAAAGGATATTGCCATACTACTTCACCAAAGCTTTTTCAGGAATTTTTTCTCCTTCCATGATAGGAGAAAGTTCTGTATAAATTGTAGGAGTAAAATCTGTATGTGTATAAGTCAAATATTTTTGGTTGTATGCTGCTAAGTTGCTTCCTGGAACACGAATCATTGTTGTTTGATTTCGAGTTAATGCATCGAAAGCACGAATTGATTCTTCGTAATTTGCCATAGCTTTTGGCAAAAGATTGCCGTTTCCAGTTTGTTCAGCTCTCAAAGATAGCACAACCCCAAGATTGTTTGCAGCTTTCATGTAAAGCTCAACCAAGTCACCGTCTACAACATTTGTTTGAGGTCGCAATACTCCAGACTGATTTCGCTCTAAATCAAGCAATCCAATTAGCTTTTCGTAGTAGCCTTGTGCAGCTGACATGCTGTTTCTAAGAGTTAATGTATTTCCAAGAGCCAACAACAAGTTTTTATCAGAAGGCTTGTCATTTACAGCTTTGATAAAGGAGCCAAGTGCTTCTGCAAAATTTTCATTTGAATACTGGATATATCCAATCTTATAGCGAATTGATGGCGTATCGTTATAATTTTCTACAGCATTTACATAATTTGCAAGTGAAGCATCAAAATTACCAGAGATAAAATAATCTAAATCTGCTAAATCTTCGTATAACAAACCAACTTTTTTATCAGTGCGAAGATTGCTATTATCCCGTTCGTTTTCAAACAAAGTTAAACCATCTGCAAAATAATTTTCTGCTTTTAGATAGTCTAAATCTTCTGCACTAAGTTCACCAAGCAAACGATATGTGTCAATTTCTGATATTAAGCGATTTTGTGTCTTTTTCGGAGTATCAGCAAATTTTGCAAGAGCTTTTTCCAAAACGCTTTTTGCATTTGTATTAGAATTTGTTTCAATAAAATATCGTCCATAATTATACAATGATTCAGGAATATCAGTTGCTTTATCTACTGCAAGTTCTAACAATTCGCGTAAATCTTCGATAGCAGAACGTAGATATTCATCTTTTGCAGGAAGTTCTCCGTAGAATTTATCCAGCATATATCCACTAAGTTCTACTAAATCACATGGTTCAAGAACGTCTTTTTTGAGTTTTGGATAAAAATATTCTTTGAGTTGTAAAACTTCTTCCAAATTGTCTGTGCGGATAAAGTATCTCATCATTCTTGATAGATAAAGTGGTTGTTGTCCGTAAAGTTGGATTAAGTTCGCATACTGAACTCTAGCATCTTCAAACTTAGCAGGATCTCGATTGGTTGCCCATTCCAAGAAAATATCACCTAAAAGAAGAATTCCCTCTTCTGAATTTATGTGATGATCAAGAACAAAACGACGAGCTATAGATTCTGCTTTTTCATAGTTGGAACGTTCTTCCAATTCCATAGTGGCATATTCTAAACCAGCGGCTAAATCATAGTTAAAGTTATGCAAAAGTCGTTCGTACATTGCACCAGCACGTTCATACTGATTATTTTCAACGTAGGCTCGAGCATATTTGAAGTGCCACTTTTTCACTGAATTATAAGAAACAGCTTCGTTAAACTTTGACTCAGACTGTGGATATAAACCATTTTCAACAAGTGTGTATCCTTCTTTATAAAGGATATTTGCTTTTACAGGACGTACAACAAATTTTGCAGTTAAAAATCCTAAAAGAATACAGAATGACACAACGATAATTCCCGCCAACGTATATGGGAGAATCTTATTTTTTAGTTTGTATTCAAATGATTGTCGATATATTTCGTATTCAGCAACTGTACGCTTTTCGTAATTCATAGGTACAGGAATAGAACGATCCATTAACTTTTCAACTTGAGTTGCAAGTTGACGAGCTGGAATTCGTTTTATAACCTTATGAATTACATCCATAATTACATCATCATTGAATTCGTTTCCTACAATCATTTCTTCCAATGCAAGTCGGAGATTCAATGGATAGTAACTTAGATTTTGCAAGAATGTCTTATATTGTTCATCTGTAAGTTCTGTTGAAAGTACTTCTTCTTTTTTGCCTTTTCCAGAACCAAAAGTTACAGATTTTCGCTTTGTTTCCTGAGGAACTTCTGGTGGGACAAGATCAAAATCTGAGAAACTAGATTCAAAATCATCTGAGCCACTAGCATTTTCAAAACCATCATCTCCACCAACTCCCATGTCAACATCAGATAGTGGAATATCAAGAGGGATTGAAGATGTATCAAATTGAGGAGCTGAAAATTCATCGCCGCCAGCATCTCCAGCACCGAAATCAAGAGAATCTGTGTCAAAATTGCTAATATCAAAATCTGGAGTTGAGAAATCTGTTTCTCCAAGTGGAGAACTTTCTTCAGAACCAGCTGATTGGTCAAAATCAGGAACAGAGAAATCTACTTCTTCTTGAGGAACATCACTTGTATCAAAATTGGCAACGTCAAAGTCAGGTGTTGAAAAATCATCGCCTGAATCGCCTACTCCACCTGCTAAATCATCAGTGGAGAAATCTGCATTTGCTGAAAAATCTGGTGGAGTTTCAATTTCTGGTGCAGTAAAGTCTAGTTCTTCACCACCTAAAGACCCCATATCGAAATTACCAGCATCAAAATCAGGTGCTGAAAAATCATCACCTGAATCACTTAATCCACCTGCTAAATCATCAGTGGAGAAATCTGCATTTGCTGAAAAATCTGGTGGGGTTTCAATTTCTGGAGAAGTAAAATCTAATTCATCACCACCTAAATCACCAATATCGAAACTACCAGCATCAAAATCTGGAGCTGAAAAATCTTCACCTAAATCACTTGCTTCAACTGCATTTGGAACATCTAAACTTTCTAAACCAGAAACAGATAAATCATCACTTGCTTCAAGGTCTGGTGGAGTTTCCAAATCCGGCACAGAAAAATCCATAACATCAGAACCAAAATCGCTTCCACCAAAGGCTTGGTTTTCTGAAGCAGGTTCTTCTGGAATATTTTCCAAATCTGGCACAGAAAAATCGATTTCCTCACCACCAAGATTTTCTAAAGAATCTAAAACTTCTACTTCTGGAATTTCTTCCAACTCTGGAACTTCAGGAACCTCTTCTAAGTCAGGTACTGAAAAATCAAGTTCTTCTAATTTCCCACTATCTGATGCTAAATCAAAACTTGCGTCATCAAGCAAAGAACCAAAATCATTTGAAATTTCTTGAGGACTTCCCTCGTTTGACAAATTATCTATGCTTGTGGAATCAAAACTATCCAAAGCTGATAAATCTAAATTGTCATCTAGGCCAGGAATAGAAAAGTCACTATTTGAAGATGATATATTTTCTTGAGAATTGTTATTAGCGAAAGACGATAAAAGTGCATCAACATCAGCAGCGTTTGAAGAATCTGCGTCAGCATCTAAAGAGGAATCTGTATCTATATTTTCACTTGCATTTGTATTATTTTGTTCAGGAAGACCAAAAAGGAATTCTTCAGAATCGTCTGCTTCAGAAATATTTGTAGGCAATTCTACAACTGGTAAAGTTTCTGATTTTTCGATTCTACGATTGGCCTCATTACCTAAAGCATCTATATCTTGTGCAAATTTTCTTAATTGATTTAAGCCAGGCATTTGGTTAATTTTACTCCACAATTAAGTAAATAACAAGGTACTTAACCGTATTTTATAACGTTTAAAGCACTCTTTAGATAATCGGCCAGATTTTTTTCATTCTTAATATCAAAGTTCTTCTAATTCTTCGATTTCCTCAATTTCTTCCACATTATCTTTTGCAAGAGGGATTTCTTCTGGAGGAAGTTCTTCTGGTTCTGAAACAGGTTTTGGTTCCTCAACTTTTATCGCCTGAACAGGCTTTTCTGGAACTTCTGTTTTTTCAGTTTTTTCAAAAGCAATAGTAGAATTATCAGGATTTATACTTTGCTTGATAATAAACTTTTTGAGAATATTTAACTCTTCACGCAAAGCACGAGAATATTCCAAAATTTCAGAGAATTCGATTGTAGCTGATTGAGCCTTTCCTGCATCCTTCAATTTTCCAATCAAAACTGCTTTTTCATGCATATCCACGCCAATATTCTTGATTTTTTGAATGCTAGGATGATTTGCGTATTTGATACAAGCATGATTATAAAACCAATTATCAAATTTTGTAGTACCTTGTTGAAGATAAAACTTCATAGATTCATCTTGTCCGTGGATATAGTTCAACATTGAAACAGTCCATTCAAGGTGATTATACAAAGCTTCGATAAGAAGATTTAGTTCAGTTTTATCAGATTCCCAAACATTTAGAGGAACATTTTTCACCCTGAAACCGTTTATGCTTTTTCTGATTTCTTCAAGATGTTTTGCATTTTGAATAACATTTTTGTAAACAGGAACTTGACCTTTGCTTAATTGGATTGATTCACTTGCATTTCGCTCAACAATATTTTTGATTTCTTCACTACAACCATGAATTTGATCCAAGTGAATATTATTTTCTTCGATTTTTTTGTTAATACTTGCCATTTCTGTAGAAACTTCAGTATTCATCAACTGGATAGTGCCAAAGTCTTTGTAAATCTTTTCGTTTTTCTCACCAAGGTTTGTAAAATCTTCGATTACACCATCAAAAACTTTGATAAATTTATTGATTTGAACAGAAATATCGTTAAAAGCAGTTCCAGTTTCATTACCAAGAGCAGTTGTTTCTGTAACAATATCAATTACGCTTTGTAGAGAATCTGTAATTGTTTTTACTTGTTTAGAAGTTGTTTCTGCAAGTTTTCGGATTTCAGTAGCAACAACAGCAAAACCTTTTCCAGCTTCCCCAGCGTGAGCAGCTTCGATTGCAGCATTCATAGCAAGAAGATTTGTTGTCTGGGCAATATTATCTACAATTTCGATAGTTCCGTTTGCAACATTAATTGCATCTGAGATTTTGGAAATAGCTTTTACAGTTTCTTTGATTTTTGTATCACAATCATCAGTGACTAAAAGCATATTTTTTGTGATTTGCTTATTTTGCCCTAAATTACTGATAGAAATTTTTAACTCGTTTGCAATATTTTCTAAAACTTCACCAGTTTTAACGATTGATTCAGTTTGATTTTGAAGACGTATTCTAAAATCACCAATACTACTTTGAATTCCAGCATTTTCTTTTAAAGATTCGCTTAAGAGTTTATCAAGATTTTCTACACGAGAATCAATATAGTCTGCCCCAAGTGAAATTCTAGAAGAATTTGTTACAGCTCGTTGAACTTCTTCAAGGAAAATATCAGAAGAATCCTGAGTATGCAAAATTTCCATTTTAAGTTCATTTATCAAATTATTTAAAGTTGATTCCACAAATGCAGAAGTCATTTTTTCGATTTGTCTGATACTTGAATATTCTGCAATTTTTGGCAAAGATTCCCCAATATCACCTTTGATAAGACGCTGAAGATATTTTGTCAATTTTCTTTGTGGGATAATATTAAAAATCAAATAACAAATAGAAAAAATAAAAATCTCCAAAAGAAGAGAAAAAATAAGTATCAATTTGCTAGAACCTAAAACTACCAAAAAAAGAGGCAAAACAAGAGATAAAATACCTATTAACAAAATCCAATGAAAAGATGATTTTTTTATATCGCTCATAATTTTTATAAACTAATTGATTTTAGTTTTTCTCCTTCTAAAGAATAAATGCCGATTTCACAAGATTTTTCATCTGAAGTGATAAGAGCATAACCTGGTTTTGAATCAGCTTTTGGAATTGAAACAGAACCAGGATTTACAAAAGTTAAATTTAGTTTATTTTCCAATACAGGAATATGAGTATGTCCCGAAATCACAATAGAATTTTCAGGTAAGAATTTGCGACAGTCTTCTTCTGTATACAAATGACCATGATGAACAAAAACTCGAGTACCATTTGGCAAAAGAATATTTGAGATTGGTGCTAAAACTGGAAAATCTAAAAGCATTTGATCAACTTCGCTATCACAATTTCCCCGCACACCGATTATTTTATCTTTGACTTGATTTAGTTCTAAAGCCAAGTTTTTTGTATCATATCCTTCTGGAATATTGTTCCGTGGCCCGTGATTTAGGTAATCTCCACAAATTATCATAAAATCAGCTTTTTCGTTATCAAACTGATGAAGAGCTTTTTGAAAAGCCGAAAGAGAACCGTGTATATCTGAAATAATAAAAAGTTTCATATGTTAAACCTTGAAAAATTACCTTGATTTTTCATTTTCTTGATTTTTCATTATATCAACTAAAAAATGAATTGTAAATTTTGGATTTTTTCCCTCTATTTGTTAAATAATAAAAAACTTTTTTTAATAATATTAGTATGAAATACTTTTTATTTATTTTTAAGCATTTTTGGTTTAGCTTTTTTTCATATTTATGTTTTCCCATGGAATGTGAACTTTGTAAAAAAGCTGCCTATTTTATGCCAATTTGCCCTGATTGTGAAAAAAGGTTGATATCAGAAAAGATTGTGAATCGATGCCAAAGTTGTGGGAAAGAGCTTTTTTTTGAAAAAGACTTGTGTATCAAGTGCAGAAATAATGATATTCGATTGCAAGGATTTTTGTCGGTTTATCCAAGGTACAGTTATGTTTTGCAAAAAAAACGTTTGCTTTATCTATGGAAGGTAGCAAATAATCGAAGTTTTGTATTCTTTTTTGCAAAATCTATTTTTCGTGTTTTGCAAGACAAATATCAAAATATTCCAGTTGTTCCAGTTCCGCCACGCCCAAACAAAATCAGAGATAAAGGCTGGGATCAAATCGAGGATTTAGTGTTTATCTTGGAAAATAAATACAAAGTAAGGGTTCTTCGAATTTTAGAACGGGTTACTGAAACACAGCAAAAAAAGTTGTCAAAAGATGAGCGCTTTTCGGAGAGCAAAAACTCTTATCTGGCAAAAAATCCTATTCCAGAAAATTTGCCAGAAGAAGTTATTTTAATTGATGATGTGATAACTACAGGAGCCACAATGAACTCCTGTAGAGAAATTTTAACATCTCTTGGGATTACTAAAATCCACGTGGTAAGTTTGTTTATAGTTCCCTAAAATCTTAAAGTGGCATCAACTTTGATTTCCAGCGAGAAATGGCTTGTAGGGCTTGCATTGGAGTCATTTCATCTGGATTTGATGATAGGATTTCATCCAAAACCAACTCTTCTTCGGAAAATAAAGATGGCATAACCAACTCTTGCTTTTGGAACTTTTCCTCTGCTGGAGGATTATCGATTGTTACAGGTGTATCTTTTTGCAAAGTTTGTAGCACATTTTCAGCCCGTTTTATAACTGAATCTGGAATACCAGCCAATTTTGCAACGTGAATACCGTAAGAATTTGTTGTGGCACCTTCTTTTATCCGCTTAAGGAAAACTACTTGACCAGATTGCTCTAAAACATCCAAACACAACAATTGCAAAGATGGATGAACTAATCTTGTTAACTCGTGATAGTGGGTTGCAAAGAAAGTTTTTGCTTTTATCATGTTTAGCAAATATTCAGAAACAGCCCAAGCAATAGAAAGTCCGTCTTCGGTGGAAGTTCCCCGCCCTACTTCGTCCATGATTACCAAGCTTTTTTCTGTGGCAGAACGCAAAATAAGCGCAGTTTCAGACATTTCCACAAGGAAAGTTGACTCCCCACGAGCAAGATTGTCAGACGCCCCTACGCGACAGAAAATTCTGTCTACAACGCCGATGTGAGCTCGAGCCGCTGGAACAAAAGAACCGATTTGAGCAAGAAGCACGATAAGAGCATTTTGGCGCAAATAAGTACTTTTACCAGCCATATTTGGTCCGGTTACAAGAGCGAACTTTTTATCGTCTAAAAATGAGTTATTTGGAACAAAATCCCCTGATTTCATGTGATATTCCACAACAGGATGGCGCCCATTTTCAATATCAAGAATGCCAGAATCATCGATTTCAGGACAAACCCAGTTATTTTTCAAAGCACTAAAAGCCAAGGCTGTTGTAACATCAAGCTCAGCAGTTTCAGCCGCTATCTCCAACAAATACTTGATTTTAGAAATTAAATTGTATCTAAACTCTACGAAAAGATTTCTTTCAAGCTCGATGATAGTTTCAGAAGCGCTTAAAAGTTCTCTTTCAAGTTCATCAAGACGAGGAGTTGTGTATCTATCGCAGTTTACCAAAGTTCGTTTTAATACAAAATGTGATGGAACCGAAGAAATCTTACCTTTGGTAACCTCGATGTAATATCCAATTGCAGATGTATACTTGATTTTTAGATTTGGAATACCGGTTTTATCTTTTTCCTCTTCCAAATAATCTTCCAAAATCTGGTTAAAATTATTTTGAAGTTCCCGAACTCTATCAAGTTCAGCAGAATATCCATCTTTGATAAGGCGACCTTCTGTCAAACTTGTAGATGGGTCATCTAGGATTGCATTGTTAATATCAGAAATGATGGATAAAGCAGTTTCAAGCTCAATGCCTTCCACAAGCCCAAGTTGCTCCACAATGGCTCTTGCTTTTACAACAGATTCCAAACTTTGTCGTAAAGCTTGTAAATCTTTTGCGTGAGCACGTTCCATAGCAATTCGACCAGACAAACGCTCAATATCTAAAATATTTGATAAAATGCTTCGAACTTGATCAAGCAAAGGCTTTTCTCTTGTAAAACTTAAAATCCGATTTTGGCGATTTTTGATTTTCTCAACATCAGTCAAAGGATACATCAAACGATTTCGCAACAAGCGACTTCCCATGGCTGTCTGTGTATGTAAAATAGTTTCCAATAAAGTAAACTGAGTTGTACCATCTTTTAGATTCCAAGTAATTTCAAGATTTCGACGTGAGGAATCATCAATAATTACAAACTCTGAATCTGAAAAAATCTTTAGAGTTGTAACTTGAGGAAATCTACATTCTTGATTTTGAGCATTTGTGGTTTTTACTAAATGTTCAAGCAAAAATCCAGCAGGAACAACTTCAGGAGAATCTTCTTTTAGAGAAAATGAGTGAAGTGAGTTTGTGCCAAATTGCTTTAATAAAATGTTGTAAGAGTTTTCCTGTGAAAAATACCAATCTTGCTCAAAATCAACTGGAATATTAGGAAATTGATTTAGAACTAAATTTACATCTTCGTTTCGTTGCAATGATATTGGCAAAATTAACTCTTTTGGCATTACTCGACCAAGTTCTTTTGCCATTTCTTGAACTGTGGCTTCTTTTTTCCACTTTGTAGCAGAAAATTCTCCAGTAGAAACATCAATATAAGCAAAAGCCAAATAATCTTTTACAGAACAAATACATCCAAGAAAGTTATTTGCACCTTGTTCTAGATATTCTTGTTCAAGAGTGTTTCCAGGAGAAATAACTTCCACAACCTTACGTTCTGTAAGGCCTTTTCCCTTTGAAGGAGGAGTAACTTGTTCACAAATAGCGATTTTTTTGCCGAGGCGCAATAGACGAGCAATATAAATTTTACTTGCGTGATGAGGAACTCCACACATTGGATCATCACCACGATGAGTTAAAGTGATATTTAAAAGACGAGAAACTTCAATAGCATCTTCGTTAAACATCTCATAGAAGTCCCCTACTCTAAAGAAGAGAACTTCCTTTGGATGTTGTTTTTTTATTGCTCCATATTGCTCCATTAAAGGAGATATGTCAGCCATATTAGTAATTTGATAATTTGTTGATAACTTTATCAGTAACGTCTACAGAAGGACTGTACCACAAAATAGCATTTGCTTGTTGCAAACTTAAAATGATACTTAAACCTTCTGATTCAGCTATTGTTTCGATTACAGAATAAAGTGTTTCATAAAATGAATCTGAATCTACTAATTTGTTTTTTAATGATTCTAATTCGATTTGTTTAACACGTGTATATTCTGTTAAAAAATCAGTTTTGTTAGTGATTTCAGCTTCAATTTTTAGAGCAGCTGTTTCATTTCCTGCTTTTTCATAATCAACTTTTTGTTGTTGAAGTTTTTTTAGTTCAGCAGTTCTTTTATCAACTTCTGCTTGAAATTCTGTTCTTTTATCTTCGTAGTTTCTAATTCCAGCAGAATCGCGGAAATAAGACTGATAAACACGTGATGTATCGATTACACCGATTTTTGTAACATCTTGTTGCGCAAATACTGAACAAGAAACCAATAAAACAAAAGCAACTGCAATAATCAATTTTTTCATATAAAAAATCCTATCCTATAATTATCTGTTTGATATATTGAAAGAAAGTGTAAATGCCCATTTATCTTCCCACTTGAAGACATTATCTTCAATTTTGAAAGTATTTGCAAGTAACAAACGTAATGGGAATTGAGGAAGAGAAAAACGCATTCCTGGTCCAAAACTAAAGTAAAAATCATTTAATGATAGATTTGTAAATAAGTCTTGTGGTGTTTCCTTTACAGCAACTGCATCAGCAAAGAAATCTAGTGCGAAAATACCTGTTGCGATAGGCATACGCAATTCTAGATAATTTGACCACATTGCATTTCCACGATTTTCATAAACTTCTTGAGATTTCCATCCACGACCATTAAACATACCATCAATGTAGAGATAACCATTTTTCTCGATTTTATCAGAATATGTTGGAAGAACAAAAGATAATCCAGAATATCCTGCAAGAACAAATTTTAGTGTCCATGTATCTGTAATTGGTTTTTCTAAAAGAGTGAAATATAGCTCACCTTTTGTATCAGAACGTAGATAATATTCAGATTCTAGCTCAGGAATAAGACCTACAAGTGAAAGTTTTTGGCTTGCAAACCAACCAGTTGATGGATCGTAGTAAATATCACGATCATCCATAGAGAAACTTGTCCAAACACTATTTTCGATACCGAATCTACCATGATTTTCAGAAATGACAGAACTAACAGGTGTGTACAAATCTGCATCATAAACATTACGAATAAAATTTGATGATAAACCTCCGGACAAAGTCAAAATCGCAAAATTTGGAGTCCAACGTTTACCAAGAGAAACACCACCTCCCAGTTTCCATTCATCATAATTCATATAGTAGTCAGTTTCGTTGACTCCAGTTGGTAAAAATACTTTTTGCAAACAAAGTGAATTTGTATGTGAAAAATCAAGACTTGTTGAAAATGAAATTGGTTTTCCAAAAAGCCAAGCATCTGAAAATCCTAGACTGATAGATTGCTCAGTATTTGATGCAACAAGATTTGTAGAAATTGTTCTACCAGTTCCACCAACATTGGTATCAGACCATTTTACAAAACCTGAAATTGGAGAATCGTTTGGATTTGTTATTCCTGAGAATGTAACACCAAATTCTACAGATGTTGTAGAAGCTTCTTCAACAGTGATAACCATATCAACAAGGTTTTGTTCAGAACCAGCTACAAATTCTGGAGAAATTGCAGCAAAGAACTGTGTATTGTAAAGATTTCTTAAACCAGACTCAACTTTTGCCTTTGAGAAAATATCACCACTTTCGATTGGTAACTCGCGTAAAATTACGTAATCTTTTGTTTTTGAATTACCTTTAACAATGATATTTTCAATGTGACTTTTTGGGAATTCGTAAATCATCAACTGACAAATAATTGTTCCCTTTTCTGCATCTCTGATAAGATTTGGATAAAATTGATTTGATGTGTATCCGTTTTCATAATACAAGTCACAAATTGATTGAAGTGATGCTGAAAATTTTGTTTGATTAAAAACTGTTCCTTCTTTTATTGTAACTAAGGCAAGAAGTTCTTCAGTTGTAAAAATTGTATTTCCAGAAATTACCATTCCGCCGTAATTTAATTGAGAGCCTTCTTTAATTTGGAAAATCAAAGTTAGTTCGTCTTGGTCTTTATCGGCGTTGTAATTTACTTGGCGTACAACATCAAGGATGGTAGCGTCTACATATCCTCTATCTTGATAGTATCTCAAAATAGCTTGTTTATCAGATTCTAAATATGTTTCTTGGAATGCACCTTTTTGTAACAAACTTGCTTCTCTCAAAGAAAGCAATCCTTTTAGTGTTTTTGAAGCAACAACTTCATTTCCTGTAAATTGGATAGAAGCAACGATTGTTGGTTTTCCTTCTGAAATTGCAAATGTAACAGTAACGCCTGTATCATCCGTTGTCACTTCAGAGGAAACTTTTACATTTGTATAACCTTTTTTTAGGTACATTTCACGAATTCTTCTTTCATCAAGGTTTATATTTGATGAAACAAAAATATCGCCCTTTTTGATTGCGATTTCTTCTTTCAAATCAGTTGCTGATATTTTTGTGTTTCCAGAAAATTTTAAACTTACAATAGTTGGTCTTTCTATAACTGAAAACTGCAAAATACATGCGGATTTTTCAGTGTCGTAAGGAAGAACACTTGTTGAAATGTCATCAAAATATTCTAGAGAAAAAAGACTTCCCAAAAAGTCAGCATAAACTTCATCAGAAAACTCTTTTCCAATATATTGACCTGTTACAGAATCTAAATCAGTAGATGTTAAAGTTTTTAATCCTTCAAATGTTACTTTTTTAATTTTTTTTCCGTAAAACCAATTCTCTTGTGCAAAAAGAGAACATGCAAAAAATATTATTAAACTAATTAAACAAAATGAGCGCTTATTACGCATTCATTCCTCCAAAAAAAAACAATGAGGAAATATCAATTTCCGATTTGTTTTTTTTTCTATTTCGCAACGAAGTGAGAAATAGAATATATATGAAAGTTTGCAACGCAAACTTTAGGCTAAAAACTTCACTAACAATTTGCAATAAAGTTTTCAGCAGAAGTATTAAAATGAAAATTTCCAGGACAAACTTATAGATGTATAAGGCACCCATAAGTTTTGTGCTGATTTTATATCTGGAGCAATACTCCAACGAATATTTACAAATGGAGTTGGTAACTCAAGACCAAATTCAGGCTGTATAACAAGTTTTGATTCTTTTAGTTTTGAATCTTCCTCATACAACAAACTAAACATTGCATCCATATAAACTGTATTTCCAATATACTTACCTATATAAACAGTTGTATTATCAAAAAAGTTACCAGGTTTTAAGACAATTTCATCTTCACCCAAATCTTCATTTGAAGAAAACAATGCTTGTTTCAATGCTTGTTGGAAAAACTGTGTTCTAAATGAGAATATATCAAAATTGAATAAATCACGCAATCGGTTTTCCATCTGTCTAAACACACTAGTTTGAAGCAAATAATCAATTCCAGTTACAGTGATTTGCTCAACAGCTTGCTTTACCGAAGTTACTGACTCACCCAAGAAAGCCTGCCCCAAAAGAGAACGGATTTCTACATCAGAGCGAAGCGGGTCAGATGTAAGAATTGGGCTAAAATCACTAAGTCGTTGAGAATCAGCTTTTAGAATAATCTTGATAATATCACCGTATTTATCTCGTTCAGGAATTTCCGCTTTAAAAGTGATAATTGGATCAAAATCCCCCGCAGTTCTATCAAAAATAATACGACCTTCTTTTAGATAGAAATTACGACTTAAATATAAGATTTCCCCACCTTTAACACTCAAATCCCCTGTAATAGAAAATCCTGCATCATCAATTACAAGATGTAGAGGTTGATTTGCACTTACAAGCCCCCGAACAATTGGATTATCCTGATTTGGATAAAACAACTTTGATTTTGGAGCAATATTTACAATCAAATCCATATTAAATGAATAATTTGGATTTGATTCTACGTCATTTCCACCTAGAGAAAGATAAGCGATTGTATCGTAAGTATCCACGCGCCCTGTTAAACTTGTAGAGTTTGTACCCACAGTTATATTCAAGTCACAAGCTGCATTTGCTTTTATCTGCAAAAATGGCACAAAACAAGCAGCTGGTAACAATGTGTTATTTAGTGTTCTTACGTGAATATCCAAACCATCAAAAGCCCAGCGGTCAAAAGCAACTTCTAAATCCAAGCCTACTTGTGATTTTCCATAAGTAAAAAGCGCATTATCAATTGTAAAAGCATTTTCATTTGCTTGAATTTTTACTTGTTTTCCAACTAAGTCCACTGGAACATAATCTGGAACCGTGATAATAAAATTATCAACCACAAAATCCCCGGTAAACTCAGGGTCAGACATCAATCCGCCAAGATGAAGTTCACCTGTCAACATTCCAGATTTCATAGCAAACTGACTGATAGCAACAACTGGCCCAATATTTGCCAAGTCTGATTTAACATTCTTTAGGTAAACATCAAACTTATTATCTTTTATAGTTCCAGAAGCATTTAACAAAATTGGGAATTCTTCATTAATCGCAGCGTAAAGATCACCAGAATCAAGGAAATATCCCTTGATAGACTCTTTTGTTCCACCAGAAAAATCAAATCGTCCCGGTGTCCGAATCACACGCAAATGATAGTTTTCAAAAGTTTTTGTAGCACTTGTTTCCAAGCGTTTCAAATTTAAGTCAGCCATAAAATTGCTTAAATCACCAGAAATAAATGGTGTAAAATCTAGCTGAAATGGAGTCTTTGCAGTGATAAAATTTGATGTAAAATCGAAATTTCCAAGAAGTTTTCCAGAAAATTCTTTTAGATTGAAATCCACATTAATATCAGAAACAGACATAGCCCCAAAATTGATATTCAAATTTGAACCATAAACCACATTATCCTCAAGAGAAACAAGTCCATTTAGTTTTAGGGAATTTTCCCCAAATTTAGCAGAAGCATCCAAAATATCCGCTGTAACAAGCAAATTATTTATTGGGCCCAAAACTGAAACATCCAAAGAAATAGAGTTTTTATCTTGTAAATCAAGGATATGACCTGTTAAGAAATTTTGGACTCCCACTTGCCCTGTGATATAGAAATTTTCTGCAAAATCACTTGATGAAAAACTTTCCATAAAAGGATTAGAAGCAGCAACATCAACAGAAATTTTTTCACCAGTTGCATTGCTTCCAATATCAAAGAAAACTGAAGCAGAATCCAAAATAGAATCTTGAAAATTCCAGTTGATAGAACCAATACCTTCTAAAACAGAAATTGAATCACCATAAGCCAAAGAATCAAACTGAACACTGATTGGGTCAATTCTTGCAGATAAATCAAGAGTTGGTGAATTTTTAAGCCGTTTTGATTCTTCCACCAATCTTAAGGATTGAAGATTTACAAGCCAATTATCAGCATTTTCAAATTGGAAATCTGTTACAGTTTCAATAGTAAATAAATAATCAAAAAGACTTACTGGCAAAGCTTCGATTTCTAACAAGCCTGCCAAAGCTTTTCGTTTTGACAAATCCACAGAAAAGTTAAAACCGTAATCCCCAGTTAAAATCAAAGATTCTCCAGAAGAAAATGCACCAGATAAACTATATGGCAAAGAATTTAGCGTAAAATTTGATGAAAAGAAAACGTCTTTGTATTTGTCATCTGCGTCCGCACTGATAGAAGAAGTAAATTCTTGACCAAAAGCTGTTACATCAAGTTGGGAAACTTGCACAGTTGTTTCATTTCCGTTTAGAGAAAGCAAAAGCATTTCGTTGTCTTTTTGGGTGTTAGCCACAACTGCATAAGGTAAATTATATGAAAGAAATGAAAAATCAGTAGAAGCAAACAAATCTAAAGTCATGATGTAAGGCGATAAAAATCCGTTACTGAGATTTGCTAAACCTTCTGGATTTTGCATAAAATTTGATGCATATTTTAATATCCCGCTTAAGAAAACACTTTCAAAAGAAACGCTAGTTTGTAAAAAAGTTTTTTCCTCAAACAAAACACTACCAGATGCAGAAATTCGCCCCGGAGTGTCGTACTCGTAGTGAGAATAGTCAAAAGCTTCAAAAGCAAAGTCCAAAGACTCTTTTTGAGGAATACAAGTTAATTGCAAAGCTGTTAAAAAGTCGTTACCTGCTATCAACTGTGGGATAAAGCAAACAAAGCCCGAAGAAAGTTGATCAACGTAAATCTCTGCGGACAAGTCACTTCCCGAAGGCAATGCCACACGATTGATAAAAATCTCCCCTTCTGGAGAAAGATTTTTTATATCAAAAGAACCAGAGAAATCCACATCGAAAAGTGGAGATGTACAAACCAAGTTGTTTACAGAAACTTTTGCCAAATTTCCAAAAATATTGTAAGAGGCATCCACTCCACCGGCAAACAAATCCTTAGAAATATGAAGTGCACCATTGGCAAAATATGTTAAATCATTAGAATCCAACTCATAAGACATTTTATAAGAACCAGAAATGTAACTTCCCAAAGCCTTATTTAAGTTAGAGTTTTTATCTTTTATGGTGATAAAATCAAATGGATCAAATTTTGTAGCGTTTAAGGCAACTTCTAGATTGTGAAGCTTTGTATCAAATCCACAATGCAAACTAAAAGGAACACCAGCACTAAAAGCACGACAAGATAAAATACTATCGCTAAAATCAAAAGCAAAATCCAATCCATCAAGTTGGAACTTATCTCCATTTGCAGAAGTAAACTGAAGCCGAGCTAAACTTCCCTCAAGATTGCTGTTGATAACTGCTTGAAGGCGAACTGATGTTGTAAGATTTAGAGGTTCTGTTACAGCTGTCAAAGGAAGAACCACACTAACATTTCCGTTGATATTTATGCCAGTTGCAACTTCTTTCCCGTTTTTTTGCAAAAGTTTGATAGTTGGAAGTTTAACAGTTACCAAATTTTTATCGTGGGCCAATTCTATTACAGTGTTTTTAAGAGTAATGCCACATGGAAGTGAAAAATTGATATTTTCCAAGTCTGTTTTTTTGGCTTGAGTAGAACTTTGTTTTTCAGTTTCCGACGAATTCGCAAAATCCAAGATTTTTGTTAAAACAGCCGCATTTTTATCAGAATTCCAAGTGATTTTTGTATTGTTTACGTTTATCGAAGTTAGAAAATCTTGGATAAAACTTAAATCCAACTCACGAGCTTCAGTTGATTTTACAAAAAGAGCTTTTAACTTATATCTTACAACCACAGAATCGATAGAAAGAATTGGTTCAAGAGTAGAACTATCAGATATTTTTATGTTAGAAATCTTAAGTCGTGTTAAAATATTTGGAGAAATAGAATCTATCGAAAGTTTTAGGTTAAATTCTTCATCAAGTAAAGTTAAATATTTATCTTTTATTTGATTTAAAGTTGAATTTAGGGCATTATAGATAGGGCGTAACAAAAGCAAAGCTGTTACCAACATGAGAACAATAAAAAAACTACCTAAGCCGAACTTAAAAACTTTAGATTTCATGAGTATCTTTAGACTATAAATATATCAAATCTTTTGTTTTAAGGAAACAAGGAAACCCCAAATGATACTAAAAAACTTTATCGTATTTGAAGGAATTGATGGAGCTGGAACTTCCACACAACTAAACATTCTAAAGGAAAAACTAGAAAATAAAAATGTTTTTTTTACTGTAGAACCTACAGATTTACCATCAGGAAAATTTTTGCGCACAATTCTTTCTGGTAGTGTAAAAGTTGCTCCATCAACAGCGGCTTATTTGTTTGCATCAGATAGAAATGAACATCTTTTTGGCAAAAACGGAATTGTTGAACAAGTAGAAAATGGCAACATTTGTATTTGCGATAGATATATTTTTTCAAGCCTAGCATATCAATCAAATGAATGTGGAATGGAACTTCCAAAAAAGCTAAACGAAGATTTCCCACTTCCAGAATATCTGTTTTATTTTTCGATTAAACCAGAAGATTCTTTGAAAAGAATTACTGGTCGCGGTGTTACAGAAATCTATGAAAAGCAGGATTTTTTAGAAAAAACTAAAAATCAATACGATAAAATCATAGAATATTACAAGAAAAATTCTGACATCAACATTATCGAAATTGATGCAACAGCCCCAATCAAAGAAATTGAAAAAATTATATGGAATGTGATTGAAAAACTTCCGATAGTTTAAAAGTGAAAAAATCAAAATCACTTTATGTATCAATTTTAACATCAATTTTACTACTCATTTTTGCTTGTGGCTTTTTGTGCTCTTACGCCATAACTTTTAAAGAACAATATTACAATTTGTTTCACGTTCATTATCAACAATATCCAGACGATGTGATGGAAAATATTTATTGGTTACAACGAGCCACCGCCGCAGATTTTTGTAATCCTCGTTATGCTTTGGCAAAAATCAATGATGAAGAAGAATGGGAAAAATATCGCTATCTTTTTATGATGCATATAAATCTAAAACTCGCAGAACAGCATTTGCGCCTTGGAAAAACCTGGGACAAACAAGTTGCATATTTTTATGACGAACCTTGGAAAGAAGAATATTTACGAAATCTAGAAACCGCAGAAACTTGCTATAAAGAAGGCCTTGTTTACTGGGAAGAAGCAAAGTCTTGGGCAGAACTTGCAAACATGGGAAAATTCCGCTTTATGCATCTAACAGATATTCAATATTGGGAAGATGAACGGGAACGAATCTACACTGGAGATTTAGACTACGAAAAAATCATAAATCGAGAGTTAAAGCGCTTACAATCAGTAAAAGACACTTTCAACGCAATGGACGAAAATACATATTAGGGGTAGGAAAACCACTCAGAGTCCGAAGGCCGTTGTTTTCCTACCCCTAAAAC
>JAZQUR010000101.1:0-27260 GCA_045631425.1 Treponemataceae bacterium | reverse complement strand
CCACAACTTCCACCTGTACTACTGCAGCTGCCACTATAACTACTGCCTGAACTACCACAACTTCCTGTATTCTTACTTACACTAGAACTACAACTTCCGCCACTGCAAGAAGCACCTCCATTTACAGCCAACAACGCTTTTGTGTCTAGCTCTAGAAAATCAGTCAAATCAAACTTCATTAATTACTCCTGAGTTTTTTAAGTAACCCTAGACTATTTTTTATAGCCTAGGGAAAATAATCTCCTTGTTTGTAAAGACAAAACATTATTCTTGTTTAATCTTCACACCCTTTTTTATTTCTTGATTTCAGAGTCTAAAGTTTTTACAAGATTTTCGCCATTTTTTAAGGTGTATGCTTTAAAGTCAAAAAAACCAATATAAGATTTCGAAGTCTTTGAATATAAGATTATTTGTAAGTTTTCTGAATAATGCCATTGATCTTTATCGATTTGCCATTCTTCGCCATTAAATATTATTTTTGATGTTTTTAAAATTAAGTTTTTATTCATTTTTTCAATGGCTTTTAAAACAGTTTTTTCTAAAAAATCATTATATGCAGAATAATAATCTGTGGAATTAGAAATTTTTATATATTCTATTCCTGTTTTATTATCGATAATAACTTTAGTTCCTTTTTTGGTTTTAAATTCAAAATCAATTTCATTATTATTTAATTTAAGCGCATCGTGAAATTTTATATTAGTTAAAATTTCACTTTTTGTGACACATAAAACTGTGTAATAATCAGAGGAATTAGTTGCTTTTATTCCTGCTTCATAAGATTTTGCTGATTTTACAACTTCGTACATTTTAACAGGAATGTATGTTCCTTGGTCTTTTGCTGAATACTTTTCTTCTGCAAAAAGAAAACATCCAATTGCTAAAATTAGTAATATTGCTAGCTTCTTTTTCATTTTATTCTCCTTCTTAGACAGAAAGACATGGTACTAACATCATATCTTTCTGTTTTTTATAATATTATTTCTTATGAAATTTGAACAAATATTGCGTTTCCACTACCTGCACTTCCGTTGCAATCTACATTTGAATTATAAATTACTTCTGTAGAATCAGATATACCATCATTTTGAAATACAGTATAAGAGGAGCCACTTCCAGCTTCAAAATATTCCATATGATCAAATTTTCCATCATTATTAAAATCATAGAAAACATACCCTGAAGTATTTGCTTGTGGACTATTAGTTCCCATACCTTCATAATTTTCATTATAAATTTCATCAACTGAGTTTGAATTGCCATCCCAATTACCAGGATTTGTTGCACCATGATCAATAGCCTCATTGTATGCTTTTATATCACAATGGTAATCATTTGCATCATACGGAATTTGATATTTAAGTTCATTATTTTTGTTGGATAGATTTCCTCCACCACAACTACCTCCGTAGCTGCCACCTCCACAGTTTCCACCGTAACTTGAACCGCTACTGCAACTTCCTCCTCCTCGATAGTTACCACCAGAACTACAACTTCCGCCACTGCAAGAAGCACCTCCATTTACAGCTAACAACGCTTTTGTGTCTAGCTCTAAAAAATCAGTCAAATCAAACTTCATTAATTTCCTCCTGTTTCTTATTTGACTTTTAATATTTCTATGCAAAAAAATGCAAAGATTACTTTGTTAAATATTTCTCCTAATATTTTTCCAAAACCTTATTGTAAAAATCTCTATGTTCAAATCGCAACCGAGTCCAAAAATAAATTGAAAGTTGAATCAAATGCTTTTTTAGTTCGCACATTATAGGATTTGGTTTTTCAAAAATTTTGCTATGCCCATATCCAACAGCAAAACATTCGCCACTACAGGTATATCTTGCCCAACAATTTTGGCAAAAACTGATTTTATCTGCGTAAAGATTTTCTAACTTCTCTTTTGCTTCCAAAGTTATGCCTGTATCTAAATTACCAATAATGCCATCAGGGATTCCAATAAATGCGGGACAAATAATTATATTTTCATAGGCATCAACTGCAAAAGCGCTAACACCAGCCGAGCATCTGTAAAAAAGTCTAATGGGTCTGATTGTGATTTTTAAAAAACGTGCAAAATAATCTTCGCTTTTCATCAGAGAAGCAAACACACTTTCGTTTCCATCTACAAGTTGATTAAAAATCCAGATTGCAAAGTCTTCGTAGGAATCCTTTATTTTTTCAATATTAGACTCATTTATTGAATTTTCATCTGTTTCTAAAAGTCTAACAGGCTTCATTCCCACAACTTCTGGATTAAATGCATAAAGTGATTTGAATATTTTGATAAAATCGTAGTTGTTTCCAGAATAAGTTGCTGCAAGACCAAAGAAATCTTTATTTTCCATATCACTGATATTCTTTGATACAACATCATATTTTAAACCTGTTCGATTTTTCTCCGAAATCTCTTTATCTCCATCCAAACTTACACCAAAAAGAATGCACTTTTTCTTTAACAATGAACTCACTTCTTTTGTTAGAAGCATTCCATTTGTTGCTAACTGGCAAAAAATGTTAATATTTCTTTCTTTTTTTAGTTTTAGAACAAAATCATTAACTTCTAAAATAAAGTCGAGGCGTAAAAGAGGCTCACCTGAACCTGTTAAATCAATTATGTAACGACGTTTATTGTCTGGAACAAATTTATCTAGAAAAAACAGAATTGCTTTTTTCGCAGTTTCCACAGACATATCGTAGCTTTTATCTTTTTTTGCAAAACAATATGAACAATTTAAATTACAACGGGTAGATTGGACTAACTTCAAATAATAATCGTTGTAAAAGATTTCGCCTTTCTCGTGTGTTGTAACTGGCGAAATTACTCCATTTTCCGTAAATTCCTTTAATTTCAAACAGGTTTTCTCTATTTCATTTTTATCATATCGATTTTTTACAACATCACTTGCAGAAAGTTTTTCCCAATCCGAAGTTAAAAGCAAATCTTTTGCGCATTCTGTAAGGGGAAAATAAGTAAGAGTCTTTGCACTAAATAGAAACGCTTGTCCCATAACAGTAAAAACAACATTATCAGTATTATCTAATTGTTTAGAAAATCTTTTCATTTACATTGTGCCTCTTTCCATTTATATAACCATAAATTATCATTCAGGTTTTCATAATTTATCTGTGACTCAAATACACTAAGTTCAACTTCTTCTAACTCAAGTTTTGAGCACTGGCCGTTTTTATACATAATTTCATAATCCTGTAAATATTTACTCCTGTTACAAAGAACTTCGTATAAAATAACTTTTTGTGATTCGTAAGAGTTTATCTGTTCTTGATAATTTGTCTTTTGTTTTATGTTCTGCTTAACTAGAGTTTTTTTCTGTTTTTCAAGAATTTCTAAATTATTTAGATATAGTTCCTTTCTAAGTTTGTTTTGTGGTGATAAAAAGTTTGAAAAGGAGAGACCTATAGAAAAGGTCCAATCAAAAAAACTTTTATCGTCTATATAATTTACATTTAGGGATTTATTTGTTTTCGTTGATTCTGAAAAATTAGCTCCCATTGTTAAAATAGGTGCAAAACTTTGATTTTCTATAATATTTTGAACATGTAGTTTATCTACCTCAATAAACTTTTTTTCTTCATTTGGATTATATGGAAACAAGGATATTTCACTCTTTGGCAACACGGAATCCATTGAAACATTCCCATCTTCAGCACCACAAAGCTGTTTAAGTGTAGATTCAATATTATTTTTTGAACTTAAAGTATTGTTGTAAGCTTCGAAATACTCCCATCTTTTACTTTCAAGTTCCCACACTTCAGAAATAGAAACTTTTGATTCCTCTAACAATTCTTTTGCCGCTTCAATTTTTTTATCATAAAACTGAATGTATCTTTCATACTTTTCAAGCATTCTCAAAGTGCATCTTTGTTGAATATAATACTGGGTAATATTTTCTATCAGAGATTGCTCTATAGCTTCTTTTGAATATCTAGCCATTTGCAAGTTTTTTTCTAAAATTTTTACATTTGGATCATAACTTACACCTTGAAAGAATGAAGGAAATAAACTTTGCTCTATTGAAAGAAAAACTGTTGGATTATGTGAATAACCTATATTTTCATTGTTTATCGATTCACTGAAAATATCTAAAATGCCTCGTGAAATTCCATAACTTATAGAACTAGATATCTTGTTTCCAAATGGATTTTGTTTAGAAATAGATAAAACAACATTAGAATTTGTTGTATACCATATAATATCTTCATACATATCATTAAACGAAGAATTAAAATTTGAATTTATAGAAATTGGATATAAACTTGATTTATTTTCTAATGAACTTTTGGCATAAACAACCGAGAAATCAGCTGCAATTAAGTCAATATTATTTTGTATCGCACTATTCCAAAATTTCTCAAGCTCAGTTTCAGAATGAGCAGAAGTCAAGAAAACATAAATTAATGACAATAAAATAATTACACGTTTCATATTTAATACCAAAAATCTATTTTTCTAAGAATAAATGTAATAATTGATTCAGTTTCCAAAACTATTCTAGAATTTGTTTCTAAACCAGCCCTAATAGGAAAAATTTCCCCTTTTCTATTTTCGAAAAGTACTCTATCAATATCTGCGTAGGCTATATAATACAACTGACCGTTATCGCCAGACCGGATATCTGGGTCAACAGCAGTAATTACACCTTCTGCTCCCTTATACTCAAAAAATGGGAAGGCCGAAATTCTGTATTTGACTTTTAATCCACTTTTTATTTTTCCCATGTCCTTAGGAGAAATTTGCATTTCGACTCTAAAATTTTTTTCATCATTTGGAATAATATTTATCACTTTCGCGCCAGATTCTAAGTAGTCCCCAAGGTTTAATGAAGAAATTTCTTGAACGTAGCCCTCAACTGGCGCGTACACGTCCAAAAACTCATATTGACTATCTAATTTTTGAATTTCTTGGGCGTTTTTTGATAATAAGAGTTCTAATTCATTTTTTTCTTGGTTAAGAGATTTTATGAAATCAGCCTTAAAGCTCTCTATACTTTTTAAGTTATAATCATATTCCAGCTGTCGTTGTTTTATTGCTTTTTGATTTTTCATACTAGTTGGTAAATTTTCTTCATCACATAAGGCTGCGTACGAAATATCTTTTTGTATGATTAGTTTATCTACATTTGTTTTGTAACTTTCAAACCTTGTATATGCAACAGGATTTGAAGCGTCTACTAAATTAATATTTTTCTCATAACTTAAAAGTAATTCATCAATTCCCTGTATTCTTTCTTCTAAATCTACCTTTTCAACTACGAGGTTTTCTCTTTGAGAATCATAAATTGATGGATCAATTTTATATAAGAATGCTCCTTTTGAAACTTTTTGCCCTGGCTTGTAATTTATTTCAATTATTTTTCCAGATATTACATTCTTCACAGAGGAAACATTTTCCTGAGTTCGAATAATTCCATTAACTTTTATTACATCATCAATTTTTCCAAATATCACAATAGAAATTATTACGGCTAACAGAAAAACTATTGTATACAACAAAATTTTAATCTCTTGAGGCTCCTTCAATTGAAGAAATTCTTTCGAGAAAACCATTGTATTTTGATGTTGTAGAACCATTACTTTTTTCATTTTGCGCACTCCAAAGTTTTTTGTAAAATCCATTTTTTTTCATTAACGATAAATGATTACCTTCTTCAACTAATTTCCCCTGATCAAAAACATAAATGATGTCACAGTCTCTAACGGTAGAAAGTCGATGAGCAACCATAATTACTGTCCTTTCTTTTACACGGGTGAAAATCGTGTCCATAATAGCTTGTTCTGAAAGACTATCCAAACTTGCAGTGGCTTCATCCAAAATCAGTAGTTGAGGATTTCTCATCAAAATTCTTGCCATTGCTAATCTTTGTCTTTCGCCGCCAGACAAGGTAGAACCATGTTCTCCAACATATGTATTAAACTTTTCTGGAAGCCGCTGAATAAAGTCATAAGATTGAGATATCATTGCACTCGCTACAATTTTATTTGAATCTATAGTCTCACAACCCCATGCAATATTTTCACTAATAGTTCCTGTAAAAAGTAGGCTCTCTTGGGGAACATATCCAATCATCTCTCTAAAAGAAGAAGTTTTCACTTCTGAAATATCCGTCCCATTTACAAGTATCTGACCTTCCTCTAGTTTGTAAAATTTCATCAACAGCTTTAATAATGTTGTTTTTCCAGAACCAGATGTTCCAACAAAAGCAACCTTTTTCCCTGCTGGTATCTTAAATGAAACATTATCTACAGCACGTCCACGTGTCCCATAAGAAAATGAAACATTTTTAAACTCAATATCACCATTTATTTTTTCAATTTCTTCTAATTTTTCATCGTTTGAGTTCTCTTCTTCCATATCAATGATGTCTGTTAGTCTTTCTGCAGAAATCATTACTTCTTGAAGATGTAACTGCATTGTAAGTAATCTTTTTAGTGGTCCTAAAAAAAATCCAGAAAGAGTAGTAAATGAAATTAACTGACCTAAAGTAATTTTTCCTTCAAAAATCATAAAACTACCAAACCAATATAAACATAAAGTACCAATTCCTGATATAAACTCTTGGATAGATTGCTGAAAATTTCCCATACATCCAAGTTCTAATCCTTTTTCAGCCGCTGCAACAATTTTTTCTTCAACTCGTAAATACGCTTTTTTCTCAGTTGCTAAACCTTTTATAGTTGATATTCCATTAATGCTCTCATACATTGCAGCATTTTTATCTGCTTCCAAAATCGAACGTAATTTTATTTTTCTCTTAAAAGGACTAGAATAAATCCATACAACAATAGCAGATAAAACTACAGGAATTATTGAAATTGGTAGTAAAGACATCCCCATCTTAAAAAGAAAGAATCCTCCAACAACAAACATAAATGAATCCATAATTATTCCAAGTGTTGTTGACGATACTGCATTTTTTACAGTTTCTGCATCATTTATTCGTGATAAAATTTCTCCTGTTTTTCTAGTCGAAAAAAAGTTTAATGGTAAATGTAGTAAATGATAAAAAAAGTCTGACAATAAGGCTACATCTATTTTTGTACCTAAAAACAATATTATTTGGTTACGACAATAACTTATTATTGCTTGAAAAATGATTATGATTAAATAACAAATAGAACAAAGATTTAAAGTAGAACGAACTTGAGAATATAGTACTTCATCTATTAAAAATCGAAAGTAAAAAGATACAAATACTCCAAAAAGTGAAAGCAGTAAACTTGCAATAAGAGTTTCTATAACAAGCTTTTTGTGAGGTTTTAATAAGCTAATAAATCTTGTTAAAAGTCCCTTACATTCATTTCCTTTTTCAAACTCAGAAGATGGAAAAAGAATAAAAAAAACACCAGTCCACCAGTTAAAAAAATCTTCTTTTGCTACTTTGCGTAAACCAATAGCAGGATCGCTTAGAAAGACATATTTTTTTGTAACTTTATAGACTACTACATAATGGTCTAAATTTTCCTTTATATGAAATATAGCAGGAAAAGGAATTTTTTCGATTTTATCTTTTTCTGTTGAAGCTAACCCTTTACAACTTAGTCCAAAAGTTTCAGCTCCCTTTATGATTCCAAAACCAGAAGTTCCAACAAGATCTGTTCCTGCAGCTGAACGAATTTTTCTCAATGGAACTTCCTTACCATAATACTTTAATATAATTGATATACACGCTGCTCCACAATCTTTTGCATCATGTTGAAGAACTCTTTTTATTTTAGGCATTTGAACACCTTTTTGTGATTTTTCTTTTTTATTTAAGTAAATTTTCTCTATAGTACGAATATTTTTGGATTAATGGGGAAAAATATGTTTAGAGTTAAAATGTAAAGAAATCCATAAAAACTCAATATGAATTTCTTTACTCTTGCAAAGATCTCTTTCTGTATTTCTTCATAAAGAGATTTTTCATTGTTTTTTATTTGAAATGCTTAATAAAAAGTTCATCTGGAGAAGAAAGTATTTCACGTTTTCGTATATAATAGTCACCATATTCTCGTTCATATGGTTTTATTTCTTCATATTCAAGGAAACCTATTGGATTAAATTTTCTAATATACTCTTCTTGAATTTCTGGATTTTGCCCTTTAGTTGAATAAGTAACAATACCTTGCTCACCATCAGTATTTTCATATTTTTCTAAGTCATTACCATTAGGTAAATATCGATCCTCTTCAATCATACAACATTTGTCAAATATCATAGTTCGAAAAATTTCTTCAACACCATCTTTGACATCTATTTCTTTTACATAAATTTTTTCATTATCAATTATATATTCATTAATATCTATGCTATGTTCTATCGTTGTATCTTTTTTTATCATTTTATCCTTGCTGAAGATTATCTCCGTAGTCAGAGCATATTTTTTATCAAATGTAAGAGTTAACTCATCTTTATTCGATGTAATATTTGCTTTGTAAACTGTAGTTTTGTTTTTTCGGAGATCTTCCTCTGTAATCTGGTATTCCTCATTTGTACAAGAATATTTTACATGAGTTTTTCGCAAAATATATCCATCATCACCAACATCAATATAGTATTCATCTGTGATTACTCCATTGGAATCAAAAATGAAATATTTATACATTACATCTCTAATAGTTGAATCCGAATAATATTTTTGCCCATTTTCACTAATGTAATAAGTTTCATAGGTTTCTTTGATAATCTTTCCTTTGAGTTCGTCTAAATCTTTAATATAAAATTTGTCTACATACAACGGATTTCTTGCGTTAAATTCGTAATTGCTATCTTTTGAATTAAAGTAATTTTTGAAAAACTTAAAAGTATCATCCTTTGCAAATAATGACATTAAGTTTAACAGAGTAAATAGAATAAGTATTAGTTTTTTCATATGTTCCTCCAAAGTTAGATAATTGTATAAGTTTCTATTTTTGATATTTGGTAATAATTGTTTGCCTTTTGCGCTACAGTTGGTTCCCCTAAAATATATGTCCTATTGTTTCGCGCATCATTTTCGCTTGTTCCGTTATAATCAAAAACAACTTGCCCACTTTCATTTATAGAATATCCTTCAAGAACTATCCAATGCTGTCCTCCACAAACATCTTCTGCTCGACCTAAAACATAAGTAGTTCCCTCTTGGCTATTTGCAATTTCATCTAATTTTTCTTTAGTTAATTGTTTCTCCCAATAATCAGAAGTCACAGTTCGTTTTTCAAGATAATCAGAACTAACTGTTTGATTTCCTGATAAATTCTTTTCGATAGCTGCTGTTATTTCTGCTTGAGTCATCAATCCATCTTTATTTGTATCATATTCATCATTAACTTTAGTTATATCTATATCTTTTCCTGTGATTTCTGTTAGAATCTTTGAAGCTCCTTCCATTTTACAGCCTACTTTACTAAATTCATTATTACCATTCATTTTGTTAAGTCCATCATCTTTATGATCTTGCATAGTTGAGTCTATTGCTATTTTATTTGTTAATTGCCCCCAACTTGTATCTTGGACAGGAGTTGAACCTCCTGTATAACCTGATAAACCACTACATGTAGCTCCGCAGCTTCCGCCATAACTACCACAGCTTCCGCCAAAACTACTACAATTACCACCGGAAGTACCACAACTGCTACAACTGCCTCCGTAACTGCTTCCACCTGTACTACTGCAGCTGCCACTATAACTACTGCCTGAACTACCACAACTTCCTGTATTCTTACTTACACTAGAACTACAACTTCCGCCACTGCAAGAAGCACCGCCATTTACAGCTAGTAACGCTTTTGTGTCTAGCTCTAAAAAATCTGACAAATCAAACTTCACTTTTTTTCTCCAACAATTTTAATATATAAAAGTCTATCTACATATTTTTAATTTGTAAATCTATTTTCTTTAAAAATAACCGCGGTTACAAAAAAATAACCGCGGTTATTTACTTTGTAAAACAAACCTCATTAAGTTACTTTCAATTTTCTTCTATTTATGTTAATATACAACAATGAAAAATACGTCTTTTATCAAACAAGCTATCTCAAACTTCACATCAAAATCCACATCCGAAAAAATCATGTTTTTTGCCGCCCTGCTAATTTTGATGACATCAACATACATGAATGATATCGACAACATCACACAACCAACTATCGTTCCCTATCCTTCTACCACCATCCGAATAATCAACGGATTTTTCACAGTCCTCTGGTTTATCAATTTTTTTCTAAAAAAAACCTACCCAATTCAAGTAGCAATACTTTACGTAGAAGGCATCGTTACACTTCTTATAGATTTTAAAGTCCTAGGCACATTTTTATATTCTGCAATGTTCATTGTTTTGTTTTGCAATAAGTGCTTCATTACAAATACACGAAAAAAACTGACATTTCTATGTTCCTCATGGCTTTTAGCAGTTTTTAGTTTGATACCTTTTGGATTAGACAGATTTATTTTTTCAATGCTCATAACATTTTTCTTCTCAGGATTTTATTTTCACATTTACAAGATATTAGAAAGCAAGCTTTCCATCTTCATTCCTGTAAAAACAAACACAGTAAACACAATTCCGCTACCAAATCGCGGAAGCGAGTTAAATCTTTCAAACTACAATTTGACAGAACGACAAATCAAAATATTAAAAGAATACATATCATCAAAATCTAGTTACAAAGAAATCGGCGAAAAATTATTTTGCAGCACTTCCACCGTAAAAAGAGATATGACCGCTATATTTTCCATTTTTGGCGTAAAAAATATAAATGATTTGTACTTTTTGCTATCACAATACAAAATCATGTAAGTTTTTTGGAAAAATAATTTTTATCGCACTTTCAAAATTTCCAGAGCACAAAAAAAAGGAGACCTTATCCAAAGATAAAGTCCCCTTCTCGCTTCAAATCAAAATATCAAATTAAATTACAAATCCTGTAAAACACCATCTTTTTCAACCACAAAAGAACTTCCATCCTTGTAGTTAATCACGATAGTAGGATTTTTCACAACGCCGTCCAAGTGAATAAAACTTTCAGCATCATTATCATAATTTGAGCCAATAGCAAAGTGACAAGTTTTGAACGCTTTTTCGTCTTCCAACATATTACCAGAAATAGTTGCAGAAGGATTTAGCCCAATTCCAAGTTCTCCAATATTACGAGCATTTTTCTTGTAACTTGCAGCTTTTTCGGCCGAGAAAATCCCCTTTTCAAGCATTTCATCAGCTTTTGCCTCAGCCCCCAAAATCGAACTCAAAAGTTTTCCCGCTTCAGAATCCTTTGCAGGAGGATTTCCAGCCTTGTTGTAAACTTCCTCTACAAATCCAGCTTTCACAGTACAAATAATCGGCTCATCAATGCCAATATCACCTTCAGTCACACTCATAGAACCGTCAAAAACGATTACGCCCTCACATCCGCCAACAACCGGACTTATGAACACTTCCCCTGCAGGAATGTTTCCACCAGTTCCAGCCTTGTCAAACTTTCCGTCATCAGAGAAAGGCTTACGATTTTCCACAGGCACCAAAATATCAGTTCCCCCTGGCGCAGTCACAGAAACAGAAACCGCATTTTCAAAGCGCTTAGACAATTTTTGGCAACGCTCATCAAGCAAAGCATAATCAATACAAGCTGTGCGAACAAACATATCAACAGTCATGCCCGGAGTCCAAAAAGAACGGATTTCCTTTGTCCCATCCAACAAATAATCAAAAATATGAGGATATTCAGCCCCGTTGTGAATAAAAGGCTTTTTCATTGCTTCTTCATCTTTTCCAAGTTTATTTGCCGAAATAGATAAAACAACGTCAGGCTTAGTAGCGATTGCCGCAATAACACTCTTATCAGCGAAATCTATTAGAGTTTTTTCTTCCTGTACAATCATAGTTGATGCCGCCCCCAATTTTGTAGCAGCATCATTTAGAGCCATACTCACAGAAAGTACATCTTTTTGAGGATTAGTAACAATTAAAACTCTCTCCCCAGTTTTCACGCCACAAACATCTTTCATCACAGTAAGGGCAGGTTCATTAAGCGATTCTAAATAAAATTCATTCATAAAAACTAATATACACTAAAAACAAACTTTTGAACATTCAAAATATTCAGGGCGTTTCCCCGATTGCTCATTCCGTAAAACTCCATTCCCAATCAGGGTCGGGCTTTCCGCACTTCGCCGTCTACCGCGGCTCATCCCAGATTAGTTCGTCCCTCACAAATCTGGGACTGCTTCGCAGGTGCTCCAATCCCTAACGCAAGAGGAAAAGCCACGCGGATTACGGGTCTACAATATTTTGAAAAACAAAACGAAAGTGAGTAGCGTTAGCTACGAACAAAGACCTGTGGAATTTTTTTGTTTTTTTTCACTTCTTTTTTTATAAATTTGAATTCTTTTGTACATATAATTTTATAGAACGAAAAAACTGTGAGGTTATATGATATGAAACGAATTCCATTTGAAGATTTACAATTTACAGACCACTTCATGTTTGAGAAAGTTTTGATGGATGAAGAAATCTGTCGCGAACTTTTAGAACGGCTTTTGAAAATCAAGGTCACAAAACTTGTTTACCATGATATCGAGAAAGTTATCGAGCCATACTACGAATCCCGAGGGATAAGGCTTGATGTGTACGTCAAAGACTCGGACAAGGTTTACGACATCGAACTGCAAAACAACAATATTCCTGACTTTGGAAAGCGATGTAGATATTATCAGTCTATGATTGATGTGGACAATTTGATCAAAAACCAAGATTATTCTGACTTGCCCCAAAGTTTTATCATTTTTATCTGTACCTTTGACCCATTTGCAAAAAAACTTCCGATTTACACCCTAAAAATCTTCTGTGAAGAGGATAAAACCGTTGAGCTAAAAAATGATGCTGTTATCAAAGTTTTTAACACTAAGAATTACAACAAAGAAAAAGATGTTGATATCTGCAAATTTTTGGAGTATATTGAATTACACACACCTGTTGACGGATTCACAAGCAAAATAGAATCCACCATCACAAAAATTAAAAAACAGGAATCTTCAAAACGGGAGTACGCTATGAGACACCCATATATTACAGATATTCGACGCGAGGCCATTGAAGAAGGACGACTTGAAGGTAGACAAGAGGGAATAACTGATACTGCTAGAAATTTCTTAAAAATGGGACTTACTCTAGAACAAGTTGCACAAGGTACAGGGCTTTCTCTTGAAGAAGTTGAGAAACTTGCTAAAGAACTAAAAAGCTAAACAAATACATGTGGCCAAGGGGGGACGTTTCACTTAAACCCTTGACTCATCTTTGTTTCGGTTCTTCTAATATTGTAGAACCGAAATTATCCTGTAGGAAGGAAAACTTAACATTCGCCTTCCCAACAAAACAAGCCCTACATCAAAAACCAAACTAAAATCCCTAAAATCACCAGCAAAGAAAAATTCCAAGCCGAGAAAGTTGCATAATATCCCCCTTTTTTCGATGGCGAATAATCAGGATTTTCTGCCTGAAAGTTTTTATACAACTTATACGAAATTACGCTGGCCAAAGAAGCTATTAAAGTTCCAAGCCCCGCCACATTTACCGAAGCTAAAAGTTCCCCACCATTGTTGGTAAAGTTTGAGAGAAGCAAAGCAGCTGGCACATTACTGATAACCTGACTAGAAATCAATCCAGAAAGATAAGTGGTAAACGGAGTTTCCAACAACTTCGCAAAAAGTAAAGCTAACTTATCTATAGAAGAAATAGAGCCAGTAAAAAGAAAAAACCCCACAAAAGTCAAAAGCAAACTGTAATCAACTTTCAAAAAAGTCTTTGGAGAAGTTATCAAACCCAAAAACAGAACAATCCAAAGCAAAGATTTATATTCCAAAATTCTAAAAACTGATAAAAGGCTTAATATCAGCAAAGCAGAAAATACAACAATTTTTAGAACCGGCTTTTTTTCCTCTGATGGAAAATATGTAGAAAAAATCGGGAAAGATTTCCGAGTGAAAAGCCAAGCCATAAATCCGCAGATAAAAAAAGATGGAATGCCAATTTTTAGAGTTGTTGCGAAAAAGGCCGCATTGCTCATTTCATAAAAGTTAAACAAATAAAGATTTTGTGGATTTCCCATTGGTGTTACACAGGACCCAAGATTTGCCGCAATAGTTTCAAGCACAACCAACTTTACCACAAGACTTTTATCATGATTTTGAAGATTTGTTTTCTTACAAATAATCAGCGAAATTGGCACAAAAGTTAGCAATGCCACATCATTTGTAACTGCCATGGAAATGAAAAACACAAGATAAGTCAGCACAAAAAACATTTGGCGAGTATTTTTGCACAAAGCAAGCATTTTATTTGCAAATTTGTCCAACAGATTTACTGATGAAAAACCTTGAATAACGTACATCAAACAAAACAAAAGGGACAAAACCCGTAAATCTATGGCTTCTTTGATAATCTCAAAACTTGGACGACAAACCAAAATCCCCAAAATGCCTAATATCAAGGCAATTATCAACACGATTTCTTTTTTCACAAACTGAAGAATTTTTTGCATTTTGATATTACCATTGTTCCCAAATTTTTGGTTCTAATCCTACAGTTGCTTGAGTTTTACCGTTTCGCACAATAGGCTGCTTTAGCAAAGACTGATTATTAAACAATTTTTCTTCGATATCTGAATCGTCCAAATATGCGATTGAAGCATAATCTTTTGATTTTGTATCTATCATTTGTTGTAGAGCTTCTTGTTTGCTACCTGCAGTTTTTCTAATAGAATCCACAACAGAATCAAACTCACCGCGGCTCATATCCTTTTCTTTCAAATCGATAAACTGAAATGGGATGCGACGTTCCTTAAACCACATTTGCGCTTTTTTACAATCAAAGTTTTTATTTGTTCCAAAAATTTGTATAGCCATAATTTTTCCTTTTATTAGGCTAAATGTAGCATAAAATCAAAAAGTATTCCAAGTGGTTTTGGCATTCCACAATCCTTTAAATCTAATTTGTTTTACTATCCAAAAACCTTCACAACCCTTGTATATTAGAAAAACAATAAGTAAACTTAAAATTATATCAAACTTACAAATTTATAGGAGTGTCTCTATGAAAAAAACACTTTCTCTTTTATCAATTTTAATTTTATCAATTTCTCTTCTGGTTTCTTGCAAACCTGAACCTGATGATTCCTATAACTCTTTTGATTTTTACTCCAGTAAATTAGCTATGTATGAGAAGGAAAACAAGAAATATGCAAGGAAAATCGTTGATGCAGTATTTCTAGGGGATAGTTTAACAGACTATTATGATGTAAAAAGTTACTATCCAGAATATACAGTGCTAAATCGCGGAATCGCTGGCGACACAACAATCTGGCTTGAACAACGGTTAGATGTTTCACTTTACGGAGTCAAAACAAAAGTGGCTATTATGCTAATCGGAGTTAACAATATAGAAACAATGATGGACAACTACGAACAAATTTTAATATCATTTAAAACTAATGTACCAAAAACAAAAATCATTCTTCTATCCCTCACATCAATGAGTGGTTTATGGGGCAAAAAAAATCAACTTGCTGCAGACAACAATGTAAAAATCAAAAGCCTCGCACAAAAATATGGGTTCGAATTTGTAGATTTATACACAGCACTACTAAATACTGAAACTGGGGAAATCTACGATGAATATACAGTAGACGGCGGACATCTTAGCGCAGAAGGTTACGAAGTTGTAACTAGTTGTATAAAACCTGTGCTTCAAAAACAAATTGACATTTGGGAAGCTGAAAACCAATAAGTTTTTTATTTATTTCCCTACTCACAAAAAAAGAGCTACCAAAATCGGTAGCTCTTCTTCTTTGCGCTTTTCACGCAACTTTTCATTATGGATATGTGTTAAAATCCTGCACAATACTAATAGCAGATTCTACAGTTTTATCTGGCATAATTTCCCGTGCTAGTGAAACTGCTTTTTCAGAAATCGCTAGAGAATCTGCAACACCTTGCAAAATCAATTTATCATCTTCGATTACAGCGCGTAAAAAGTTTACATTCACTTTGTGCTCAAAAACCAAAGCATTTACCACAATCTGTGCTTGATACAATTCCTGTACCTTTTTTTCACCTGCAGCTTCTTTTTCATCTGTTACCAAGGATTTGCATAACTTCGCAATAGCATCAGAACATTCTTCCACATCCAAAAGCCCTGTATTCAATGTTAAGTGATAATTAGAAGGATCATCTGGATCAATATTGAAAAAGTTTTTATGAAATCCTTTTCGGTTTTCATCACTTTCAGAAATTCGACCTTGTGCTTGCTTTTTATTCCAATCGAATTCATCCATCAATCTTTTTTCGCGGATTTCATCCTTTGCAACAAATCGCACAGCAATCAAGTTTGGCACATTTTCAAGAACCACAAAAGAGCCCCGTCCAATTAAGATACAATTTCCATCTTTGGCAGTTTCCAAAATCGCAGTTTGCAAATAATCTAAATATTCGTCTCGGTCTTTCACAAGTGAAGCAAAAAATCCTGGTTTTCTCTCATCGTATTTTTTCATCTTTTCTTCTGGAAAACCAAGCTCAACAATTCGCTTTTCTATGTATTTTCTATCAACAAATTTGTACCCCATTTTTTTTGCTAATGCATCAGCTATTTCATCACCTAGAGCAGCAACTTGTCGTGAAATTGTAATAATGGCCATAAATCACCTCTACATAAAAATATGAAGACTTTGCTAGATATACAATTAAATTATAATGCATAATTTAAAAAAATAGAAATTCTTTTTTTTAGAAAATTGAAATACTCTTTTAGATTTGATAAATTATCAACATGAAAAACCTAAAAATCTTTTTTTCTTATTATAAGCCTCACTGGAAACTTTTTGCAGGAGATATGTTTTGTGCAGTAATGATTGCACTTGTGGATATTTCCTTCCCCATGATAACAAAGTTCGCTATTGATTCGCTTTTACCAAATAAAAACTATAAATTCTTTTTTATCTTGATAGTTGCCCTGTTGGTTGTTTATTTGTTGCGCCGAACATTTTCATGGTTTGTAAACTATTGGGGACACTACTTCGGTGTTCTTGTAGAAACTGATATGCGAAAAGATGTTTTTTCTCACATTGAAAGCCAAGATTTTGCTTTTTTCGATAAACACCGCACTGGAAAAATCATGGCGCGAGTTACAACAGACTTGTTTGAAATAACAGAACTTGCTCACCATGGCCCAGAAGAATTCCTAATATCAGTTTTGACTTTGCTTGGCTCTTTTGTGCTTTTGCTAAAAATCCGCTGGGAATTGGCTCTTATCGTTTTTATCTTTCTTCCTATCATTATTGGGATTACGATTTTTTCACGTCGAAAGCTTACAGAAACTTCTAAGAAAGTTAAGGAATCCACTGCAGAAATCAACACAGTTTTGGAATCAAGTATTTCTGGGGTACGGGTTACAAAAGCGTTTGCCAACGAAGATTATGAGCTAAATCGATTTAAAGCTGGAAACGAAGATTTCAAAACAGCTAAAAAGAAGTTTTACAAATATATGTCCACCTATCACGCAAATGTAAACTTTTTTAGTAATTTACTAAGTATCTGTGTTTTAGCAGCAGGCGGATATTTCATTATGAAAGGGAAAATGGTGATTTCTGATTTAGTGGCTGCAAACCTTTTTGTAGCCGCTTTTTCATCCCCAATAAATCGTCTTTCCTTTTTGGTGGAACAATACACCACTGGAATGGCAGGATTTAAGCGATTTTTGGAAATTATGGAAACAAAGGCATCTATCAAGGAAGTCGAAAATTCTTTGGAGGTAGAAAATCTACAAGGTGATATTTCCTACAAAAACGTGTCATTTTCTTATGGAACTGGAAGTGATGTTTTATCAAATATTGATTTGGAGATTGAATCTGGAAAAACTTTTGCTTTTGTTGGAGCTTCCGGCGCTGGAAAAACAACTTTGTGCCACTTACTTCCTCGCTTTTACGATGTTTCCTCCGGTGAAATCCTAATTGATAATATTCCTATTAAAAATATGAGCCTAAAATCCTTGCGAAAAAATATCGGGCTAGTTCAACAAGATGTTTTTTTGTTTGCAGGAACAATCAAAGAAAATATTGCATATGGAAAAATCAACGCCACCGACGAAGAAATCCTTGAAGCTGCAAAAGCCGCAGAAATCCATGATGATATTATGAAAATGCCACAAGGATACAACACTTTGGTTGGTGAACGGGGGATAAAACTTTCTGGTGGACAAAAACAGCGCATCTCTATTGCTAGAATTTTCTTGAAAAATCCTCCAATTTTGATTTTGGACGAAGCAACTTCTGCCCTAGATTCTGTAACAGAAGAAAAAATCCAAGATTCCTTTAATAAACTTTCTGAAGGTCGCACAACTCTAATAATTGCCCACAGACTTTCCACAATTAAAAACGCTGATAAAATTATCGTTGTGGGAAATGAGGGCATCCTAGAAAGTGGCACCCACCATGAACTGCTAGAAAAACAAGGTGTATATGCAAACTTGTATAGCAGAATTTAATAAAAATATGTTTTGCTTGAAAAAATATAACAACGCTTATATACTTTTTACATAGATTTAATATTTGGAGGTAAGTTTATGGATTCAGAAAATGTTGAAAATCTACCAGTTGAAAAAAAATCAGGTGATTGGTCTCGAAAATCATTTAAAAATGAAGCTAAAGCCTTATTGAAAGGAAATTGGAAAGTTCCTGTTTTATCCTCTTTGATAATAATGGCTATTTCCTTTGTTTTTATAGGAATTTTCTATCCTTGGGAATTTATTTTTAATCCTTATGTTGTTGGAAACGCTTTCCTTTATATAAGATTGTTTCTTTACTGCATTGCCTGTTTTACGCTTTTTCCAATCATTATGTATGTTGTACTATATTTCCACAATCAAATAAAGTTAAATAAAGAAAACACAACTTTTACAACTTTTTATAGCGGATTTAAATATTGGAAAAAAGGTATTTTAGGATTTTTGTGGCAATATTTATGGATATTTCTTTGGATGATGTTATTTATTGTCTTTGCAGGTATTCTTGCCTTACTAATTCTAATTTCAGAAATTTTGAGTCAAATAACTACACAAGCAGGAAATATTTCTTCTTTATTTGCACCTATAATTCCCTTAATTGTTTATTTTTTCGTTTTCAAAAAATATTATTCATACTCATTGCAAATGTACCTTCTTGCTGATAATCCAAATTTAGGTGTAAAAAAAGCTCTCACATTGAGTAAACTTATTACCAATGATTATAAATGGAAACTTTTTGTGTTAGATTTATCTTTTATTGGCTGGTATTTGTTGGGTATGCTTTCTTTGGGAATCGGATTTTTATGGATTACCCCATATTGGTCAATTACAAGAATAAATGCCTATCATTTTATAAAAACAGATGCACTTGCAAAGGGAATAATTAAACCTGAAGATTTTTCTGTAAATCCAGATAAAGTTTCTGATAACTAAACAAAAAAGAGAGGTCTGTTATTTTGACCTCTCTTTTTTTTCCCTAACGTCTCTTTTTCTCCAAAACTTTCCACTCAAGACCCTGACTTCCCATCCCCATAGCCACATCACAAGAAAAGCGGCCACAGTTTTTGGCAAAAAACACCATATCCATTGTGTATGGCGATGCTAAATCATCTGGATGATATGCAAGTTTTAGGTTTTCCTTTGTTCCGTCGGCTGTTACTCTGGAAATAGCGCCGTTAAACTTGATTATATTTTCTATTGCTGGTAGCAAATATTGTTTTTTGCCCCCAGATAAATATTCACCCAAAAAGTCTAGCTGTATCTTTTCCACATCCTTGTGAGAAGCACAATTTGTGGCCAAAGTTTCTATATCACCCTTTTTGCTATACCATTTTTCAAAATCTATGAAAAATTTGCTTGGCTTAAGTTGGAGAGCTTTCATCAAAGAAGCAAACCATGGAACTGCGCGACCTTTGTTGTAAAATACATTACAAGCCGCAGAAACTTTGGCAGCTTTTTTCATATCATCTTTTGAAAAGCCAGGAGTTTCTATCACGTGATAAGGCGCTTTTTCTTCATAAACAAGGCCAAATCCCTTTGCAGAGTCAAATAAATCTGTTCCCGGAAGAACGGAAAGACAGAAAAGCTCTAAATTATTTGGCATAAGATTTAGGGCAAAATCAATGCTGTTGTAAAATCCTGGTAAATTATCCCCGGGAAGTCCATAAATCAAGTCAAAGCCAAAAATCACTCCTTCTTCATTGAGAATGTTAATATTTTTGGTAAATTGAGCTTTGTTAAAAGTACGATTTACATTTTTTAGCACAGCTTCATTGCTAGATTGCAAACCAAACTGAACTGCGCATGGAAGTTTTGTAAATGCCTTTGCAATCTGTCTGTCTATGAACTCTGCCCGCGCTTCAAAATAATAAAAAGTGTTTGGGGTAATTTTTGCCATCATTTTTAGCAAAGACAAAGCCCGTTCTTTATTTGCGTTGTAAGTTGGATCCAAAACGAAAACTTGTGGCACATCTTTTTCTGCAAAAAGTTTTAACTCAGCTTCGATTCGTTCCATTGGTAAAAGCCGAACTTTTTTCTCGCCCTTACTTTCATAACAATAGGAACACTTAAAAGGACAACCACGAGCAAGTTCCCATAAAGCGCCTTCATATTTTGATAAATCAATTGTTCCATCAAGATATGGGGATGTTAGCTCTTCGCCAGAAAGACTTTTTCCCCATTTTGCAAGTTTTGTATTTCCACAATCTTCTATTATCAAGTTGATATTTGAATTTTCACCATAAAGAGCCTCGTTTATCAAAGCTGGAACTGAGCCTTCCCCTTCTCCAGAAACCACAAAATCTGCACCAGAAAAACTTCTTGGATTGGCAGTAATTTCTGGACCGCCTGCAATCACCAAAATTCCTTTTGATTTTAAGATTTTTCCAGCTTCTTCTAAAATGTGGCGATTCCAAACGTAAACCGAAAGACAAACCACATCTGCTTTGTTTCCAGCAAATTCCAGAATTTTTTCCACGAAAACCTTTGCCTTTTCATCTGTGGATTTTTGGAAATATTCAGCATCCTCTTGAGTTGGAGAAAAAACTAGAGTTTCAGTATCTTTGCAGTATTTTTTTATACTAGAAGCGATACAAGCTGCTCCCAAAGGCAAAGCCTGAGGCGATTTTTCAACTAATAATGTTGCACAAATTATCTTTTTCATTTCTTTTCACCAATACTATATCCCAAAAATCTCTTTTCTATGATTTTCTCCAATTAACACAAGGTTTTCTTTTAGTGATTTTGACGAATCTCTACATTCTTTCAAATCCACCAAAAATCTGTTCATAGAAAAGTGCTGATAAACATAGACTTTTGATTTTGCAAAATCTTCAAAGGCTGATTTTAAACTTTCCTTGTAAATGCTAAAAATCCCCTTTGGCTTTAGTTCGCTATATCCCACAAGCCAAATTTCAAGACCCAAATCCTTTGCAAGACTTGCTGTTTCTTCTGCCATAAAAATCTGACTTTCTTCTATTATTTTATCAATTTTTGTTGCAAGATTTTCATCATAATTTGACTTTATGATTTTTGAAAAAGCACCTAATTCTTTAGTTTTCGCAGTGTGAAATGGGGTTTTGTTTAGAATTATCACGTTTTTTCTAAAATCTGTTTCAAGCTCCGGATTTCGAGCAAAAAAACCCTCTGCAATTTTTCCAGCTTGACCCACCAAGTAACGCTGATTTTCAGATAGTTGTTCGGCTTTTCCCGGATTATCCCCAATTAAAATCAGTTTTATATCATCATTTTCTGAAACATCATCTAAGGCTTTGTTATAAACCAAGATGTTGTCCAAGCTGTATTCTGGAACACCGTCTTTTGTTGCCAAGGATTTTTGAACTTCCCTGATTTTTGATTCTTCTCCAGCAAGTTGATTTTTCCATTCTTCAATTTGATTTTTAAACTTATCTCTAAACTGGCAAAATCTCAAAAAATCAGCGTGGGTCATATCTTGTTCCTTCTGTAAATCGTATAAGAGGATTATAGCATATTCGAAGAAAGTACTCTAGAAAAATCTGTTGATCCTATTTTGCAATTTTTTCAACAAAACCGAAAGAAAAATCACTAAAATACAAAAATTTAACAGAATTTAACAAAATGTCTACTTGAATAATACTTAAGTTTTACAGTAATATTTTAGAAAATATATGGAAGATTATGGGGGTTTGGAATGTATACAATCCTTGAGAAACGTCAGTTATCTGCTGATGTATTTTACTTTAAAGTTAATGCACCAGACATTGCAAAAAATAGAAAGGCTGGTCAATTTGTTTTAGTTCAACTTGATATCGAATTCGGAGAACGTGTTCCTCTAACTATTGCAGATGCAAATGCAGAAGAAGGTTGGATTGCACTTGTTTTCCAAGCAGTTGGTGCTACAACTCTTAAACTTTCACGAAAAAACGAAGGAGACAAGTTAGGTGCTGTTCTAGGACCACTTGGAAATCCTACTCACATAGAAAAAAAAGGCACAGTTGTTTGTGTTGGTGGTGGTATCGGTGTTGCTCCACTTCACCCAATCGTACAAGCTCACAAAGCTGCAGGAAACAAAGTTATCGTAATTATGGGTGCTCGTAACAAAGATCTTCTTATTTTCGAAGATGAAATGAGAGCTTTGGCTGACGAACTTTACATTATGACAGATGATGGTTCTGCTGGAACAAAGGGTCTTGTAACAGAACCTCTAAAACAACTTTGTGAATCACAATGTCCTCCAGCAGAAGTTGTTGCTATCGGACCTCCAATCATGATGAAATTCTGTGCATTAACAACAAAACCATACAATATTTTCACAACAGTTTCTCTAAACACAATTATGATTGACGGAACTGGTATGTGTGGTGGATGTCGTGTTTCTATCGGCGGTAAAACAAAATTCGTTTGTGTTGACGGCCCAGAATTTGACGGACATCAAGTTGATTGGGACAACATGATGATGAGAATGAAATCTTTCAAAGAAAGAGAAGCCGAAGATTTACACAAATGTAGAATGGAAGCACAAGCAGATGCTATTGCAAAGGGAGCAAACTAATGAGTGAATATATTTCTTTTGAAAATCTAGCAGCAAGTGCTAAAACAGAATACGAAAAACTACAAGCAACTCTTGCAAATGGTCCTTTAACTCCAAAAGACAGAATGGCAATTCCTCAACAAGAAATGCCTACCGGTGAACCAAAAGAAAGAGCAAGACTTATGACAGAAGTTGCTCTTGGTTACACAAAAGAACAAGCTATCGTTGAAGCAAACAGATGTCTACAATGTAAAACAGCTCCTTGTGTAAATGGTTGTCCTGTAAACGTTCCAATTCCACAATTCCTTGCTGAAGTTGCAAAAGGTGAATTCAAAGCTGCTGTTGACATCATTAAAACAGCTAACCTTCTTCCAGCAATTTGTGGTCGTGTTTGTCCTCAAGAAAAACAATGCCAAGGTCAATGTACAGTTGGAAAAACATACAAAGATGCAGAAAAAGCAGTTTCTATCGGGCGTCTAGAAAGATTCTGTGCCGACTTTGAAAGAGAAAACAATCTTCAAACAGTTCCAGAAGTTGCTCCAGAAACAGGAAAAAAAGTTGCAATTATTGGTTCAGGCCCTGCTGGTCTAACAGTTGCAGCTGATGTTCGCCGTGCTGGTCACAGCGTAACAGTTTTTGAAGCATTCCACAAAGCTGGTGGTGTTATGGTTTACGGTATCCCTGAATTCCGTTTGCCAAAAGCTATCGTAGCAAAAGAAATCGATATGCTAAAACAAATGGGCGTTGAATTCCGCACTAACTTCTTAGTTGGTCGCACAGGAACTCTACCTCAACTATTAAGCGAAGCTGGTTTCGATGCTGCATTTATCGGAACAGGTGCAGGTCTTCCAAAGTTTATGAACATTGAAGGTGAAAACCTAATCGGTGTTTTCAGTGCAAACGAATATCTAACTCGTGCAAACTTGATGAAAGCTTATGACCGAGAACACTCAGACACTCCTCTTTACGAAGCAAAACACGTTGTAGTAGTTGGTGGTGGTAACGTAGCAATGGACGCTGCTCGTATGGGTTACCGTCTAGGCGCAGAAGAAGTTGATATTATCTACCGTCGTACAAAAGCAGAAATGCCTGCACGCCGCGAAGAAGTTGCACACGCTGAAGAAGAGGGCGTAAACTTCCGTTATCTTGAAAACCCAGTAAAAATCAATGGTGATGAAAACGGTCGTGTAAAATCTGTAACAGTTCTTTCTTATGAACTTGGCGAACCAGATGCCAGTGGAAGAAGAAGCCCAGTTGCTATTCCAGGAAGTGAACACGACATCGAATGTGATGCAGTTATCGTTGCTTTAGGAAACGGATCAAATCCACTTATGGCACAAACAACACCTGGTCTAACAGTTGATAACAAAGGCCATATCACAGTTGATGAAACAGCAGAAACATCAATCCCACACGTATTCGCAGGTGGTGATATCGTTCTTGGTGCAGCAACAGTTATCCTTGCAATGGGTGAAGGCCGCAAAGCTGCAGCAAGCATCAACAACTATTTGAAATAAACTATAAACAGAGATAGTAATTTGTTATCTCTGTTTTGAGATTTATAACAAAAAAAGGGCAAAAGTTCTTTTCAAATTGAACTTTTGCCCTTTTTCTTTTGGATTATAACTTCAAAAAGTCTAACCTTTTTATATCAGCCTTTTGATTTAAGCTTGATTTAGTTTTGCAGCTCGCGCTTCTTTTTTGATTAAAAGATTTCTCATTCTGTGAAGACGAGGCACGTTATAACGCAAAATCATAGTTGGTAAAATATTTAGAATTGCGTTTACAATACAAATTGGTAGTGGAAAATATGCATACAAGTTTTGTGGATAAAACAAATACAAAAGCCAGCCTAAAATCACACAAGCAATATGAATCCAAATCCCATAATTACATTCCAAAATAAATCGTTCCATGTACTCTTTATTTTCAGGTTCAGCAATAGTCTTTTTACTAAATGATGTAAAACATCCAAGTTCAAGAACATGATCTTTCCAAAGCTTGATGCCTAGTGCTTCGTAAAGCTTACACTCTTTTTTTCCTACCAAGTGAAACTTCACATTATGATCAAACCATTTATTTGGTAATCTTCTGATGATTGTAGCAAACACACCATCAATAGCGATTACACCAACAGTTCCACCAATAGAAGCGAGAAGAATTTGCCAAATTGCTAGATTATAAACATTATGGAAAATCCCAAACAAAATCATAAAAACATTCGCACCAGCGATTGCTACGATGTATAAAATCACCTTATCCTCCTAAAAACTTCAACGCTATTTTACGTCTGTATAATTTTTCCCGTCATAAACAAGAGGAATACCGTAAACTCTTTCATACACTTCTTTACAAACTCTGTAATTTTCGTCTTTTAGATATTCACAGTTTTCTTTTGTTCCCAATTCTTCTTTTGGATAAATTGGTGGCATGATATGAATAGTGTACTCTTGAACAGGAAATCCATCACCACCAATAATATCAGAATCATTCATTGTGATAAATAGCGGGATAATTGGCACTTTGTTCATAGCAGCAATTTTGTATGCGCCAGGTTCTGTTGGTCGTGGTTTTCTATAGTTCCACCACATTCCTTGTTCTGGATAAATAAGAATTTTCTCTTTTCTTTCCAATAACACTTTTACAGATTTTAAAAACTTTTTCATTGTCCCAATATTGCTACTTAATGGCAAAGTATTACAGTTTCTGAAAAACCATCCATACAAACCAGGAAAAGAAGTAAAGTTTCCTTCGCGACAAACCTTGTACAACTCGCGGTTGTTAATATATTTTTCTAGAGCTTTGTAAATTGCAAAGTTATCAAATGCGTTAAAGTGATTACAAGTAATAACCCCAGCTTCTTTTGCAAGCGGAATATAGTTTTCTAAACCAACAGTTTCCTTGATGATTAACTGTTTATTTTTCATAAGTTTTTTAATGTGTAATCTTGCACAAGAATTTGCAAACTTCATTTTGATTTTGCTAGAAAACTTTTCACAAAGGTAATCTACATCATCTGGCATAAGAGGAATTGTTGGTGGGTCATCCTCAACGTCCTTTGAAAACCAACCTTTTAATTCGTATTCATCAATCTTTTTTAGAATATTTAATCTGTCTTGTGATTTTTCCATTATTGTTCCCCTTTTTCTTTATCCATCATATTTTTGTAATTGTATGGATCAGCCATATCATCAATAGCCATTTGAACTAGATTTTGATAAGCAACTTCATCTCGTTCACGTTGCGCATCAGTGTAATCTTCTAATTTTTGTCTAATCAAATCATAGAATTCAGTTTTTTTTGCATAATTCCAGAAATATTCTTCATAAAGAACGTTTCTGTTTTTCCAAGGCTTCCAGTTAATCTTGTAGTGAATAAGTTTTAGATTTTTATCATCGAATTTATCGTTTTTGAATGCTGTTTTATTCCAACCTAAATCCAAAATCTTAGTTTTTCCCTTACACAAAACATTTAGATAATCTTCATCTTGAGTAACGCGGAATCTAAATCTATTTATCATTTCAAAGAATTTCTTTTCGATGTTATCTTTTCGAAATTCAGCAAGATTCATAACCATGATACCAGCATTAAAATATTCTGGAACAGGAACATCCAAAGCTTTTTCTACATAATCACCAAAAACTTTTACTTCAGCCATAACTTCTTCTGGAGAAGCAGCTAAGTACAAGTTGGTAATGTCATTATTGTACAATTCTGCAATATCACCCAAAACAACAATATCACAATCCATATATAGAACTTTGTCATATTGTGGATACATATTTGCAATAAAAAATCTGTAGTAAGTTTCGATTGAGTAATAATCCCGTAAGTGAAATTTAACTTTGATTTTTGTTAAAGTTTCCCGCAAAGAAATGAACTCAATTTTCACATCCTCTGACTCGTAAGTTTTTAACTTTTCTTCGTAGGCTTTGTCCAAATCAGTAGTTAAAACATGAAAATGATAAAAATAGTCTTTTGAACAATTTTCTAAGATTGATTCAAGTGTAATAGCCACGAAAGGCGCATAGTTGTTGTCAGTTGCAAAAAACACTGGAATAACTGGTTTCATAAAAACTCCTAAAAAATTAAACTTTTTGAAACTTATCTAAGTTCATTTTTGGTATATAACTAGCTAAAGATTTCAAAAAAAATCTATATTTTTTAGACACATATTTTAAAATAATGTTGCACTAAAATTACATTTTTTTTAAATTTGTTTAATAAAA
>JAZQUR010000100.1:0-34884 GCA_045631425.1 Treponemataceae bacterium | reverse complement strand
AAGCCCTCAAGTGTATTAATAGATACTAAAGAAGATGTAGTAAATCGTTTTATTTATTCAGGTGGTTCTGCAATTTTACTTAAATATGAAAAGCCTTATAGACTTAAAAATTTTCGTTCTTTGTTTCATAGGGTGGATTTAGATAAAGAGGGTTCAAAACTTTTTATAGATGAATCTATGCCAGAAGAAATAACTTCAATTTTACATAGACAAATACCTACACAAAAAGAGACGGTATGTAAATGCAATTTTGAAAGTGATTTTTTAGATAGAGAAAGTTGTGCTCTAGTTACTCATGATATAGATTTTGCAGAAAAAGCTATGGTTTGTAATATGAATGTAATTTTATATAAAGATAATTGTTTATATAATTTTAGTGATACTGGAAATATAAGAATTCTTAATAAATTTATAAATGCTATAGAAGAAACTTCTTCGGATTCTATTTTTGAGATAATAAAAAATAAATTGGTATATTCATTATCATCAGCAATAAATATGAAATGGGAAAAAGTGGATGAAAATATGCCAGGAAGATGGAAAGAAATACCTCGTTTCTACGATCATGAATACGTTTATAATGAAAGTGTAAGATATGTTATAGCTAGAATAGATGAATTCATGAAAGATAACGGAAAAAAGTTTAATAAAGAAAAGTTAGATACTGAAAAGGTATTAAAAGTATTGGGGGAAAAATATAAATCGATTTTAGATATATACAAAAGTTTTAATGAAGAAACAAAAAACTATACTAGTGAAAGAACTTTTGACCCGATTAGTTTTTTAGAAAGCTATTGTTTAGTAGAGAACAATACAAATGGCAAGGGAAAGAACCTTTTTGAAAAAATAATTGAACATTTTAAATCAGTCCATAATATCAATTTATATGATTTGCCAGTGTCTGTGTGTAAATCTATTTTCTTGTTTGTGTTCTTAAATTTGTTAACAACAGGTTTGTTTTCAGGAAAAGATGGAAAACACGATTTATAAATAAACTTTATTACATAGACCGATTTCTCTTATTTCCAAGTGATTTTATCCTAGATGATTTTCAGAAACAAACTATAGTAAAAGTAAGAACTAAAAAAATGTGATAAATTTTTGGACCTATTAAACCAAGAATTTAATGATGTTTTTTTATACAAAAGATAAACTGAAGATAGGAGAAAATTATGAGTAGATGTTATTATTTTAAAACAGAAATGATTGTTGATTTTATTGGAATGAAAGAAACCCTTGAGATGTTGTATGATGAATATAATTTTGCTTATTCCGAACTTGAAGCATCCGAAGATGAAATTAATGCAGCTTGTTTTTATTTAGTGGGAGAATCTGCCCGTGGTGTTCAGATAATCAACAAAGAAGACTGTATAATTATAAAGCTTAATTCTCTTTGCAATTATATGGATTACAAACTAGCAATAGCTATTCTTGTACTTGAAAGAGATTTTCTACAGACACAAGTTATTGACGAAGATGATACAAAAATTGAACCTAGGGAATATTTTACCGAAGAAAAAATTCAGGAACTAAGAGAGGATGATGCAAAAACTGTTCTTGTAGCCCTTAAAAATATAGTAAAAGATAATATGCAGATTTTTGGTGTTGTTCGAAATGTTTATTTTGGGAAGAATCTTACTCAAAAACTTCTAGAATATGAAAAAGAACCAAAACTGCTTGTAAAAATGTTTGATTCTATTATTCATCATGTTCAGTATGAACTCCCTGATTATGATATGCTAGGAGCAGCTTTAATTAGACCAAAAAATTCTGAAGATGAAAATAATTTTGCAAAAATTCGGATGATGTTTAAGGATACTCCATATATTCTTCAAGATTATGATTATCTAACAATTCGTTCTGATGAAAATCCTGATGAAATCTATTTTATCAATAATGATGATTTAGCTGAAATTGCATCACAGATTTTTAGTAATGATTCAGGATTTGAGTTTGCTGATGATTTTACAGTTGTGTTCCCAAAACTTGATGAAGCGGCATGGAAGAAATTTGTTTCGTTAGCGAGAGAAAAAAATCATAAAGATTTGTTAGATGGACAAAAGAAAGAAAGCCCTTCTTCTGAAAACGATTTAGAAACAGATGAAGACGATGAAATATCAAATCAGTGTCATGGAAGCCATTGGGAATGTATTTTTGAAGATACGGAAAAGCTTTTTCCTGAAATGATGGGAACTGTTATTGAAAAAAGCACTACAGTTATAGGTGATGTAGAAGCAAGTTATAAACTGGAAGAAGAAACTCGAGGAAGAGTTATTGAAATTGAATATTCCGAAAAAGGAAAAGAGTCTTTATCAATTAGATCTGTTTGTTGTGTTGCAAATGATTCAATTCAGCTTATGTCAATGTATCCATGTGTAAAAGAGGGCGTTGTTCTTCCATTGAAGATTATTGAAATTAAGGAATGGGAAAATGGTCTTGAGGCATGGATAATTGGTGAACTTCAAGACGATCGGACAATCACTTTCTTTGATGCAAACTATGCTGTAAACAAAGATAAATATGTAATTGGAAAGGCATATGATTTTATGGTTGGTGGTTTAGCTTATTTTGCAAAAGAACCTGAAACAAAAGGTTTCTCGTTTGAAGGCCAGGAAGCTATAGATTTTAAGGCGAAAATCGGAGAAAAACCAGAGTATGATGATGAGGGAAATGTAATGCCAGTTAAATTTTCTACAGAACAACTTTGCGCTTTCCTTCAAACTGGCCCAGCTCCGGATGATGTTGACTTCATTACAACTGTGGAAGATGTAAAAGAAGTAAATGCATTAGAGAATTCTTTCTGGAAATTTGAAACTGTTTATCGTGGGATGGATGGGGAAGAAAAGATTCCAACTTACGTATTAAAATCTGAAGAAAATATGGCTTTGGATAAAGCAACTCAACTTCAAGGTGTACTTTGGCTTACAGGATTTTTGATGAAGGAAAACTAGACTAGCTTTTTTATGTTCACATCTTGCATCTAAAACAGAATCCTTCCATTTTTCTATTGACCAATTTTACTTATATGGGATAAAGCAAAATAAGACTTTGGATTATCCCATATAATAGAGGTTTAATTTGGATTTTTTTCGGTATGCAGAAATAACTATTGGAATTTGTTTAATTGATTTTAATGTTTTTAATCCCAAATGTAGGTTGAAATACGACAAGCATAATGACGAAAAAGGGCGTGCCTACTTCTCTTATTTCCAAGTAATTTTACTATTTTCCTTTTTTATCAGATTTTTAGATAACAAACATTTGATTAATTCTGCTGTAACGATATCCTTTTTGCTATCAAGATTTTTCTTACAAAGAGGTTTTATTGTGTTGAAAAGTCCCTTATCAGTTTTTGGGCGGGAGCGTTTTGGAATTTTTGATAAATGTTTAACAAAAGTATTTAAATCATCTTTTGATAAAGGAGTAGAGTTTTGCTTTTTAGGGGTTGGACTAGAGCCAACTTCAGAAACAAGTTTAATTAAAATCCCAAGAGATGAGAAATGCTTCACGATATGGTTGTATCCCAAATCATGAGAAACAATCATGAAATTGGCATTGGGATTTTTGTCCATAATTACTCCGATGTAACTTGCCAAAATCATATCAAGTGCGTTTTTCCCTTCAGTATTAATTCGGATTGGGAAAATATTGTAAGAAATTCCCTTTTTGAGAGCATGTACTTCATTTATGACAGAATTATACCATTCATTTTGATTCTGATTGGCACCAAGTAGGCAAACAATTTGTGTATTGATATTTAGAAAATTCTCAGACACTAGAAATTGGACAAAATTGTCGGGAGAAATATTTTCTCCATCACAAAATACATAGTTTTTTATTCCTAGACATTGAAAAATATCAAACATTTTGATTCCTCCATTCTGCAAACTTGTTGATAGTTATAGTTTACACCTCGAAAAATCGGAACGCATTAAATTTATCGTTTAAAATAAAGTTGATTTTTCCCTAGACGATTCCAGAAATTGAACTAAGTTATAGCTTATAAGCGTTTTTTGGAGTTGATTATTAAATCAGAAATTTAATGACTTTTTTTTGCTAAATGATAAACTGATAGTGAGGTGAATTATGAATAGTAGAAGAGATAATAATGTACAAATTTTTGAAGACACAATGTTTAGATTCAAAAATGATGATGATTTGAAAAACCGAACACAGAATTCTATTCTGCAACAAGAAATCATTAAGGAAAACAAAAAAGTAGAATTCAATATAAATAAGCAAGAATATCCATGCAAGATTCATGTAACTAAAAACAGAACTTTTGAAGCGGCTTATGAGTATTTTGGAAAAAAAATTGCAGTTTTGAATTTTGCATCCGCTACAAATCCGGGTGGTGGAGTTCTTTTTGGTTCTTCTGCTCAAGAAGAATGTTTATGTCGCGTTTCAAATCTCTATATTTGTTTAACCGACAAAAAAAGTATGAAAGATTTTTATTATCCACATAGGAACGAAAAAAATAACATCCACAATGATGATATAATTTATACGCCAAATGTTTTTGTTATAAAAAATGATGATTACGATTTGTTTGAAAAGTCAGATTGTTTTTCGGTTGATGTTCTAACTTGTGCAGCACCAAATTTAAGAGAGAATCCAAATAATATTTACAATCAAGATTTAGGGAAGTCTATAAAATTATCTGATGACGAACTTTATGAAATCCATTTGAAAAGAGCAAAAAAGATTTTGGAAGTTGCCTGTTCAAAGGATGTTGAAGTGCTAATACTTGGGGCGTTCGGCTGTGGCGCATTTAAAAACAATCCAAAAGTCGTTGCAAAAGCTTATAAAGATGCAATATCAAACTTTAGATATGCTTTCAAAGAAATTGAATTTGCTGTTTATTGCTCTCCACGGGACGCAGTTAATTATGAAGCGTTCAAAAAAGCTTTAGGTTGATAGAGCAGTAAGAAAAAGGGAAAAAAGCTCCACACGCGGGATGGCACTGGTATCTAGTTCCCCAACGCCACCACTATGCCTTTAACGGGAGCTATTTAATAATATACGTTAAAATAAATGAACTGTCTATAAATTTACCGCTGAGTGGTTTTACAAAAATTGAATATCGAATTGAAAAAACGATTTTCCCCTAGACGATTTTAGAAATCATACTATAGTACAAAGTATAGAACTTTGGAGGTAGTATGGGATTACTAGATTTTTTGTTTGGGAATAATGAGCATAATAGTCATGCTTATGAGAATCGTAATAGAAATTATGATTATGGAAATGAGTTCTCTGATGATGAGTATTACAATTATCATTTCGATAATGCACTTGCAGGTGACCCGGAATCTATTCGTGAAATGAAAGAAACTTTTGGTGAAGATTGGTTTGAGTAAAAACGTTGAAATAGTCTTGGGAAAGAAATGGAGGAGTGGCTTCACAAGGCTAATATAGTTTGTACTATCAATTTAAATATGATAAACTATGACAATAATGAACGTTTTTGATTTTATTCCTAACGGATTTTTTAATCTCCTAGCAAGTGGTTCAAATAATCGAGCTTATGCTGGTTGTCTTGCTGAAATTTATGAACAATATAATAACGCAGTTTCTTATCGTCTTCCAAAAGTTGACATACGGGATTCGCTTGCAATTTATCTTTTACAAAATCATATCGAATTAAATGAAGATGGAACAGAGGATTTATCATCTGGAAATGAACAAGCAAATTTTGTAATCAGAAAGTTTATTTCTGCAGGATATCTTGAAGAAGAAACAGATGATACGACTTTTGAAAAGTTTATTGTAATGACCGACAATGGAATTGCATTAGCAGAATTCTTAGAAAAACTTTCTTGTCCACGTCGCCCCGAATATTCAAACTACATTTTAAATATTTACAATCGATTAAAATATCAAACGAATGAACAGAAGAGAGAACCATATAGTTTACTTCTGAAACCTGCATTTGAGGAAGCAAAAGCTCTTGCATCTTCTCTGAAAAAACTTTCCACTTCAATTAGAAAAATTATTGAAACAATGCTTCATGAGGGAAGTCTTGTAAGTTTAACAGAAAACATAATCAAATATTGTGATGGTGATTTTATTCGGGAATATTCTCGACTTGTAAAACAGCAAAATATTCACTTATATAGAAATTATATTACGCAAGAATTAGAGAGCTTAAAGGGAGAACCATTTGAGTTTATTGTACAAAATCTTATAAATGAGGAAAAATGCACGAGGGAAGAAGCAGAGGAAAAAATCTCGGAAATGATAAATTCAACCAAGTCATTTTTGCATGAAGATTACAACAAAATAATGGAAGACATAAAGCTAAAAATCAATACTTATATCAGAATCGCAATTTCTCGAGAGAGAATGCTAAGAAATAAAGGCTTTGATTTAAAAGGCTGCGTGGAGCAAGCTATACGAATCTTAACACAAAGTGATGATATTGATGATGTAGATATACAAAATTTATTTACTATTCAAAAAAACGAATTTATAGATATTAGTTCTATATATCAACCTAGAAAAACAAATTCTCTCTCAAAGAATATAGAAAATGAATATTACGAGTTAGATGAAGAAGCTAAGGAAATGCAAATCGCGTTGTTACAAAAAGAGGCAAATAATCCTTTCTCGAAGGATAAAATGAAAAACTATTTTGATTCTTTCTCCGAAACTTCTGCAGAAGTATTGAAAAATAAAGACAACCTTCTTTCAACCCTTGCAGCAGTATCTTATGCAAAAGAAAATGGATGGGATATTATTTCAACTGATGAGTATATTCAAAATGAAAATTATAAAATGAGAAAATGGGAGGCAAAAAAAAGTGACATTTGATGAATATTGGTCTTCAACATTTACATCTCAGGAAAAGTTATTGTTCCAAAAGGTATGTAGAACATTACTAAAAAAAACATTTATTGTAAGAGATAAAGATGAAGAGAATCGAAAAATGTATTTCTTTGGTTCAAAATATTCGGATTTCTTATCAAAATATTTTTTATTTATGGGATTTGATATTTCTGTTTCTAAAGATTCTGGAGTTATAATGCTTCAAAATTATTCTGGTACAGGTGAAAGTGCAAAAGTTTCTGTAAATAAATATCAATTTAAAAAGACTGAAACAATTGTTTTGTGTTGTTTATGGTCACTTTATTCAGATAGGATTAAAAGTGGCTCTTTGGCAAAACAAATATCAGTTACTCTTGCAGATATAAAGATTGAACTTGATAAATTTGATTTTAAGGAAAATCTTGATAAAGGCCGTTGGTCTGAAATCTTGGGACTTTTTTCACGATTTAATTTAATTGCTCAAAAGGGTGAAATTGGTTCAAATGACTATTGTGTTGTGTTATTTCCTTCGCTTCAGTTTGCTTTAGACGAAAAAGAATTTGCTGAATTTGTAAAAAACACTGAATCAAAATATCGAAATAACGTTTCTCAAGAAGATTCTGACTTCTCTGAAATATATGAATCAGAAATTGAACCATTTGATATTGAGATTGATGAACCAATGGGAGATGAATAAATGAAAGAGCATTTAAATAGGAAAACTGCAAAACGACTTCTTTTAATAAATTGGTCATGCTTTCAAAATGAAATTATTGAGCTTGGTTCTTCTACTTTGTTTACAGGTGTAAATGGCACAGGTAAAACAACAATTTTGGATGCCATGCTTTATCTTTTAACAGCAAACAGACAGTTTAACAAAGCTGCAGATGATAAGGACAGAAATGTTACAGCATATATTCATGGCGACAGAAAAACAAATGGTACTGACAGATATTTAAGAAAAGATGCTGTTACAAGTTATATTGGGATGGAATTTTTTGATCCATCTGAAAATGTAAATTTTGTAATTGCAGTATGTATGGAATCAAAAAATCCACAGGATACTGCAGATAGTAAATGGTTTGTTGTCAAAAATTGTAAATTTGAAGATATTAATTTTTTTGATAAAGGAGCATTAAAAGAAAAGAAATTTATTACTACAGCTAGAAGTAACCTTTTTGTAAAAGGTGATTTTATTAAAGCTGGTGATTTTTTAGGAAGAGATAAAGCAATTGATCAAATAAAGCGTACTCTTGGAATTAGAGGCGATAGTAAAAAGTTTAGGGAAAAACTACTAAAAATGACAGCCTTTGATCCAGAACGAAATGTAGACAAATTTTTGCAAGACTCAGTTTTAGCAGATATTCCAGTTCATTCGCTTGAGTTGCTACGTGAGCAGAAAAAGCTATATGAAGAAGCAAGCGATATGTTTGAAAATATCAAGACAAGGAAAAATGTTCTTGAAAAAATCGAAAAAGCAACCCAAGAGTATGAAAAACAACTAAAATCCAAAACTCTCCGTTCTATGATTTATGAATATCAATTTATCAATCAAAATAAAATTGAAATTGATAGGAAAACTAATCGACTAGAAAACTTGTTAATTGAAAAAGAATCACTTGCAAAAAAAAGAGAAGAAGTATCTGAAAATTTAGAAAAAGCTCGAAAACTTTTAACTGATGCTGAAAACAATAATGCAACCGTAACAAAAACACTTGAAAAATTAGAAGAGGAAAAGAAAATTTCTTCACAGAAAATAGCAGAATATGAAGAATCTTTGTTACAGTTAAAACAACTTCAAGAAGCAATAAAAGTTCTTATTGATGTATTGAAAGACTTTATTGTTTTATCTGAAGAAGAAAAGAATATTTTTGTAAATCTTTCAGAAAGAGATATAGATTCTGGCAAAAAAAGAGAAGCATTTTTATTTTATGGTGAAAAAGTAAAAATACAAAAAGAATTTTTTTTGGAAGATAGAGGCCGAAAAAAAGATAAACTCAAAAACCTAAAGGAAAATCTTTCAAAACTTGAAAAAAGAATAAAAGAACTCCAAGCAAATATTGTTGTATTTCCAGATGAAGCTGAAGAATGTAAACGAATTATCAAAGCCGAATTTGAAAAGAAAGGTATACAAAGTCAGGTGCGTTTTTTTGCAGAACTTGTAGAAGGATTTGAGGAGGAAAAGTGGCGACCTGCAATAGAAACATTTCTTGGAAAGAAAAGATATTACATAATTGTTGATGATGAATATTGTGGTGTGGCGTTAAATATCCTTCGTGAAAAGAGAATTTATAAAACTAATGTTGTTCTTTCTGATAAACTTTTGGAAACTGAAATTTCAGAAAATTCTGCAGCATCTGTTTTGCGTATACGAAACAAGTCAGCAAGAAAATATGCAAATTATCTATTGAATGGAATTCATCTATGTGAAACAGAAATTGAACTTCATGAGCATCCAAAAGGTGCGATTATGATGGACGGAACACTTGCAAAAAGTTATTCAGCAAGTTTAATGGAAATTCGTAAAACACGATTTTGCATGGGAAATGATGTTGTAAAAATACAGTTAAAGCAAACTATAAAAGAGAAAGAAGACATAATTGCAGAAATCCGTGATATTGAAGCAGATATTTCCAAAACAGAAAAACTTAAGCAGTTAATTGAAAACATAAAATGGGATTCTGTATATTATGATTTTGATTGTCTTGAAAAACTAGAAAATCAAACTAAACGGAAAAATGAGCTTGTTAGTCAAATTCATGAATTAAAAAGTAGTCCAGATATGCTTGCTGCAATGAAAGAAATTGAAATAGCTGCTAAAAAATATGAAGAATGCAAAAAGCAAAATGACGAAGCTATTGCAAACTGTGCTACAAATGAAAAAGATATTGAAACTATCCAAAATGAAATTGGCAAATTGGTTGCAGATAAAAATTCTCGACAAGAATCCTATTCGGAACTTTTAGTAAGCAATAGTGAATTAGAAAATGAAATGCTTTCTGAATATGAAAGATTGTCTACAGCTAGAAAAAGTCCAATTGTTATTGGAGAAAAATATTTAAAACAATTGAATTCTGATGTTGAAAATGCAAAAAAGGACTTAGAGGATTCGCAACTTGATTACAATAAACTTTCAGATTTACCGTTAGATAATCGTGGAATTGAGTTTATTCCGTTTTTCCGTGATCAATTCAGAGATGTTGCAAACGTAAAAATTGATGAGGCAAAAGACAAGTTAGGAGAACAAGCTGTAAAACTGCGAGATGTTTTTCTTCACGATTTCGTATCGGAACTAAAAGAAAATATTGATAAAGCAAAAGAAGAAATTGATAAAATAAATTCTGAACTAAAACGAATTCCTTTTGGACGTGATATTTATCAATTTAAAATGCTTCAAAAGTCAGATAGACAAGTGTTTTTCACAATTCTGGATAATCTTTCAACTTTGCAAGGAACACCGGATTTATTTAGTGAAAATTCAACAAGTGATGAAAAACTAAACTCTGATGTTCAGGATTTCTTAGATAAAATTCTTTCAAGTGAAGATGAAAATGATTATTCTGACTATCGAAATTATTTTACATACGATATGCTTATAAAAAGCGATTCGGGAAATGGAATAACAGAAATGGATTTATCAAAGAAGCAAGGTTCTGCTTCTGGTGGAGAAAAACAAACTCCGTATTTTATTGTTTTGGCAGCTAGCCTTTTGCAGTTTTATCCAAAGAATGTTACTTGTGCTAGAATTGCGTTTATTGATGAGGCATTCTCAGCTCTTTCTAAGGAGCGTATAGAGCAAATGGTAAAATTTTTGGAAGATAATAATTTCCAAGTATTCTATGCAGCTCCCCCAGAAAAGATAGATTCAATTGGGCGCTACATTGACAATACCGTTGCTCTTTATACCGATGGACGTTATACAAAACCAATCGAAGGATTCAAAAAATAGATGGATTATTCAGAAATTCAAAAGTCTGTATTGGCGAAACTTCTCAAAAAATATGAGTCAAGCAAAACTTATGCAGGCGAACATGTAGTTAATCAAACTTTCTCAATAAATCCTGAAAAGATTTTTTCAGACTACGGAAATGATTTTGCTAATATCGATAAAATAAGGGATTTTGAAAATGCTATTGAAATTTTAGAAACTGATTCCCTTATTACTATAACTCGAAAAACTGATAGAATTCAGAAAATTACAGCAATTTCTACAGATGAAAATTGGAACAAAATACGAAATATTCTTGGAGTAAAAGAAAAAAATATACAGCTACGAGAAGAAATCGAGTTTTATCAATTTTATTATAAAGATGAAAATTCTGACAAAATAGTAAAGGAATTCTGCAAAAGCCAAATAGAGCGTCTAGAATGTGGGAAAAATACACAATTTATTCAAGATGATGCGAAAAACATCATTAGTCTATTAAATTTCATATTAAAGAATAAAAATGAAATTCTAGAAAGAGAACTATCAATTTCGGTTTTGTCAAACTCAAAAACCTGGGAAGAAAAATATAAAATCAAGGTTATGAAAATCCTTCGCCAAAGTGATACTTTTCTTTCTATATTAGATGACTGTGAAGAAGAAAAACAAAAAGACACTATTATTCTTGAAGAGTGCAATATTTTTGCAAATCCCTCTTACGTGTATTTTAAGGGAAATGGGAAAATTACATTTGATAATGGGAAATGTTTAGAAGTTTTTTCAGATGTCCCTTTTGCTCTTCAGTCTACTTCAATAAATCAAATATCTTCATTTGAGATTTTTGATTCTAATATTATGACCATCGAAAATCTAACATCTTTTAACAGGATGAAAAAAGAAGACACATTCTTTATTTTTTTATCTGGCTATCATAATAGTGCAAAACAAAATTTTTTACGAAAAATTTATGTTCAAAATTCTAGTAAAGAGTATTTTCATTTTGGAGATATTGATCCTGACGGATTTTTAATTCTTGAGAATCTTTGTTCTAAAACCAATATTGAATTTAAACCTTTTAGGATGGGGATTTCAGAACTTCAAGAATATTCATCTTTTGGAAAGACTCTTGAAAAAAACGACATAACAAAAGCAAATTCATTAATTGATAAAGGGAAGTATACAGATATTATGTCTTATATGCTTGAGAATAATCTAAAGCTTGAGCAAGAAATTGTGAGTTTTAATCCTGAGATGATGGAGCAATTCATCGTGCTGCAGGAAGAGAGCTTTTTGAAGAATGTGAAACTCTTGGCGGATGTGAAACCGGAAATGCTAAAATCACAAAAGGATACAATCTAAAGGCAAAATACGTAATTCATACAGTCGGACCAATTTATAGTTTAAATCGAAAAGAAGAATGTAGGGCAGCGTTGAAAAGTTGTTACCAAAAATCTTTAGAACTTGCAAAAGAAAATGGTTGCGAGTCGGTAGCATTCCCATTGATAAGTGCAGGCGTTTACGGATATCCAAAGAAAGAAGCACTAGAAGTTGCCGTAGAAACAATTGAAGAATTTGGAGAAGGCTTGGATTGTTCAATTATTCTATTTGATAAAGAAGCCTGTGATATTGCAAAGAAAGAGTTTTCAGAATATTGGGTGGAGATAGAGAAGAGAAATAGATGTTGAATATACAATTTTGTGTAAAAACAAGAACAAAAACTTGCAAAATTGTGTAATATTATTAAAATAATTAGTGCAAAATTGTGTAATTTGTGCTAAAATATAGAAAGTAATATGTATCGTAAGGCATTTGAAAAACTAAAAAACTGGAAATCATCCTCTGGAAGAAAGCCTCTTGTTTTAAAAGGGGCGCGTCAGGTAGGCAAAACTTGGCTTATGAAAGAATTTGGAAAACAGTGCTATAAAAAAACATTCTATTTCTCTTTTGACAAGGAAGAAAGTCTCAAAGAAATTTTTAAGGTAAATAAGAATCCTGAAAGAATTTTAGAGCTTCTTGGGGCAATTAGTGGTGATAAAATTCTTTCAGAAGAACATCTTATCATTTTTGATGAAATTCAAGAATGTCCAGATGCTCTCAATACATTAAAGTATTTTAACGAAGAGGCAAATGAATATCATATAATTGCGGCCGGAAGTCTTCTAGGAACTCTTCTTGCAAAGCCAATGAGTTATCCGGTTGGAAAAGTAAATCTGTTAGATATTTATCCTATGGATTTTGAAGAATTCTTAAATGCCGTAGATCCAATTCTATATAAATATCTTGAAGAAACAAAGCTAGATGAAATACTAAAAATACAACACGATAAACTTATTGAACAATATAGAAATTATCTTATTGTTGGTGGTATGCCAGCATGTGTATACTCATGGAGTACTGAAAAAAATTCAGGAACTGTTCTTCAGTTGCAAAAAGAATTGCTGGAACTTTATGAGAATGATATTTCAAAATATAACGGCAAGATTAATGCTGGAAGAATATTGTTGGTATTTAGAAGTCTTGTAGGTCAGCTTTCAAAAGAAAATGAAAAGTTTGTATATGGCTGTGTAAAAACAGGGGCTCGAGCTCGGGAATTTGAAGAAGCTATTGAGTGGCTTGTAAGTGCAGGACTAATTATTAGAATCTATGATGTTACAAAACCAGAACATCCTTTAAAAGCTTTTGAAGATTTATCAAGCTTTAAGCTTTTTTATTTTGATGTAGGTCTTGCCAAATGTGCAGCAGCCGTAACAAATGAAGCAATTATTCTAAATAAGGATTTTCAATTTAAGGGTCCTCTTACAGAAAATTATTGTGCACAGCAATTGCGTACACTGTTTGATATTCAACCTCATTATTATTCACCTTTGCGTAATTATGAAGTTGATTTCCTTTTACAAAATGGAATGCAGATTATTCCTGTTGAATGCAAAGCCGGCGGAAATGTAAGTTCTGCAAGTTTTAAACGATATCGAAGGGAAGAAAATCCTGATTTGGCAATAAGATTTTCTACGCTTGAATACAAAAAGCAGGTCGATATGATAAATGTTCCTTTGTATCTTGCGTGCAGAATAAACCGAATTGGCAATGAAAAATGAGAACAAGAAGACGGCGTTTAGTTGATGATATTTTAGTTAATTGTGTTGTTAGTGATATTATAGAAATGAATGAAGGGAAAATGTAATGTCAGGTTGTAAATGTGAACAGTGGACTTTATGTGAATTGTCAAATACTCTTGAAAATAAATCTGTTGGAAACAAGAAAATAGTTATACCGGTAATATGATTACAATTTTGTAATACACTACTTATAATATATGTTCTGTCTACCTAATTATAAGTATTATAACGAAATAGACTGCTATAAGCACACTATACCACACTTAATAACTTAATGCAAGCATTAGCTTTTGTTACCAAAACTATACATTTTTGGCAAAAAAGCTTCTTATTTATGAGGGAATAATTAGCAAAAAAAATAATTTTATGTAATTATCTTTCATCACATCTAGTACATTATCCCAAAATAATCCAAAGTGGCTTTCATTGCGTCCTGTCCAGTAAGACATGTATCTCTCAAATATCCACGTTCATACAATCGGCAATTTATAAAGAGGTTTTACTATAAGAAATTGTGTTTATTTTGCCGATAGATTACTAATTTGAGGCGCTTAATCTGAAATACAAGAAAAAAAAATTCCTCAGGAGGTATCAATTAAGACTCATTCCCAAGGCAATTTCAATTTAAAACTAAGTAAAAAATAAACTACTTCTTGTAACACATTGTCTCGACCGAGTTACATTGAAGTAAACACCTAACAGTGCTCTATTTTACTTGAAATAACCTTCAGAGAATTCTGTAATTTCTCGAATATCTGATTTATTCCTCACTTCCAAAATAATGAATAATTTCTTGAAAATTTAGGAACAAAAAAATGAAAAATCTTCTAAAATGACATATAATTAATTAAGTCATGAATACATAATAGAGGTTTTATGAAAAAAGTTATTTATTATTTTAGTGGAACTGGAAACAGTTTATATACTGCAAACAAAATTGCACAAGCTATAGGCGGAGCTGAACTTGTATCTGTTCGTTGCGATCCGCAAGATGTGTCAGCTAGTGATGCTGATGTAATCGGATTTGTATGTCCTGTGTATGAATGGGATATTCCCGGAGCTTTCAAAAAATTTATTCAAAAAATAGACGTTAATCCTAAGGCCTATGTTTTTATGGTAGCAACTTATATTGCGGTTTTGGGAAAAAGTTTTGAAACAGTACAAAAATACCTTGAAGAAAAAGGAACAAAACTTAATTACGGACGGGCAATTCGTTGTGTCGCAAGTCAATGTATTGCATATCCTCCATTTCCTCCTGAAAAAATAATGATTCCTTACATGGAAAACCAAATAAAAAAAACTTGTAATGAAATCCAGCAGAAAAAAGAAAGAGCTTACCCTCGTATGTCGCCTATAACACGTCGTCGTTTTCCAAAAATAATGGGCCCATATTTGGCAATCGAACATGAATACGACAAAGGTTTTTACACAGATAGCAGATGTAAAGGATGTGGAATTTGTCAAAAAGTTTGCCCAACTCGCAACATCACTATGGAAAATCAAAAACCAAACTGGAATCATCATTGCCACGGATGTAATGCTTGCGTTGCCTATTGTCCTACAAAAGCGATACAGTTTAAAACACCACAAGCATATCGGGATTTGGGTACGCTTATCACAAAAATATTATGCCTTCCCGAAAATAGGAAACGCTATCATCACCCATTAATTAAAGCTAGTGATTTAATGTGTGACAACAAAACAATTTAATAGAGGAATCCAATGACCCAATTAGAACAAAACTTAGACAGAATATTAAAAGTGCGAGATGTCGATTTGGGGCTTTTTATTCTCGCAATGCATTCATTGATGGAGAAAACTCTTAAAGAAAAATACAATATCACCGAAAAGTTTAATTCAAATGAAAAAGATGACAGTTTTGGGCAACTTATAATTCGATATAAAAATGAGTATCGGGAAAATTATGGCGATATTTTTTACCGAGCAAACTTATTACGAGCAGCAGTATAATATGGTTTACGTTTGTCTTACTCGAGCGATGGAAATGCTTCATATTTTCACAGTTGAATCATCTGAGTTTGCTCCATTCAAAGATTTATTGATGGAATAAGTGAAGCGAAAAAACTTTTATTTGACAAACATTATTTTTTCTGGTAGATGTTATTTAGAATAATTAATAAAGAAGCTTGACTGCGGTGCGGAATTTTGGGTGTTTGCAGGGGAAGGGGTATAAATTCCCCGATTACTTGTATGTGCTATCGTTTTTCCAGGCAGCAGGTTTCTTTATTTTTAACCTACGTTGAGAGAATATTTAGTTAAAATCTCAAAAAATTATCTAGCAATTACTTATAAAATTGTAAAGAGCTTCTTTATTTTGCTCAAATTCACAATCTAATGCTTTATATAAATATGTATCGGATTCAAGATATAAACTAGAATTTGTGTCCAATAGGATTTTGTATAGTTCAGAATTGAGTAATTTTATGTATGCATCTTCATGGGATATTCCAAATTTTGTCATAAGATATTTTGTCGCATAAATTACTGATAAACCTTTCAAATGCTCAATTTTTAGTTCATCCATAATCAACTCCACTTAATTTCATTCATTACAAAAATAAGTTTGTCAGCAACTTCTTGTTTACCTATAAAATATTGAATTCCAAGATTTTCAGGTTCTAAATAGTCCAGAAGCTTTTCTTTCGCCTCAGAGGAACCAACTTCCCCATAAAAACCACGCCAATAAGAATTCAAACAAATCATTGTATCATCATCAGCAGTTGGACCAATTACAAGGTCAAAATTATGAGGAAGCCCACCTTCTTCTCTACACATCAAAATAAAATCAAGCCATTCTTCATTTGCATTTTGAAAGTATTTAATATTGAGGGACTTTGCATATTCTAAATCTATTTTTATTTCATAAAGATTTTCAGAAAAATTATCTTTTGGGGTATTTGGGCGACGAGCAATAGCTTCCCTATATTTTTTATGCATCATTCCAAGTGCTTGAGATTTTGAAACAGCCATATAAAAACCTCTGCCAAAATCTTTGTTATTCCGTCCTTTTAATACATCAATTTTCTGTATTTTCTCTGCAGTTCCGTGATATAGAATACTAATAAGCGGCAACATATTGATCGATTTCCTCTACCATTTCATTTGGTTTCATTGAATCAAAAATATCAGGATATTCACCTACAAAATTAATTATTTGATATTTTTTGTCTAATTCCAAAAACTCTTCTGTTGTTAGAGAATGAACTTTTTTATAGTTTTCTGTGACGAGGTACATTATATAAATAGTATTATTAAGTCTTTTTTCGCTCATTTTGATACCTCCTCAACTAGTTTAATTTCTTTAACTTTAATATAGCATGGTTTTTCAAAAAAATCCATAAATTGTAATGACATTCCTTAATCATCATATTTGACATCCTGAACTAATTTACAAAAACTCTGTCTTATAAACCCTATTCTCTTTTTGTTTCAGAATTTTGAAGCATCTCAGACTTAAACTCAAAAAAACTCATTTTTTCTCCTCCGTCGCCCTTTTCTATCGAAATAAAATTCACAAAATAAATATATCAAACAAGGTGCATATTTAAAAGTTTTATTTTTTTTCAAAAAAACTTGATTTTGGCATGAACGCTATCAAGAAATCAAACTATACTAAAATTATGAATGAGAGAAATTGGGGTGGCAAACGAGAAGGTGCTGGTAGAAAAAAAGGAGAAGTTGTTTACAAGACAATTTCGATTTCTTTACCAGAGGATGAAATGAAAATCCTTCAACAAGCTGCGGAAAATCAACAAATGACTGTTAGTCGTTTTATTAGTAAATATCTTGGACTTGATTCTATGGCAAAATTTGAGAATCAAAGGGATGAAGAAAAATGATATGCATATTTCTAGTTTTGGCTTTTACATTTGTATGTAGTGCTTTAGTATTTTTTGTAACATCACCTTATATCTTAGATTTAATTTTTCGTAGTTTTGAATTTTGTGATTATGCAACCATAGAAACATTTATAGAGATAGCACTTATATTCTTCATACTTGTAAAAAAATATGCTGATGAAAACTGTCGTAGACCTGTTTTAGTTTGTGTAATTGCTTTTTTAATTAGTGCCACATTTGTAGGCTTAGCAATATATCAGTCAACTCTTATTATCCTTGACACACCAGTTTTGTGGTTATATCACAAAATTTATGATTTTTTTGATTTCATTACAAATTATATAGTGAATTCTTTATTTGATTTTTTTTGGCCCTAATTTCTGAGTTTCAGAATTAAATATATTGGCAGGAGGTTGTATTTATGGAATACAAAAATGTAGATTACATTGCATTAGTTCGTGAAGAATTTGCAAAAGCAGGAGTAAAAGAAGCTGGTCGAGTTACTTTTTGTAAGGTTAAGAAACCAATTACACAAGAGAACGTTGATGAAAAAATTGCGGAATATTTTATTCCCGATCCTGATGTTCCAACTTATGATGGCTTAATAATTATTCCGCTTTCAATTACTGATTATCCACGAGTTCTCAGTAGTATGACAGCAAATCAAGCTGGATACTGGGCAATAATGAAATGTAAGCAACAGAAATGGCATATTTCAGATTATGAATGTTGTCTTGCAAATCTTGAAATGGATATGTAAAAAGTCCAAAAATTTTTCTAACAATCTAACTTAGATTGACTTATTTAAATCCAGCCTGCCAAAATTTCTGTGGATATCGTTTGTCATTGACAAGCCAGTAAGGCAACAGAACAAACAATACTGTTTGAAAAAGATAAGGTACCACGAAATTTAAGTGGTACCTTACTTGTTTTAAATCATGAATTTAATGCTTCCGTCTAATATCTTTGATAATATAAAAATATGAGCATTATTTTAGATATAAAGGAACTTATACGAAAAAATATCTTCAATTATCTAAAAAAGAAGAATATCTCTTTCGATTTTCTGGTAAATCAACTTTATTTGTATTTCCCACAAGAAAAGATAGACAACTTTTTTGCAAACAAAGAAAACATCGATGTGAATATACTAATCAAAATATCAAACATATTAAACGAGCACTTGGATTACTTTTGTATCCCACACGTTGATGATGAAAGTCTTTCCATTCAACAAGAAAAATTATTAGAACTAATGGAAGTTTGCAATCAAGATTTTGATATTATGTCTGTGGATGTGAACGAAAAACTTTTAGAACTCACAAAATATGCACTTGATAGGGAATTAATAAGTATATCCAAAGCTTCATATTATCTAAGCTGTTCTTATTCAGAAATATACAATTTATAGTAACATAAACACACGGATAATAACATATGATATGTTACTATCCGCGATTTTGTGGTATTACCCTACTCTATCACAATTCCTGCGTGATATAATGGGCGAAACTTTATTTGCTCGTTTTTTCGGTTTGCGTATCCCCAGTCTGAATGCCAGTGGCCAAAAAACCACTTGTCGTAAGATAGCATTTCATTGATTTGATCATTGAAACGAACGGTTCTATCTTCTCTATAAAGTTCCCAATATTTTGGATCGTCACAAGAGGATTCTATCAAAGCAATTCCTTCAATAGGACCAGTGTGAGAAAGTACAAAATCAACTTTATCACCGTTTTGGGCAATATATTGGCGTACTCGATTAAAACACGCTTCTTCTTCCTCATCAGTCATAACCTCTTGTTCCCATAAGGATACATTGACCTTGCGCCGTTCCTTATCATGACTTTCGGCACCACCCAAAACAAGATATCGCTTATCTTCGATTGTGTAAAAATGTCCACGCTTTAAGTAAAAAACATTTTCGCTAACTTTCAAAACTTTATCACCGAACATTTCAACTTCTGGTAGTTTTTCAATCATATTGTAATTTTCATGATTTCCCATAACCGAAAGAATCTTAAAGGGTTTTTGATTTAGCCAATTAAGAAGATATTTGTCTTGTTTATCTGTAGGATGAATTCCATTTTCATCCACATCGCAATCACACCAGGGCAATCCTAAATCACCCAAAATTATAAGATTTGAAATCAGCGAACTATCACTTTCTTGCCAATAACAATAATTTCTAAGTTTTGATTTATTGATATCTGTCATATCAATGGTATTATGCATGTCGCCGGTAACGTAAATCATAATTTCATCTCCATAAAAATATTGTTATATTTATTCTAGCTTTTTTTGTGAGAAATATCATTAAATTTGGCGTTTAAAGATTTTGTGAGCTTCGCGTTTTTACCGCAAAAAGTCGTTACATCGTGATTTTAGGTTGAATTTTCCTTTTGCCTCAAAAGGATATCCAACGGGATTTACAAGGAAAGTCACCTTTTTCGGAAAAAGTCCTGTTTTCATAGTGTGAATTTTTTTACTTGAATCGTGAGTGTGACCACAATGCCAAATTGAGTTTGCCTTCATTTGATGTAGAAATCGTCCTGCATTAAAATAAAAAAACGCATTACTGATTTCCGCTTGGTATTTTTCTGGAATTCCCACTGCCGTTGGAATAAAATGGGTCATCACAATATCAGGCTTTTGTTGAACGACAAAATTAAGTTTCCGAAGTTCGTGCTCCAAAATCACATCGGGATTATTATTTTTGTAACGCCAGTTCACGTTGTCAAACCAGTGAATCCATTCTCTTTTGAGTTCATTTTTTGAGCGTGGATAAATGCTTGAACCAACAGAAAAATCATTAAATCCCATTGTTCCACCGATTTTTATGTTGCCATATTTTGCCACGGTTCCATCTAGCAAGGTGATATTTGGAAGTTCTGCGAGTTTTGCTTTAAGCCAGTCCAATTTTGTTTGTGTATCTGTAAAGGGATTTTGCAAAAAATAGTCGTGATGGCGAACTGTCAAATCGTGATTTCCAAAAACCAAGAAAACTTGTTTGTATTTCTTTGATACGAGCCGGTAAAAATCGATAAAATGTTTTGGATTATCAGAAGTATCCCCTGCGACGCACAAAACATCAGCTTTAGGCAAAAATTTTTCGATAAAAGCTGGGATTTCTGAGGAATTATCACAATAATGGTCGATATGCAAATCGCTTGTGAAGTAAAAAGTTGGTTTTGCCATAATTTGATTTTACATGCAGATTGGATTTGTTGTCATTAAATTCTTGGTTTAATGATAGGAACTTCAAAGACATAATTTCTTTTTTAGCAATTTTAGCAATAGAATTTAATTTCTCCAAAATAGTCTTGCCACTTTGCAACGATTTCAAAAGCACGAGCCTCTATTGTCTTCATGATAAAATTAAGTTTGTGCGAAGGTATATTGGATTTATTATGAGCTAGTAAGGTCTTTAATTCTTTAGTTATCCATATTTTTGTCGCATTTTCAGAAGGAACTCCTTCGCTTATATGTACATGAATTGGTTCAAGAGGATTTGATTCAGCATACCAAATAAAAATAACATAACTGCCTATTTTAAAAACTTGAGGCATTATCAAATCCTCCACAACGAGCTAATTGAATTATTATGTGAGCTGTGCTTTCCAAGAATTCTTGTAAAAATTTTTGTTGTGTTTCTGAAAAACCTTCTTTTTTTGTCCAAGTATATGAAGGAAGCCAACATTCTGCAAAATTAAAGCCATTTTCAACCGGTTGTTCAAAGTAAACTTTCACATTTTCTTGATTATCTTTATAGATAATTTCAGAATGAGCAATTCCAGTTCCGTCATTTAAAGTCATATAATTATACATCATATATACGCCTCCCTCTTAAATATATATTACTTTGGGATTTTTTTCCACATAAAAACGATTAATGAAAGGAAGGTTTCATTTCTTCCAAATTTATAAAACGTTGTTCTATCATTTTACAAAAATCATCTTTTGGTAAATCTTTGTTGGATTTGTAGAGTTCAAAAAAATTTTCAAAACTGATGACGGAGTTGATTTCAACAAAACATCTACAAGTTCGCCATTGATAATAGATAAAAATTTTACTGCATTATAGACCGAAGTACAACAACTACATAACACAGTATTTCCTTGACAGTAAAGCATTCTTATAATAAATTCTAATTGTATGGAGAAAAATAATGCCAACTATTAGTTATTTTCGTGGAATAAAAATTTACATAAATTGGAACGATCATATGCCCCCTCATTTTCATGCCTCCTATGCAGGTAATGAAATTATTGTTTCAATTAATGATATAGAAGTTTTAGAGGGTGAGATTTCTTCAAAACAACAAAAAATGGTTTTAGGTTGAGCTTTTCATCAGACAGAGTTATTAGAAGATTGGGAATTAGCAGCAGCAAAACAAGAATTATTTCCAATATCCCCATTAAACTAGGGTTTTATTATGCAAAAAACGATTGATTGGTATTTAAATAAAGGTTTTTCTCAAAAAATGGCAGAATATTTTGTTTCTGGCAGAAGAACTATTATAAATGTAAAACCTAAAAAGGACTTTTCTTTAATATTACTTTTTGATAATAACGAAAAAAAAATCTTTGACATGAAAAATCTTATTCAACCAAATACAGTTTTTGATTTTTTATTAGATTGGAATAATTTTAGCAGAGTATATTTAGATTCTGACTCTATTGTTAGCTGGGATAAAAATCCTAATATTGATAGCAATAAGTTTTGGTCTAATAAAGTTGATTTATCAACAGATTCTTTGTATGTGGATAGTGTAAACATAAACGATTAATGTAGGGAAGGTTTCATTTCTTCCAAATTTATGAAACGTTGTTCTATCATTTTACAAAAATCATCTTTTGATAAATCTTTAATGACTCTATCGCAGGATGATAGAGGACAGATTGTAGGATAGGATAGAATTATATTCTTTAACATTTCTAACTTAGGAGCAATAAAATTATGCAAATTGGACCAATAGGATCAAATGTAATTTGGTTTAGATATAATTATATGTATACACATGATGTTTTACCGCCTGTTTCGCCTATTGGAGGCATAAATGATATTTCAATAGAGGAAAAACCTAAATTAACTTTTCAAGAAATGCTTGAAAATGAAGTGAAAAAAATTGATTCATTTTATGCAAAAAATGTCAAAGATAATATTGAAAACATTGATAAAAAAAATATTCTTCAAGATAACAAAAAAGAAGCTTCTTACTGGAACAATGTTTTAACAAGAATGATAGAGGTCAGTTCTAACAATCAAATTATTTAGGAGAAAAGATATGGAAAAACAAATTTTTGATGAAGATAAAGCACAAGAACTTTATGAAAAAGCCAAAGTACTTTCATATGAAGCATATATTCAAGACCGGAAGAAAACTTTCGAAGGTTAAAAAAATAAACTAACTGAAATAAATAAAAAGAATATCAAAAGTTGGCTTGCATTAGGCGATTGCTATAAAAATGGAAGGGGTACAGAAAAAGATTTAGAGAAAGCCACAGATTGTTATAACAAGATATTAGAATATTGTGAACAATCAAAAACTTTTGACAAAAATTATCACATAGTTTTGAAGCGTTTTAAAGAAATAGAAAATGTTGGCATTTCTAAACAAGATCAAATTCTTAAGCTTGAAAAAGAATTAACAGAAGTAACTCAACAAAATGTTACTAGTTGGATTTCATTAGGAGATTTGTATAGAAAACTAAAGAAAAAAAATTATGAGAAAGCCTATGAATGCTACAAAAAAGTTTTTAACTACTTTGAACAAACAAAAGACTATGATGAAAACTATCGTCATACATTAAAAAGCATCCTTGTTTGCTTTGATAAAGAAATTGGTTCTGAAACCAAAGAAGAAAGAAATGCTATCAGAGACAAACTGTATGATTATGATATAGAAAAAATTACTGCGAAAGGACATTTTTAGTTCAAATTCGATTTTTTCACAAATATACAAATATAAATCTGTAAACTTACTCTCTGGTTTACAAGTGATAAATAGACTTTTCTCTTTCTGCCCTGGTTCGAGATGCTCGATAACTTGTTTTAGTAAAGTTGTTTTTCCAGAATACAAAACACCACATAATGCACAAACTTGCTTTGTACTTTCAGAATTAACATAATCGAGGATATCAAAAAAAAATAATACGATGACCTGTTTTTCTTGTTTTTCCTTCATCTAAAACAAAAACAAAAAAACTGCCAGTTATGCAACCAGCAGTTTTTGTCTAAATTTAAGTCGGATTATTCTTCGTTAATTTCGTAAATCCAGAATTTTGTTGAGCCGCTTCCGATTTGTCTGTAAGAAAGTGTGCCCTTTGCTGCGTATTCTGAACCAGTTTTAGCTGAAAGCAATTTATCGTTGTTAGAATAAACTGAAACACTAAAAGATTCTGTAACAGATAAACGTCCCCAAGAACCTGCATAAACTTGAACAGAACCATTTGCTTTATAGTTTAATGGATATAATTCGTTTGTGATAGGATTGCGATTTTCATCAATTGATCTTAGTTTTACAGTCAATTCCACTGGTTTTCCATTAACATTTGCTTCAACAAATTTCTTAAAAGCCAATTCTGTCATTGTGTTTGAAATAGTGTTTAGTACGCTTGGTGATGTTACAACTTTTGTGAACATTGTTTCTGTATCAGAAATGCTATTCATACGGTTTTGGATTTCTGTTTTCATTTGTGCAGCGTACTGACTTGCAACCCTTGCAGATGATTTTAGTACAGTTCCTGATTTGATAATTTTTCCGTTTTTATCACATGCGTAAGATTCTAGGTCTGAAATAGAAACAGAAAAATCATTTCCTTCGTTTTTTACAGTACAAATAAAATCGTATCTTGATAAACCAATTAAACCTTTAATCACGAAGCCACCAACGAATGTGTATTCTTCACTCATTGGATCAACGCTTGTAAAAGCACCGTCATAGATTTTCCAATCTGCTGATTCTTCAGTAATAAAACTGTTTGTACCAATCAATAGATTTTTTGAATCAACTTGCCCAAAAGCAACACATACTGATGTAATAATCAGTAAAGCAGTAAAAAGTAATTTTTTCACAAATAACTCCTATAAAAAATGTTTATGATAAAATCATAGTTTGGTAGAAAAAAAATGTCATTAAATTCTTGGTTTAAAATATGGACTGGATTTTAAATTTGAAATTTATTGATAAGAAGACTTTTTTCGAACTAAAATAATTACATGGAAATAGAATTATTAATGAAACCTGATGCAAATGCATTATTTTGGGATGAAGATGGCACATGTGTCGGTGATTATGAATCCTTATCAATTTACTCAAATGATGGTTCGGTTATAAAAGAGATTAATTTTGATAATAATGAGTTAAAGTTATGGGGATGGGATTTCCTTTGGAATGCGATTGTTCCTTGTGAAAGTGGAGAAATTTCGCGAGAGGATTTAGCATCTCAATTTGATTGGGAAACATTTAATAAAAAAGGAATAGAATTTGCAAAGGCGATAAAAAAATTGTTTCCAGATAATGTGATATTGAAATATTCATCACCTTTCGATGATAGAAGCATCTATCAAATTGATGAAATGATTATTACATAAAAAAAACAGGTAAAAGGAACTTGGCTTGTTATTATTCCAAACTTTTTATCAAATATTTTTGGCGTTCTTTTGGTTTTAAGTCGATTATTCTATCTCCCGCTTTAATCTGCAAAGATGTATCACCTGCATTTTCTATCCAAAGATTTCTATTTCCAATATCTAGTGAATAAAATTCAAATCCAGAGATTTCTACATACCAACGAATATCAATTTCTCTATTTTTAGAATATATCAGATAGGTATCTACAAGCATACCAAGATGAACATTACTTGCGTAATCCCCTGCTTCCCCATCTTTATCAAAATAAACTAATTCCTTGAAATAATATTCTGTGTAGTCGGCAACTACAAGCAACATATCGTTATTTCCAAGGGTAGTTATATCTGTAGGAATAAAATACTTTTCTCGGATTGTCTTATAATCAGGAAGTTCAAAAGAGGAATTATCCTGTTGTTCAAAGAAACAAGATTCAAAAGAACAATGATAAACACGATTCATAGTTCTGATTTGATACTCATTTTCTTCAGGACAGATTTTCACTTCTTGAATAGGTGATGTTCTAGAAGACATTCCATCATAGATACGAGGTCGATTATAAAAGTTCCCGTAAACAACTTGATATGTTTTGTTCTCATATTCAAAGTTACCGATAAACCAATGTCTGATTGTATTTTCTTTATATTGCTTTTCCATAATTGTCCCAAATAAAAGAAAGACAAAACATTTAACCCGATAATATCTCAGGATAGTTTTGCCCTTCAGTGATTGACCAGCGTGAACACAATTTTGAGCAGTCGATAGTCAATCCAACCAAGATTTTGCCCAAGCCATAGAATGCACATATAGTGCAAACATCACTTGGAATCTCTAAGTGAAATATATCATAGAATTTATAGACTTTCATTAAATTCATAATTTAAAATGCACAAACAAAGCATCAAAACTTTAAACGAAAAATTTAATGACATCACACTTCACCCACGCTATAATTTAATAAACTTAAGATTGATAAATTATCAAAAATTTTCCATAGGAGAATTGATATGAAAGTAAAATTCCTTGTACCTGCGATTGATAAAAAAAAATTTGCTAGTGAATTAAGGTGGATAAAAGAATACCAAGAATTAGAATATAAAGACTTTGCTAATAGTGGCATTGAAAAATATAACCCACAATCAGTATACAATTATATGAAAGGCACAAAAAAAGGTATACAATTCCCATCAATGAATCGGTTTTTATGTATTTGTAAGTTTCTCTCCAGAACACCCGATGATATTCTATCGGCAAATCCAAAATGGATTGAATGTGAAATGGATGATATTTCAAAATTTATGGTTCTTGGAAAGGTTCTTGGAAAAGATGAGGATACATATTATGTTCGACCATTTGATCCTCATAGCTGTTATGCTTTCGGAGTTCAGCCTAAAGGATATGAAATTAATGATGATCTACCTGCTTGGGAATATTGTCATATGAATAACATCCTTTTAAAAGAGCCCAAACCAAAATATTATTCTCATTTCCATTTTGATGATACGGTACATAACGATTTTATATTTAATGGAACAAAGAGCATAAAGGATGGAAAAATTACATATTACATTCCATACATAGATGATGAAAAAACAGCAGCCGTGATACAAGGTTATCTATCAGAATATAATATTACAAGAAAACAACTAGAAATTTTACTTGGTCTTAATCAAGAAACATCTATTCAAACAAGAGAAAAGAAAAAACAACCATGGACATTAGAGGATATATATAAATTATCCTGGATTTTGAATCTGCCAATGGAAAAGTTAATCGTAGTAAATTATTTAGATGAAACTCGAGAAGCATTGTTTAGTCATTATGTACAAGCGGAGGAGACATCTTATGCGATTCATTGCTATATGAAGGAACATCCAGAAGAGTTCACAATAGATAAAGACGAAAAAAATGAATTGCTTCAATCCAAAATAGACACTTTGCAAGACGAACTAGATGATGCAAGAGAAACAATTGCGAAATTACAGCAAGAACTTGAAAAATATAAGGAAGGGAAACGACTTACAAACAGTACAGGAAAAACAAGTTGTATAGCAATGGGAATATAGAGATTCTCCATTTTATATTAATGCAAATGAACTCAATAAACTTCGTGAAGAAGGTTGTGAAGCCTTTTTAGTTGCAACCGCTGATGCTAATCTTCATACAATGTTAAAACGTCCAAAACAGCAACAACCAGTAAAAAATAACGGTAATTACGGATATCGTGGATAAAGTTTTGTTTCTTGTAATTTAAACAAAAAAAGGTTTCTGAAGAAGTGGTTACGCTCTATATGCGAGTTAGCAAATCTTCACGAAGCCAAAAAAGTTCTAATGGTGAACGTTTTACCCAGATACAATTTCTGGGGCAGAGGTCCACTGACATTGGAACCTTTTTTTTAAGTAGAGGCGATAGAACCCATAAAGACGATCAAATTTCTTTGCCGCCAACAAGTGGGTGCTACCATTGCCTCTATTTATTTAAACTATACCAAAAACTTTTCCCATTGTCATTAAATTTGAAATTTAATGACAATACACAGAAATCAAACTATAAATAAGGATATAAAAAAAACAAAATACATAACTCATATATAGTTACCCACTTTTTTAGAGAGAATTCCGGAATCTTGTTGTTGAGTATATTTAGGAGGATTTCATGACTGGAAAATCTAGAAAACAGACTTTGTCATATTATATCCTCCTGCATAAAAATATCCCAGTTTTCAAATTTTCTCTGCATTGTAGTAAGCTGTTTCACGTTGAGGAGATTTATAACTCAGAACATATTCCCATTGGACTTTTTGATAAAAAAACAAGGACTGTAAAGGATTTTTCGTTTGCAAGTTGGTGGCATAGTCGAACAATTCCTTCTTGCAGACCAAATCTCGAAGAAGTTTTCACTTTATTAAATTTGAATTCAAAAGAAGAGTTACTAGATAAAACATATTCGTTAAGTGTAACAGATCATTATTGGATAAAAAATGAAAACGACAATATAGCATGGGAAGATGTCAATTTTTTTGATAATGGATTTGACAGTTCGATAGGTGATTATTTACTTTTTCAAAATCAAGCAAAATTTACCCAACAGAGTTTCAATACACCAGATTTATTCACAGAAGGCGTATTGCCTAAAAAGTGGATTTCTAAAGATGATGGTATTTATTTATTAAAAGGGACAAACTCCACATTTCAGCAAGAACCTTTTAACGAAGCAGTTGTTGCTTATATTTGTAAAAAACTCAACATAAATCACGTGAAATATAATATTTCCTTTGGAATATATGAAGATGGCGAAAAAGAATATTTTTCCGTATGCAAAAACTTCGTTACTAAAGAATGTGAATTAGTTACAGCTAGCGACATTTACTGTGTAAAAAGAAAACTTAGAAAAGAAACATCTTATCAACATCTTGTAAAATGCTGTAAATCTCTCGGGATAAAAAAATTTGAAACAGAGTTCCATAAAATTTTTATTCTTGATTTCATTATGGCAAACACAGATAGACATTTACGAAATTTTGGTTTCTTGCGCAATCCAGATACACTTGAATGGCTTGGAATTGCCCCTATTTTTGATACAGAAAAATCGCTTTTGTTGAACAAGCTTAACCCAACGTCATCCCAAATAAGGTATTCAAGCAATCCATTTAACGAAAATCAATTTGAACAACTAGATTTATTAGTAAATGATAAAAAACTAAAGCTTGATTTTTCAAAGTTGAATGATTTAAGCACTTGGTTTGATAATTTGCTGCAGAAAAATAGTTATATTTCGGAAAAAAGAAGAGAAGAACTCGTTACCCTATTGGATAGTCAGATTCAATTTCTAAACCAAATGATATTAGAACGAAAAAGAAATCTAGATATCAAATAATGATAATAAATCCATTTGGCAAATTTCAAATTTAAAAATATCCATTTCTTCCTTCAAAAACACAAGAAAATCATACCAAAACATAAAAACTTTAAACGAAAAATTTAATGACACCACACTTTCGCACTCGCTATAATTTCATCAACTTAAGATTAAATAAAAGATTTCTATAGGAGAAATGATATGAAAGTGAAATTCCTTGTACCTGATATTAATGAAGAAAAATTTGCGAAGGACCTTCAAGAAAAATTCACAAGGGAGGAATTAGAATTAAAATCTTTCAAAAATATAGCTACAGAAGATATTTCAGAACAATTAACTTACAATTATTTGAATGGTATAAATTTCCCATCAATAAATAGATTTTTGGCAATTTGTAGATATTTTGATACTTCTCCTGATAATTTTTTAACTCCAATTGCAAAATGGGTTGAATGCGAAATGGATGATATCTCCAAATTTTCAGTTCTTGGAACATTTAACGATACATATTATGTTGTACCAAATAAATTGGGGTCATATTGTGGACTGGGTAAAGAACTTTTGGAAGAACCTGACCCTTCTCTATTTTCAATTAAATTTACTGAATCAAACTACTATGAAATAGAAAGTAATGGGGATATTACTTACAAAATACCTTCAGTAAAAGAAAATGAAACTTCAGATTTGATAGCAAAATATTTATCAGAATATAAGATTACAGACGAGCAATTAGAAATTTTACTTGGATATAATCAAAGTGAGTCGATTCGTCGATTATTAAACAAACTTCAAACTTGGCCCTTAGAAAAAATATATAAGTTGTCTTGGATTTTAAACAAGCCATTTGAGAGTTTAATTGAAATAGATTATCGTGAAAAAGTAAAACCAGGATTTTTTAATCCTATTGTGTATCATAAGTACAATCGTAGCAAGGGCGAACCAGTTATCGAATTCAAATTTGATGAGGAAAGTTGGACCGAAGAAGATATCAAAGCAATGTCACTAATAAAATTTCCTCCAGAAGTTAAATTCACACCAGAATTTGAACTCAGAATGCGGAAATATCAAATTGAAGATTTACAAGAAGAACTTTATTTTGCAAGAGATACGATTGCAAAAGTGGAACAACAACTTAAAGAGGTTTTACAAATAATAAAGAATTTCAACAGCTAGAAGTATCAACTCCGATATAGAATAAAAAAGGCTTCGGAAGAAGTGGTTACGCTCCATATGCGAGTTAGCAAATCTTCAGAAGCCAAAAAAGTTCCAATGGTGAACGTTTTACCCAGATACAATTTCTGGGGCAGAGGTTCACTGACATTGGATTTTTTTTAAGTAGAGGGGATAGAACCCATAAAGACGATCAAATTTCTTTGCCGTCAACAACTGGGAGCTACCATTGCCTCTATTTATTTAAACTATAGCAAAAACTTTTCCCATTGTCATTAAATTTGAAATTTAATGGCCGACTACTCAGAAAATTGTTTAATAAAATTATATGAATACAGAAGCAAAAATCCAAATAGAAAAAATTGCTAACAGATTAACATTAAATCACTTAAAAATTTACCTTACCAATTTCGATTTATGAAAATTTCAACATCTTCCTTTCATAGGGCACATAAAAAACATGGCAAAAGTATGGCTAAAAATATGGCAAAAGTATGGCATTTTTAAAAAAAATCGTGTGTATAAGTTGTGTATTTTTTTTCACCTATACACACGATTAACTCTATATAATACAAAGAATAAAGCCCTCTATACACACTTTTCTTTATCTTGCCTACCGGTCAGAATTTCATATTTTTAACATTGTAAACATTCTAAAAATCATCCAAAATCATCCAAAATCATCCAAAATTTTCCTAAATTTTAGCTTAAAATTTCTATGAGAAGTTTCCAATTGTCATTAAATTAGAAATTTAATGACAGTTATCATCATTTTTCTTAAACTACTCTTAGAGGATCAAATGGAAAAATTTATTAATTCACTAAAGCACATTGATATTACTGAAAATCTCGATTTGGAGAAAATTTTTATAACTAGCGATTTGCATTTGTTTCATCAAAACATCATTGATTATGTTAATCGTCCATTTGAATTTTCACCAGCTGGCTGTACTCAGATGAATGAATTTATCCTACAAAAGTTTGATGAACTGCCAGAGGACTGTCTGATTTGGAATCTTGGAGATGTTTTATTGAATCGGAAAATTTCAAATGATAAGGCTTCATTCGTTATTTGGAGAATGAAGCAAAATCGTCGTATGAATTTGATTTTGGGAAATCATGATAAACAAAATGAAAAAGAAAAAAAGCAGACTTTTATCGAGCATTATACAAATCTAGGATTTGACAAAGTTTTCAATGCGCCAATCATTTTTAATGATAAATACATTTTATCCCACGAACCTATTTTTATCGAAAAAGGAAGCGGATATATCAATCTTCATGGTCATACCCACGACAGATTTGTTCAAGAAGATTTTTTCTTAAGCGAATATAACAAGAAATATCCTAAAAAGAAAGTTGCCCCTGAAAATTACATCAATGTTTGCCTTGACGCGAATAATTTTGAAATCTTGAAACTGAAGGATTTAATTGAATTGTAGAATTGTGCGAGGGATAAGAGTTTGGATTATCCCTCATATAGTTTTTTTGATTTATAAACGAAAGACAGTTCTTCAATCAATTCTTTATCAATATTTTCAATTTTCTTTATTTGTTCCTTTTTTAATTGTTCATATTCTTCTATTGATATGAGTGTGTTAACACTTTCTTTCTCTTTTTCAGAGCCATATTTCAATATTCTAGACTGTCGATCGTACAAATCATATATAATTCTGTTTAGTCTTCTAAGGATATTTATTCTATGATTTACAAAAGCTTCAAGAATGATTTTCAAGTCATAATCTGATTTATCTTTTAAGATTTCATGGATTTTTTCATCAGAGATTTCTCTATCATTTATATAACACTTTATCGCTTCAAAAACATCAGAAATATCATGGGATGAATATCCATTTCCGCCGTTGCAAAGGAAATTTGGGAATAGCGAGGACAAAACAGAATCTTGAGTATAATCTGTTCCTTCTTGACCTTCAAACATTTTATGAAAGATTTGAGTTATACAGATTTCTTTACTCTCATTTATGCGTAGCAACGGATATTTTTGCTTCATGAAACCATTTAATATATCGTTTAACTCATTGTCAGAAAAAGTTGATAATTTATTTCTCTTTAATTCTTTTTTTATCTCGCCAAAAGTAAAACCATGTTCAAAAGTCATAACATCTTCATATTTTGGGCTTTTATCAAGAAAATAGATTGCAACTAAAACTCTTCTTTGTTTATCCGAAAGACCATCCCGAATATCAAATTCTATCTTATTTTTTCTTATTTTTGCTGAAACCGCTTTTTTATTGTAAATCCAAAACATATATTTCCCCCATGTTTGAAATTTAATCGAAAGTTTTTCTAATAAAAAAATCCTTTCAAATCTATCACCTTTAAAGTTAATATATATGATTACTGGCAAAAAACAATAGTTTTTCGAGTAAAGTTTTTTTCTTCAATGCTATGAATCTATTTTTGATTGACGAATAATTTCAACAGCTTCATCAACGGATTTAGCATTCAATTCAATAAATTTTGCAAGAATTTCTAAAAAAGAATTTAATTGCTCATTTGTCATCTGGGTTTTCCTCCTTATAAAAACAAAATATCATAAATCCTCTTGAAATTCATTCAACTTATAGTTGAATAGAAAAATGGATTCTCTCGATATGCAAATCTCAAAGTTTCACAAAACCAATAAAAAAATAAATTCCAAAAATAGAAGTGTGCCATCATTGACACCACATATCTAAATTATTGAAAAAGTTTATCAGTTGTCATTAAATTTGAAATTTAATGACAACACTAGAAATTTAAGCTACAATTATAGACAGATGATTAAACTTACCAATATCAAGAAAGAAGATAATATTATTTCACTTCACTATTTTTCAAATGATACAAATCAACCTGTACAGGGAAATATTGTGTTTGATATAAAAGAAAGAAAAATTATATCTGGTGAAGAATGTATTGATAGATTCGACTTTGGAAAAGTTGCAAATATCATTCAAAGTTATATCGATGAAGGCAAGGAAATCCCAGAAACTTGTTGCAGAGTCTATTTTTAGTTTAAGAGAAGAGAATGAACAAATTATCATATTTAATTGAGCCAGTTAAAACATCGGATGGACATTCGGATATTGAATACACAGGATATTTTTACGTAGTTGATGGAAAAAAACTTGTATTTGAAGGTGGCTATAATCCAATCCGAGCTTTTGAAGTTTTAGAAGATGAGCTCGACTGGGTTGATAACAAAAATGAAATGGTGATTTTATGTTCTTGTTACTGTGGATATTGGGAATGTGATTCTTATGTTGCAAGAGTCCTGGAACAAGATGATATTATCAAATGGGAAATTCATAGAGTTCGCTCTGAAATAAACGAACCCGAAATTTACACCTTTGATAAAAAAGAATACGAACTTGTTATGAAAGAAATCAAAGCTAAAGCGGAAACTGAGGGAAATACTAAAAAGATAGATTTGTAGTCTTCCTCTTAATATTCTACCTGTACATTGTAGCGAGTTTCCATTTCTTCTGTGGAATGAGAATCTAAAGCATAAACAGTTTTCACTTTATTTGAAGCAGTTTTATTATATTCATCTAATAAACGCCAGAATTCTTTTCTAAAAATCAATTTTTTTGGAAGTTTTGTATAAGAACTTATGTTGATTTCAAGAGAAATATCGTATTCTGCTGCAACTTGGAATAATTGTAGAGATAAGTTCGCCATTTCGTCTGTCCATTCTTTACAATGTTTAAAACATCTATCGGGATGAGCGACAACATCAAACAAACCTGATTTTATTCCTTCAATCATAGAATTAAAACAATAAATATGTTCTGTTTCATTTTTTAGATGTGAATCTAAATCAAAAGTGTATTTATCACCAATTTGAGAAAAATGTTGGCCAATTATCAAAATATCGACTTTTGGATGATTTTTTAGTTCATTGAAATAATCTCTATATTTTGACAAATACTCAATTTCAAAACCGATTTTTACATCAATTTGATTCTGGTATTTTTCTTGCAGAGAACTTAATGTTTCAAGATATTCGTCCAATTCCTCATAATCCATTCGATTTCCAAAAGGATTTTCGGGAAATGGAACATGATCTGTAAAAGTGATTTTTTTTGCGCCAAGGCTTATAGCTTTTTGAATGATAGTTTCATCACTTTCATCTGACCCATGTTTACAACGCCATGTATGAATATGAAAAAAATCTTGCATGAAATTCCCCCGATTATCTAATTCTTTATATTCGGATTTGATATTGCCATATAATCAAAGCCATTTGGACTTAGTTGTATTTTTATATTACCACTAAATTCTATTATAATAGTAGAAAAATAATCTTCCCCAGCTGGATATTTTTTTCCGTAATCATCTTCAAAACTTTTTGTTGTAGTTTCTATCCTAGTCTCACCCCTAAATTTGACCAAATTTAAGGCGAGTTTCTCGTACTTTTAAGTTTACTTTTGAACTGACTCGGTGTCAATTCTTTTAATCCTTTCTGTGGCCGTTTTTCGTTGTAATCGATACGCCAGGATTCAATTAT
>JAZQUR010000099.1:0-19138 GCA_045631425.1 Treponemataceae bacterium | reverse complement strand
ATTTAAGTGAAAGGTCCCCTGACCACCTATATTGATTTAAAATTTCAAGGCAAAAAGGAATTTTTCTTTCTTCCATTGAATTTTTCACATTATTATATCATATTTATTTGGAATTATGTATTATTTTCTTGAGCTTTTTCTTATCTTAACAATTTTTGTTTTGCCTCCAATTTTTACAACAGAAAGTCCAACCCTTGGTTTTGTAGAATTTAATCTTTTTCATTTTCTTATTTATGGATTTTTGGGGATTTACTGTTTTATCAGAAGCAAATCTTTATCAGTTAGTTGCAAAACATCAGAAAATCAACAAAAATCAAACTTCTCAAAAGTTCTTCTATTATCGATAATTACGTTGATTTTGCTTTTTGGAAACGGATTTTTTTGGCAATGGATATCAAAATCTCAAACTATAAAAGTTGATTATTCAAAAGGTGTTCTCGGTCATATTTTTCAAATCTTGGGAATGGGACTTTACGCTTTTTACGAAGAAAACATGTACAGAAATTATTTACAAGGATTAATATCAAAATTTTTGGAGAATATGGTAAAATCCCCAATAAAAGAAAAATTCCGATTTTTCGTGGCAGAAATTTTGTCGCTGTTGCTTTTTGCTTTTGGTCACTTATACATGGGGATTTTTGCAGTTTTAAACGCTTTAATTGCAGGAATCATCCTTCGATTTTTAGTGATAAAAACAAAGTCAATTTTTCCAAGCAGCATTGTGCATTTTATTTACAATCTAACTTTATATTCCTTGATGGTTTTCTAGCTCCAAGAAATTTTTGCATACAAGGGAATAAAAACCAAAAATCGCCCGTATTTTGAAGACAGTTTGCATTTGCCATTTTCAGAATTTGAAATTCGGTTGCTTAAACTGATTTGATTTTCATTCCACAAAAGGTTTCCAATATCCCATTTTAGATTTTCAGATATGATTTGATATTTTGATTTTTCGTAATTATTTGTAAAAACAGGAAATACAGAAATCATGGAGTTTTCAGTTAGATTTGTCACTTCCAATGTGTTAAAATCACTTTCCGAATCCAAGCAAATTATCGCCTGTTCTTTTCCAAGCCAAACATTGGGATAATTTTCAGATGTAAAAATGTTATGAATTCCAAAAAGATGATCAAGCCTTCCACCGTCACCGCCAACCAAAATTGTGTACAAATTGCTTTGCCCTGATTTTTCAGAATTATGCTCATATTCAATCTGATACTTTTTTGCTTCCATCAATGCAAGTTCAGTGTCTGTAAAATCTTTATCTTTGTGCCAACACTGAATTTTTGGTTGGCTTTCTCCCAAATATTTAGCTTTGTTGCTTTCTAAATATTTCATAACATTTTCTTTGCTGGTACTGTCAAAATCACCTACCACAAGATTTGGAGATTTTTGGAATTTCATGGAGTTTTCAAAACCAGAATCAGCAGCAATTATGTAATCTATGGAAATTGATTTTAGCCAATGTTCTCCATGAGCTGCGTCACAAGTTTCGCCACCTGTAAAAATGACAACATTAAACATAGGAATTTCCGTTAAAAAAGATTTGTAGTGCAAAAAAATGATTCTGCCTGTTTAAGACAGATTTGGAAAAGCTCCATACAAACTCTAGCATCGTCATAAGCACGGTGAGCAGCATCAACTTTTATACCAAAATGGGAAGCTAAATATTGAAGTTTGTAGAAAGGCAATCCTGGAAAAACCTTACGAGAGATTTTTACAGTATCTAAAGCGTTACATTGCCCTTTTGAAAGATTTTTATAAGGAGTTTTTTCAAGCTCAGCATTAACAAAATTAACATCAAAAGTTGCATTGTGAGCAATAAGCTTTGTTTCGTTAATAAAATTCAAAAAAGAAGGTGCGATTTCGGAAAATGTTTTACAATCAGCAACCATCTCGTTTGTAATGCCTGTTATACGAGTGATTTCAGAGGAAATAGTTTTTTCAGGATTTATCAATACAGAATATGTGTCTATAATTCCGTTTTTATCAAACTTTACAGCTCCAATTTCTATGATTTTCTCATATTTTGAACTGAGACCTGTGGTTTCTGTATCAAAAGCGGTAAAAACTTCTCCATCCAAATAAGAATGGAGAAGTTGTTTTATAAATTTCACTAGTTAGCTGAATCCAAAATAGAATTGATTTCTTTTTCGATTGCTGCACAAAGTTCGTTTGCTTCTTTCTTTGCAGCATCCAAACCATTTTCTACAGAAACTGTTGCGTTTACGTAGAATTTGATTTTTGGTTCTGTTCCAGATGGACGAGCAGAAACAACTGTTCCACCTTCTAGGAAGAATTGTAGTACGTTGCTTGATGGTAAATCTAGTTTTTCTTTTGCATCTGGATTTGCTGGGTCGTAAATAATTTGTTGACCTACGTCACGGATTTTTACAACTTTCTTTCCACCAAGAGTTTTTAGACCGTCTTTACGTAGATTTGCCATAATACCTTTCATTGTGTCTACACCAGAACTTCCTGGGAAGTTTTTAGCAATAGAAACATCTTGGTAGTAGCCGTATTCTGTATAAAGTTCTTCAAGTCTTTCTAGTAGAGATTTTCCAACTGAACGCCAGTAAAGTGTCATTTCTGCACACATTGCTGCTGCTGAAACACCGTCCTTGTCGCGAACATCAGTTTCAACGTTGTATCCGTAGCTTTCTTCAAATCCGAAGATGTAGTTATTGCTTCCAGTTTTTTCATAACCAGCCATAACATTTGCAATCCATTTGAAACCAGTTAGACATTCATCAAGTTTTACACCATTTTTTGCACAAATTTTGTCAACCATTGGCGCTGTAACGATAGAACGAATCATTCCAGGATTTGCTGGCATTTTTCCAAGTTCTTTTCTTGAGTGGATAATGTAATCAGCAAGAAGAACACCCATTTGGTTACCAGAAATTAGAACGTATTTTCCGTCTTTTCCAGGAACTGCACTACCGAAGCGGTCTGAGTCAGGGTCTGTAGCCATTACAACATCAGCTTTTTCTTTTTCTGCAAGTTCAACAGCCATTTTTAGTGCTGGAGCTTCTTCTGGGTTTGGTTTTTCTACAGTTGGGAAGTTTCCATCTGGTTCTCTTTGTTCTGGAACTGTGATAACTTTTAGTCCTAAATCACCAAGAACTTTTTCAACGTGCATTGCACCTGTTCCGTGTAATGGTGTATATACGATTTTAACTTCTTTTGCCTTTTCTTTGATTAATTCTGGGCGGAAAAGTTGAGCTTTACACATTTCCCAATATTTTTCATCGATTAGAGAATCAATTAAAACAAGTTTTCCAGATTTGATTGCATCTTCTTTTGAAATAGTTTTAACTTCTGCAACAGCGTTTACTTCATCAATGATACCAACATCATGTGGTTCGATAACTTGAGCACCGTCATTCCAGTAAGCTTTGTATCCGTTGTATTGTGGTGGATTGTGAGAAGCTGTAACAACAACACCTGTATCACATCCTAAAGTACGGATTGCGAAAGAAAGTTCTGGAGTTGGGCGTAAACCTGTGAAAAGATATGTTTTAAAACCATTTGCAGCGAAGATTAAAGCAGTTGCTTCTGCGAAAACGTCAGAATAGCGACGTGAATCATAAGCAACAACAGCACTTAACTCACCTTTTGCAGCTTTTTCTGGGAAAGTTTTAATAAAATAGTTTGCAAGACCTTGTGTTGCATTGTTAATAACAAATGTATTCATGCGGTTTGTACCACCACCAATAACGCCCCGTAGACCACCTGTTCCGAATTCTAGATTTCTATAAAATCTATCTTCTAGTTCATTTAGGTTTGCATCAGCATTTGCAATTAAATCTTCAACTTCTTTTTTGAAACCAGCATCTTTTTCTGCTTCAATGTAAGCTTTTGCTCTTGCAATGATTTCGTCTTTATTCATCGATTTCTCCTTAAGGTTCATTTATCAATATAGTATTGTTTCAAAAACTATCTAGTTTTTTTTAGATTTCCATGTTCATAACGTGGCGAACTTCTTTTAATGTTTCGATTGCCATATTACGAGCTTTTTCTGCCCCAGTTAAAAGAACTTGTCTAATATAATCTGGGCTTTGTTCTAGGCGTTTTCTTTCTTCACGTAGAGGGCGAAGTTTTTCATTTAGGCTTTCTGTTAGCATATTTTTTAACATTCCGCCACCACCATCACCGATTCTAGCTGCGATTGCTTCTGGTTCTTCGTCTGTACAAAGTGAAATTAACATCAAAAGATTTGCAACTTCTGGACGATTTACAGGATCATAAGTGATAAAACGCTCAGCATCAGTTTTTGCTTTTTTGATAAGCTTTGCAGTTTCATCTTCTGTGGCAGAAAGCATAATCGCATTTCCACGACTTTTACTCATTTTTGCAGTTCCGTCTAAGCCCATAATGTGAGGAGTTTTGCTCAACAAAGCCTGTGGTTCTGGGAAAACTGGAGCGTTTGGTGAAAATTTATCGTTAAACTTACGAGCAATAGAACGAGTTAACTCTAAGTGTGGAAGTTGGTCTTTTCCACAAGGAACAAGATTTCCTTTACAGAAAAGAATATCACAAGCCTGGTGGATTGGATATGTGTACATTCCAGCATTTACGTTTTTTAGCCCCGCAGCTTCGATTTCTTCTTTTACAGTTGGATTTCGGCTTAGTTCCGCATTTGATACCAATGTCAAAAATGGAAGCATAAGCTGATTACATTCTGGAACATAACTGTGTGGGTAGATAATTACGTCCTCACTTGGTTCAATTCCCGCTGCAAGATAATCTATAACAAGTTGTTTTGTATTTTGGCTAATTTCAGAAAAAGCATCGTGGTCTGTTAAAACCTGATAATCTGCAATCAAAATACAAGTTGGAACACCCATTTTTGAAAGGCGAACACGATTTAACAAAGAACCAAAATAGTGCCCAATATGAAGTCTTCCAGTAGGTCTATCCCCTGTTAAAACTTTGTATTTTTTTGGATTTATAGCTAAATCTGCTTCAATTTTTTTGCTGCGTTCAACAGCAGCTTCAAAGGTTTTTGAAACTTCAACTTCTGCCATTTTTTTCCTACCTTTTTTCGATTTTTCCTTTCTCAAAATATCATTTTATTTGTATTCATTCAAGTTGCTTTAGTTTAATGAAAACTAGATTTTTTCAAAAAACAATTCACAAATTTTTCTATCTGCTTTCAAGCCTTTGTTTTCAAACTTAGTTTCAGGACGCCACTCTTGATGAGGAGCATATCTGTCATATTTATTTTTCAAGCCCTCTGTAAGAGTTAGTTCTTCCAAAGCAAACTCTGCGTAAGGCTCCCAGTCGGTAGCCATATAAATATATCCACCTGGAGCAAGTTTTTTTGCAAGAATTTCTGTGCGTGGACGTTGTACCAATCGGCGTTTGTGATGTTTTTTCTTTGGCCATGGGTCTGGAAAGAAAATATGGAAAGCGCTAACAGATTCATCTGGAATCATTTTTTCAAGAACTTCGATAGCATCATGTTCTATAATGTACAAATTGGAAAGATTTTTTGCTTCAATCTCATTTAACAAACGCCCTACTCCCGGACGGTGAACTTCCAAGCCAAGATAGTTTTTTTCTGGATTGTTTTGTGCGATTATAGCAGTTGCAGCTCCCATTCCAAAACCGATTTCGATTGTAACAGGATTTACATTATCAAAAACATCAATAAAGTTAATAGGAAACTCATTGAATGGCACACACCATCGTGGAGAAAGTGTTTCATAGGCTTTTTTTTGAGCATCTGTCATGCGTCCTGCTCTCAATACAAATGTATGAACAGTTCTTAAAACTGCATCCTTAGTTAATTCACTCATCTTTGACCTTTCTATTTGATACTTTGCTTTTCCAAAAGATACAAAATATCAGTATTCCTTGATTTTATTATATTTCGATAAAAAACTGCGCTAGGATAATTTTTCGCAATTTTCCCATTACTTGATTGTTCTTCTTCAACTTTTCCAGCATATATTATGACATTTTCTTCATCATAAATAGCAATGTATTTATCTACGTTTTTTATACTTGAATAATTTTCAACTTCTAGCTTCTTATTTAACATAAAATTATAATTTACACAACGATTTACACCATCATAAAAAGTAACTTCGTAATCCCCTGTTAAAAATCCGCCTTCAGGAGGTAAAAATGCTGAAAATCCAACATATTGAAGATTTGAATCATCAGAATATACAACTTCGGGAGTATTACATTTCCATATCATTTTTGAGGCGGGATGAAGTAATTCCATCCTATCGATTCGTAGCCCTTCAGAAATAAAATTGCCGTAAATAGAAAGGGAGAAACTACTTTTTTCTACATCATAAACAACTTGAGGATACACAATAGAAACATTTGGTTCTTGATCAGAACAAGAAAAAAGAGAAAAGATTAAAATAAGTAAGAATAAACTAAAGTTTTTCGTTCCCATGTTAAAAATTGAAATTAAGGTTAATAACTGTTAAATCACTGGATGAAAACTGATTAACTAAAGATTCAAATTTAACATTAACCTTTTTACAAGCCTCGTCTAGATATGACAAATAGTACAAACCTAAATCTGTACCACCTTGACCTTCGGGAATTTCACGATAAAAGTCAATTAGTGACTTTTTAGCAAGATTTGCAGATTTCTTTTCTTGTATATTTTCTTTGAATTCTTGGAATTCGTCATCTTTGTTGTAAAGTGTGATTTGAAGCCGACCTTGCTTACCAATAGACATAGAACCACCACCGAGTTTCCATGAAATATATACAAGTTCGTGTTTTTTTTCTAATTCTTGGATAATTTTTTTGCGAATTTCTGGTTCAAAAAGCACAGCTTCGCTATCTTCAATGCCACGATACATATTTTTGGCTTCTTTTCGCATATTAGCATTTTCACAATTAACTGCTAATTCCATAACCATTAACGAAATGTATTCAGCAATTTTAGATTTTTCCATATATTGTTGAACTATTTGTCTAATGCTACTTAAAATTTCAGAAAAGCCATCTTTTTGGAAAAACTTGATAATAATATACCAGTTAAACAAACTTAAGCGATTAAGAAATTTTTCTGTCATCAATAAATAGACGTTTTTTTCTTCTGGAGTAAGATTTGTATCTTTTAAAATTGAATCGTAAATAGGTTTTAGGATTTCAGAACGAGCTTCGTTAATAAGTTTTTCACTATTTTCCATACGAGAACGAAGAACGTTATCACTGATGTGAGTTTTTTCATCTAGCAACTGAGAAGGATTTGCTCTGTTGTGTCTGCGAACACATTCTGTAGCAAGTAACGCAGTTAAAATCTCTCTATCAAATTGCTTATACAAAACAGAGAAAACAACTAATTTTGATAAATCCATTATTTCTTGGCGAGAAGACCCAAATTCAGGCAAAGAAATTTCGATTTTAGAAACGTAATCAACTAAAATCATACTTTGTAGAGATAATGGAGCAAAAGTTGAAAGGGAAACGCCAAATTCTTCAGCGTTATCTGCAAGTCTGAATCTTAACAACTTTTTTTTGCGATTTATAAAATGAGAAGCACCTTCTTGTGTCAATATAACCTTTAATGGTAAATTTAAAAGAGTCTTTTTTTCAGTAGCCATCTGTTTTGTTCTCCTAAAATTTATTACATTATATCTAAATTATATAATAATTGCAAATCTTTGTAAAATACTTTATTAATTCTTTCTTTCATATTATTGACGTTTTCTTTTCTTATATACTATACTATAATTATGTATAGAAAATTTAACATTATTCTCCTTTTCATCTTTGTATTTTCTCTTTCTTCATTATATGGAGAAAATGTTTCTCAATGCGATTTTTTATACTCTCAATTTTTGAAAGACGGATATTATCCAAAACAACAATATCTAGAAAATACCGACAGTAAAAGTTTTCCTTACAATATCCTCCTAAAATCTAATAATAAATCCTCTGGATATGTATTTATTTCGATAGAAGATTCTATTTCAGTAATAAAAGAATTGGAATCCATAAGTCATTTTGCTAACGTAATTTGTACCGCAAACGATAATTCCCTACTTTTTCCAAATTATGCTGCTGGAACTGAAACTGCTATAGCAAATCTTAATTTAGAAAATGTAAAAACTCCGATTTTATATCTTTCTATTAACAAAAAAAATGATAGATATTGGACTTTGACTCCTGGAAGCAAGGGACTTTTAACGCCATCTTATACTTTTTTAAAAATCAAAAAGGCTTTGGAAAAGGAAAATATCCACTCATATATCGAAAAAGGAAGTTTAGCTTTATACAAAATCAATTTAGCGAAATCAAATCCTGTAATGCAAACCTTACTTGAAAACGGATTTCCAGCTGTAAAACTAAATTTTCAAACAACAAACAAAGAAAAAATTGTAAGCGTTGTAAAAAACTTTATCCAAGACTACGATATAGACAATCCTAAAAATCAAGAAGTAAATTATGATACTGCTTCCATTTTTTCATTTAGTTTTATTATTTCAGAGCCAACTTTAACTATCATTTTTCTTTCGGTAGCTGCATTTTCATTGTTTTCAATTTGCGTTTTTTCATTTATGTTTGGGCGAAAAAAAATGATGCATAAAAAGACAATGTTAAAATATTGGTACATTGCGCCACTATTTTTGTTAATAGCCTTATTTTGCTTAACATTGTCCCAGATGATTACAAAATGGATTTTTTCCGCTTGGAGTTTTTATCCACAATACGCGTTAATATTCAAATTTGTTTTTACATTTTTATTTTTCTCCTTATTTTACATTCTACGAAAAGGACTTAAAATCCCTTCTAGACTTTTTGTTTACTCTTACTTGCTAAATATTATTTCATTTGTAAATCTTTTCGTTTTCTCAGCCTTAGATTTGCCATTTTTGTTGATATTTGGACTTGAATACATTTTGATATATATTTCTCAGGGATTTAAGAAAACTTCACTTTTGTTGATTTCAATAGTTTTGCTGATTTTGCCTTTTATCCCAACATTATATGGTGTTTTTAACAATTCTGATATTTCATCCCTAATATATCTTGTGGATGGAAACTTTTTTATCAACTTGATTTTAAGTTTGTTTATCTTGCCTTTTACTTTTATGGTAATGCGAATAATTCTTTCGTTTAAAAAGCGAATTTACGTAAAACGCCAGATTATCAAACTGTTGATTTTAATACTGATTTTTGTAGCATTATTGATTACAACAATTTGTATCAATAGCAATTTGAAAAATAAAAAATCACTTTCAAATCAATCTGTGGAATTTGTTTCAACAGACAAAGATTTAGCAAGTTTTTCTCTTTCATCGGAAACTAGCATAGGATTTTCTGATAACAAACTAGAAATCAAATCCTTAGAAAATGTAATATATTACGAAATCAAGATTTTTAGCGATTTTTCATTTCCAATTTACAGTGCAAACTTCCCATTTAGCTTTTTTGAAACACAAAATGCTGCACAATTTAACTTGGCAGAAAATCCACCAAAAAACTTTACCTTAGAATTTTTAACAGCTGAAAATCAAGATTTTAATATTGAGATAACAGCCTATGTTCGGGAAAAATTTCCTAAAGAAATCACAACACCGATTATCGAAACTAGAAAATATATAATATCAAATTCAGAAAAAATGTCCGAAATCTCTCTTCAGGACAATAAAATATGAGTTCCTGCTATCTCCATGTGGATTTAGATGCTTTTTTTGCCTCAGTAGAACAACTGGACAATCCTGAATATCGGGGGAAAGCAGTTATTGTTGGAGGACTTCCCTCTGACAAACGGGCTGTAGTTTCAACATGTTCTTACGAAGCAAGAAAATACGGTGTACATTCAGCTATGCCGATTTTCAAAGCTTATCAGCTGTGCCCAAACGGCATTTATCTTCGTGGACGAATGGAGAGGTATCACGAAAAATCTAAAGAAGTTATGAAGATTTTTTATGATTTTTCTCCAGATGTAAAGCAAATGTCTGTTGATGAAGCTTTTATCGACATAACGGGAACAGAAATGCTTTTTGGCACTCCAGAAGAAGTTGCGAAAAAACTAAAAGCAACTATCCTTGAAAAAACTGGTCTTACTGTTTCTGTTGGAGTTGCCCACAATAAATACATTGCAAAAATCGCTTCAGGCATAAATAAACCAAACGGACTATGCATTGTTCCAGAAGGCCAAGAAGAAAACTTTATGCTGTCATTACCTCTTTCAAAACTTTGGGGCGCAGGTACAAAAACTCAGGAAAAACTAAAATCTTATGGTTTTTACACAACGAAGGACATACATAAAGCCCCTTTGGCAAATTTAACTTCTTTGTTTGGTAATTGTACAGGAAGTTATTTGTATTATGCAGTTAGAGGTCACGAAGTCGAAGAATTTTCAGATATCTCAAAATCACACCAAATAAGCACTGAAGAAACTTTTAACTACGATTTAACCGATATTTTTGCCATCGAAACAGCTTTGCTAAAGTTGTGTTACACGGTTCGATTTAGACTTTTAGACGAAAATTTCCATACAAAAACTCTACATGTGAAAATCCGATACGAAGATTTTTCCACTGTTTCTATACAATCTACATATCAAAGAGCAATTTCTTCTCTAGATGATATGTACGAAAAAGTTTGCGCCCTTTTCAAAAGTAAATATGAATACGGAAAGGGAATTCGCTTACTTGGCGTAGGTGCACAAAATCTGCAAAAGGGCATAAATTCTGAAGCACAAGAACTTTTTGATTTTGGTGAAGGGAAAAAACAAAAAATTGAAGAAGCTGTTCTAAAAATCCAAAAGAAAAATCCAAATTCAGAGATAAAAAAAGCAAGACAATTTATAAAAAAAGGGCTTTTATCTTTGCTGATTTTGTTAAATCTAGGATTTGCTGAGAAAACTTTTGCCGCTGAAAAAGAAGAAAACCCAAATTCAGAAAAAATTTCAGAGTTTTTTGTGGAAGGTGACTGGGAACTTTCTCTAACCCAAACTGTGAAAATCGCTTTTCAAAATGGGGCCGCTTTCATGGATTTGCAACCCCTCGTGTTCAAGCAAAATGCTGGTTTATCAGTTTATTTTATGTATGATAAAAAATGGTATTTTGATGCAGTTTTTCAAGATGGATTTTCTAGCAACAAACTTCTTTTAGGATACAAAAATCAATTTGATAAGGGAATTTACTCTGAAATCAAAGTTGGTAACAAAGATATTTTTTTATCATCTGACTACGGAAGGGAAAATTTTGGGAAAAAACTTTCACAGGGGAAAAATACAACCTTTGGAACCACATTTTTAATAGAAAAAAACTTTACAGAAACAGAAAAAATCCAAGGGGAAGCTTTATTCCGTTTTGATAATTTAGAAACATTTTCAAAAACTTGGCATGGCTCATATTTATATAACTCTGATAATATCAACCTAAACTCTTACATTGAAAATAAATATTTTTACATTCCCTTTTCGCTAGAAAATGTTGAAATTTTCACTGAAAATCAAGATAAAACTTTTTCAAAACTTAAAGATGATGATTTTTTGTTTTATCAAGGAATAAACCAGATAGAATTTAAGAATCCGCTGGAAAACAAAACCACGATTTTGATTTCAGACAAAGAACAAGCAGAAAATCAACTTTTGGAGTTTATCAAAAATATGGAAAGTTGGTTTTGCCAGAAAGGAAATCTTACTTTAGAAGAATTTTTAGATTATCTCCAAATCGAAAATCAAGGAATTACTGATATACAGGATTTAGACAAACATCATATCCAGCATTTTTTCACAAATATTAATGGAAAAACCGGATTTTGGATTTATAATCCTTCGTTTTTTTCACTTTTTGAAAATAAAAACGTTTTTCCTGTAAAAGTTTCAAATCTAAGTGATGTGGAACTGATTTCAAAATCTGCAAATAAAACTTACATCACAAATGATATAAGTTTTTCTACAAATCAAGAGGAAAATTTGGTTTTGTCCTACAACTTTTTATCCTCTACACCAGAAAATACTAGCGAAAAAATCATAAAAAGTTTGTTTCCTCTTGGAAATATTAACCCCTTAATTTATTTGCTACCAAAATCTGTTGATGAAAGCGATTTTGCAATTTCTGTAAAAAGCTATACCCAAGAAAATTACAATATTGGCACAAATGCAGAAGAAAATTCAGTAGTCGCCTACGTTAACGGATTTTTGGCATTTTGTGAATACGATAAAAACTCTGGAAACGTTATTTTTCCACAAATGCCAAACCAAAATGACACTGTTCAAATCTTTTGGAAAGAAGTGGCTGAAGGAAAAACTCCCACATTGTTTACCGCATCAGGCTTTTCTGTTGATTTTACGCCAAATTTTTCACTAAGCAGTTTTTTATCCTACTCTACCCCAATTTCTCTTGGAGCAATTTTTGATAATAAGATAAATGAAATTACAACCGAAACAGAAAATCAATTTCAAAGTAATTTTCAAACTGGACTTTCTCTTGATTATGTAAAGGATTTTGAAAATTCTTCCATAAAAATCAATAATTCCACAGGAATGGAATATACAAATTACAATGTTTTTGGAAAATCTTTTGTATATCTTCCAGGAAATCGAAATTCTGAAAAATCTTATTTTGCCTTTGATTCTATAATCCAAGGAGAAGGCAATGTTGTTCAAATAAAAAATCAATACTACGAAATTGTTGCAAACTTAACCGAAAATGCAGAAACAGCAGAATTGTGTTTTTATCTTCCTGAAAACAGCTCAAAGATTTACGAAGCACAAGGTTTTGTTTTGGAAGCAAAAATCTCAAACCGAAATATTTTGGATTTTTATGACATTTATCTTGAAATTGGTGATTTAAATGATGAAAATGCGAAATGGAAAATAAATTCAGCAAAAACTTCAGAAAATCTTGGTATTTCCACTGAATATGAAAGTTTATTTTTCCCAATGACAAATTTGCAAAAAAGCAAGCTCGGAAAAGCTGATAAGGGAAAAATCATTTTTAAGAAAAAAGACGAAAATCAGCAAAACAACGTTTTTGGAACTTTAACCATAAAATCCATGAAATTGGAAAACACAGGATTCATCACAGAAAATAGCGTGATTATCCAAACCCAAAAAATTGATGAAGAAATGGCTGATAAAGTTTCCATCTCCAACTTGGAAGCAAACTCGACTTCTATCTTAAAAAAATACGTAAAACCTTTGCCTACAGCGAATTATAAAGAGATTATTTTTGACATTTTCGCCAAGAATGATATAGAAAATGCTGACGAAATCAAAATTTCTATTCAACTTTTAGAGTTTTTAGAAAACGGCTCATATAAAATTGCATATTCAAAAGATTTTCCACTTTCTAAAATTGCAAGAAATACTTGGCAGGAAATAAAAATTGATTTGGAAGAAAAAAATCAGTTTGCAAATCCAAACTTGATTCAGATTTCTGTGAAAAATGAAAGTAATTTAGTTACAGATATTGAGTTTTACATTGGAAATATTTATTTGAGTGATGCAAAATCGGCATTATTACTTTCAGATATTTTCGACTTTACTTATAATTTAGGTGATTTCTTAACTCTAAATACAAACATTACAAGTAATTACAATTTATCAACCAAAACTAAAAATGTTTTTGGCGAAATTAACAATTCCATAGATTTATCAGTTTCTGTTTTCGAGGTAAAAAACCAAATTTTTGCGGACTACAGTTTTGGAGAGGAAAATTTCGTAAGTTTTCAAAACAGTTCTCACACAATTTCCACATCTAAAGAAATTTTTGACTTTATCTCTTTTTCTGAAAACTACTCTTACAAATCATCTGGAGTAGCAAAAGAAAACAGTTTGAGTTTTGACTTTGGAAAATATTTTGATTTTCTTCCTGTAAAATTTGATGCAACATCAAAAATTTCTAGCACCCAAAACAAAAATCTTGAAAATCAAGTTTTGTTTTACAAAAACGCTAGTTCCGAAGATTTTGCAGCAACTGTAAATCTTGAAAAATATCAAGGAAAAATTGATTTTAAATTAATGCAAAACTCAAACAATGATGATAATAAACTTCTCACAGATAATTATTTTTCATCCTATTTTAATTCTTTATATTATCAGATTTTACAAAATGATTTTTTACCACAAGATGATGAAAACAAATCAATTGTAGATTTTGAAGAACGAAAAGAAATTATTTCTTTTGACCAAAATTTTCACTGGAAAAAGTTAAATATTTCTCCAAACTTTTTGATAAAGGCTGAAAATAAATTTTCAAAAACTAGTTCCAATCCATTAATTCAAAGCTTAGAATACGATTTTTCGTTGCCTTTTAGAATCAACAAAAATAATTTTTCAATTTCCTACGGGGAAAAAGTTCTTTCAGAAGAACAAAATGATTTTGGCAATGAAAAAAATCTTTCAGTTCCCGCTTCCTACACAGAAGATTTAGCAAACTTGTTTTCAAACAAAGATTTGTTTTTATTGATTTTGCCAAACTACAACAATGGAAAGAAAATTCAAGAAATCACAGACTTTGGAAATTCGAAATCACAAAAAACAGGATTTTCTTGGAAGAGAAATATTTTTTCAAATATTTGGGATTTATTTGTTCCATCAAGTTTTTCAACAGAGTTTACGAAAACCTACAGAGCTACAAACAGAAATTACATGAAAAATATCAGTTTTTTTGGGAAAATGGGATTTTCTGCTTTCAACATTTTTGGAAAAAACTCTAACCTAGAACTTTTTGACTGGTATAATTTTGAAGAAATTGTCACTAATTTTTCTGCAAATTATAATGACCAAAAATGGATTTTAAACTTTAATAATAGCCTGATTCTTTACTTGGAGGATGACGACTCAATATCAAACTTTGCAGAAATAGGTTTTACGCCAGAAAAAACATTAACAGTTTACGAAAGCATTTTCTGGAATAGAAATGGGAAAACTGCTTTTTTGATTCCATTTGTAAAAATCTTTAACGAAGATTTCCAGTATAAAAAAATTACACGAAATGACGGATTTAGTTTTTCTTTGGATAAAAACTTTGTGGAGGATAAAAGCAATTTCTGTGTAAATTACAGTCACAAGGTTTCTGTTTTCCTTTCAGACTTTGCTTCGATAAACACTATAATTTCAAATAATGTAGTCAATTATCAGCAAAGAGAAAATAAAAAAACAGAAATTGATTTTGAAATCACTTTAAGTGGGAAAATTGCTTTTTAAAAGCTTTTAGAAAATTGCAAAAATTAGGATAACAATCCGCCGTATGGCAAATCAAGTTCTCTAGATAAAATCTCGTATTCGTTTTTAGAGATTTTCTCAGAAGTCACAAAAAAAGTTTTATCTTTTACTTCAAGATTTTTTATCTCTTTCTGATTTTTGGTTTGTGCATAAATCCGTAAAGCTTGATTTGCAACACCTTCACGAGAATCCACAACTTGAATATCATTTCCAGCGTAATGAGCAATTTCTTTTGATAAATGCAAAAAGTGAGTACAACCTAAGATTATTGTATCAACATTTTCTTTTTGGAAAAAATCCACAGAAGGCAAAATTGCATCTTTGATTTCAGATTCGGTGGCAGTAAAAAGGGATTTTTCGATAAAATTGATTAATTCTGGGTTGCCCATTTTTGCAACGTAACAATCATCAGCAAAATCTTGGATTAATTTTTGAGTATATTCATTGTTTACAGACTGATTTGTAGCAAGTAACCCAATTCGGCGATTTTTGCTAACTGCAGATGCAAGTTTTATAGCTGGAACAGTTCCTACAAAAGGTGTTTCTGGAAAAGTTTCCCGCAAAAAATCTAGAGCTGTTACAGAAATTGTGTTACAAGCAATAACAATAGCAGAAGGAGAAAATTTGTTGATTAAAAGTTCACAGGCTTTTTTCGCACATTCGCAAATATCACTTTGATTTTTTTCGCCATAGGGGAAATTCGCAGTATCACCGAGATAAACGCATTTTATCTCTGGATGTTTTTCCTTTAGATAAAGCATATAAGGAATTCCGCCAGTTCCCGAATCAAGAAAAGCAAAATCTATAGGACTATGTTCATTTGCAGGATTTATTTTTTTATCAATCAATTATTACTCCAAAAAACTATATATTTATATATTATCTATTTGACTAATTTAATGCAATGACCTAACATATTAGTATGTTTACTCACGAATTTTGTAGCAAACCTGGATGTCATAACTTCGCACTTTCAAGAATTTTGCCAAACGGTGAAATTGACGCAACCAATTCTTTTTGCTTAAAACATCATCCTGATATACAAAGTTATAAATATGATTTAATAAATTATATTAAAAATCATGATAAAATTGTTGGACTCTCTGCCTACGGTTTAAATTTTGAAAATCATGATTTTTCAGGTAAACGATTTTACGGCTGCAATATGCAACATTGTACATTTGCAAATATCCACTCAGAAAATTTCCGTTCAAGAATTTCTTCTTTCGATTTTTCAGTTTTTGCAGATTGTAACTTGATTAACTCTAATTTGCAGTTTGTATCCTTGGCTGGGGCAAAGTTTGCTCACGTTCTGTTTACCAATTCAGATTTAGTTCAAAACAATTTTTGTGGAATTCAGTCATATCAATCTTCTTTTGATGATTCAGACTTATATAACTCACGTTTTATCCGAGCTCATCTAGTTGATACTTCATTTAGAAACTGTAACATTAAGCGTACAAACTTTGTAGAAATAAATAAATCAAATGTATCTTTCAAGCTTTCAAATACAAGAGAAGCAATTTTCTCAACTCCTTTAAGTGAGGTTGAACAATGAAAATCTACTTTCACTTAAATCTTGAAGGATATTCAAATTGTTACATAATAACAAATCCGGAATTAAAAGAAGCTATAATCGTTGATCCGGGAAAAGTTACAAAAGAGATTATTGAACATATAGAAAATGAGCAATACAATTTGGTGGCTGTTTTGATTACCCACAATCACGGAAGTCATACCAAAGGCTTGGAAACTTTGCTTAAAATTTATACGCCACGAATTTATGCAGCAGATCCACAAGCTGCAGGAAAAGACACCATCGTTTTAAAAGGAGACGGTGTTTTTAGAATTGCAGGATTTACGGTGGGATATTTGTCTGTTCCGGGTCATTCTACCGACTCTATGTGCTACAAAATCGAGAATATTCTTTTTACAGGGGATACGCTTTCTGCTGGTCACATTGGTGGTACAAACAATAATTATGCAAAAAAAACTTTGATTGCAAATGTGCAAACGAAAATCTTTTCTCAGCAAGAAGGAACAGTGTTTTTACCAGGTCATGGACCTCCAACTAGTCTAGAAGCTGAAAGACTTTTCAATTTGAACTTAGGACTTCCAGAACTGGAAAAATAAATGTGATAAAAGAACACGACATTCAAGTCCTTTTATCAAGATTTGTCAAACAAAAAGCTCTGTAGAATAAACTACAGAGCTTTTTTTGTATGCTATTATTTGGGTTTTGCGATTTGCGTTAAACCTTATTGTAATTTAGCAGCGATTCTATCGATAAAATCCCAAGAATTTAGAACTTCTTTTGGTTCTGGGTCTGCAAGAGCTTTTAGGTCTCCTGTCATAACGCCTTCTTCAATCAAGTCGATAGTTGCTTTTTCTAGTTTTTTTGCAAAATCACCAAGTTCTGGAGTGTTGTCCAACTCAGCACGTTTTGCTAAAGCACCTGTCCAAGCGAAAATCAAAGCGATTGGGTTTGTAGATGTTTTTTCGCCTTTCAAATAGCGATAGTAGTGTCTTTGAACTGTTCCGTGAGCAGCTTCGTATTCAAAGTTTCCGTCTGGGCTAACAAGAACAGATGTCATCATTGAAAGACTTCCAGTAGCAGAAGCAACCATATCACTCATAACGTCACCGTCGTAGTTTTTACAAGCCCAAAGAATTCCACCAGAACTTTTCATAACACGAGCAACAGCATCGTCAATCAATGTGTAGAAATATGTTAATCCAGCTTTTTCAAAATCAGCTTTGAATTCAGCATCGAAAACTTGTTGGAAGATTTCTTTGAAACGTCCGTCATAAGTTTTTGAAATTGTGTCTTTTGTTGCAAACCAAACATCAACTTTTTCGTCTAATGCATAGCGGAAACAACAACGAGCAAAACTTGTGATAGAAGAATCTAGGTTGTGCATTCCTTGAAGGATACCAGGACCTTTCATTTCCATAATTGTTTTGCGAGTTTCATTTCCATTTGCATCTGTAAAAACTAGTTCTGCTTTTCCAGGACCGTCAACATACATTTCGCAGTTTTTGTAAACATCGCCATAAGCGTGACGTCCCATGATAAATGGTTTTTCCCATGATTTTACAGCTGGTTTTACATTTTTTACGATAATTGGCTTTCTAAAAACTGTTCCATCAAGTTCAGCACGGATAATTCCGTTTGGACTTGGTGTTAGTTGTTTTAGATTGTATTCTTTCATACGAGCTGCATTAGATGTGATTGTAGCACATTTTACACCAACACCTAATCTTTTGATTGCAGCTGCTGCTTCATAAGTGATTGCATCGTTAGAATCATCTCTTGATTTTAAGCCTAAATCAAAATATTCAACTTTTAAATCCACAAATGGAGTCAACAATTTTTCTTTAATAACTTCCCATAAAACACGAGTCATTTCATCGCCATCAAGTTCAGCGATAGCATTTTTCATTTGAATTTTAGACATAAAATTCTCCAGTAATTTTCTAATTTGATGTCTAACAATAACATATTTTTTGTATAAAACTCAAGGGGAGGAATAATTTAGAACTGTGAAATCTTTTGTTGATTATAAGCCTAGCCCGGACATTAGGGGCGATAGTCCACCGGAACAAGAAACTTTGTTTCTTGTGAGGAGGATGACCGTTAGGGAACCCCGTTTGGCTGGAACAAAGGGGATAATGTGGCTCAATAAATTCCACTTGTTTAGTTTTTTTAAGATTTGTATACTAGAAGGGATGAAAAATATTGAGATTCCAGAGATTTTACGCAAAGTTAATAAGATTTTTACTCAAAATGGATACGAAGCTTTTTTAGTTGGTGGGGCTGTTCGGGATTTGATTCTTGGGAAGCCGGCTTCGGATTACGATATTGCCACCAACGCTAAGCCTGAGGATGTTATTCGGATTTTTAACAAGGTTATTCCAACGGGGATTGCTCATGGAACTGTTACGATTTTGTTTATGGGGCAAAGCATT
>JAZQUR010000098.1:0-24066 GCA_045631425.1 Treponemataceae bacterium | reverse complement strand
AATTTTCACGTTGTTTTAACAAAACATCAAAAAATGTACAAATGAAATTTTATATGAATCAATTTGAAAGTTTGTACAAAAAATTGCGATGAATCTTTCTATTTTATGGAGGAATAAATGAAACCTACACTTGTTGTACTTGCTGCAGGGATGGGAAGCCGCTACGGTGGTGTAAAACAAATTAGCGCAGTTGGATTACATGATGAATGTTTGCTAGATTATGCAGCTTATGACGCAAAAGCTTCTGGCTTTGGAAAAGTTGTGTATATCATTAGAAAAGATATTGAAAAAGATTTTAGAGAAAGACTTTTTGACAGAGTTGCAAAAAACTTTGATGCAGAATATGTTTTCCAATCTCCAGATTCTATTTTTACAGCTGAACAATTTGCAAAAATCAGCCCAGAGAGAAAAAAACCTTGGGGAACAATTCACGCTGTAATGTGTGCAGAAAAAGCAATTAATTCACCATTTGCTGTTATCAACGCTGATGACTACTATGGCCGTGAAGCTTTCAAAATCATGAATGGTCACTTAAGCGGATTAGATGCAAACTCTACAGAACACGCTATGGTTGGCTATATTTTGGAAAACACAATGAGTAAGGCTGGTTCTGTTTCTCGTGGTGTTTGTGAAGTAAAAGATGGCTACCTTGAAAGTATGAAAGAAAATACAAAAATCTACTACGAAGGAAGCAAGGTAATCACAGAGCTTGACGGTGAAAAGAAAGAACTTACTGGAAAAGAATGGGTTTCTATGAACTTGTTCGGATTTTCACAAAAGGCTTTTGAAACTTTCCATGTTTACTGGGATGATTTCGTTGCAAACAATATTACAAGCGAAAAAGCAGAAGCACTTCTTCCAGCCGCTGCAAGTCAAATTGTTACTGACGAAAAAGGCAAAATCAAATTTTATTCAAGCCCAGAAAAATGGTTTGGAATGACTTATCCAGAAGATAGAGAAATTGTTAAGCAAGAAATTGCTGCAAAGATTGCAAGTGGATATTATCCTGAGCTTCTTTGGGAAAAACAATAAAAACTGGTAAAAAGGAGAAAGGCAATCGGTGGAAACCGATTGCCTTTTTTTTGTGAAAAGCTATGTACTATAGGTAATCAAAACAAATACAAAAATATATCTAAATATAATATGTGTTTTTCATTTTGAAAAAAAAAATCAATAATTGAATAAAAACTGGGTTCTTAGCCAAATTGCGAGACTCGCAGCAATTTGCCTAAGCCGTGGCCAAGAAAGGTCGGGGTTTTAGGGGTAGGAAAACAACGGCCTTCGGACTCTGAGTGGTTTTCCTACCCCTAAATAGTTTGCCAGCTTTCCAAAGCTGATTCTTTATTCAGCTATTGCTGCTTCTAACGCAATCTCCATCATTTGAGTGAAGGTTGTTTGACGTTCTTCTGCTGTTGTTGCTTCTCCATTTGCAATGTGATCTGAAACTGTTAGAATTGCAAGTGCTTGGCGATCATATTTTTTTGCCAAAGTGTACAATTCTGCAGCTTCCATTTCCACGCCTAGAACTCCGTATTTTGCCCAAAGTTTCCAGTTTTCATTATCATCGTAGAAAAGGTCACTTGAAATACATGTTCCAACAAGTGGTTTTACACCGATTTTTTCAGCAGCTTTTACTGCATTTTGAAGAAGATTCCAGTCTGCTGTTGGTGCAAAGTGTAGATTTCCAAATCTTTGATTTAGAAGTGCTGAGTCTGAACAAGCACCCATTGCAAAGATAACATCTCTAAGTTTTGTTGATTGGTGGATAGCTCCACAAGTTCCAATTCTAATTGCTTTTTTTACGCCATAAAATTGGAATAATTCGTTTACGTATATTGAAAGTGAAGGTTGACCCATTCCTGTACCTTGTACAGAAACTTTTTTTCCCTTGTATGTTCCTGTATAGCCAAACATATTTCTAACTTCGTTGTAGCAAACTGGATTTTCTAGGAATTTTTCTGCAATAAATTTTGCTCTTAGTGGATCGCCAGGAAGTAAAACTGCTTCAGCGATTGCTCCATCTGGGGCGTTTATGTGTGTACTCATATTTCCTCCAAGAATTTATGGAATCAGATTTTGCGACAGGGATTGAAAGGGCGGCGAAGCCGTCGACCGCAGCAAGTTTCTTGCGAGGACGATGACCGTTAGGGAACCCTGGAAAGCCCGCTAAGGCTAGACTTGTCTAGCCTTAGTCGCCCATATGAAGAAATTATATCACAAAATGATGTTTAGCGAACTTTAAATAACAATCCAACCACTACAACAGTAATTAAAATCTGTAAAATCATAAATTTTACTAAAACCTGTGTTGTAGACCAATTTCGTTTTTGACGCATGTGGTCGTGTAGAGGAAATCTTATATTTGCGAAAATGTGGATTTTGAAAAATCTTAAGAGAGCAACTTTTAGCAATCCCATTCCACCATTGATGAAGATAATTGATGAGGTTGCGAAAATTAAAAATGGGTTTCCAGAAAGCATTACACAAACGCCGATGAAAAATCCGAGAGCGCGGCTTCCAGCATCTCCCATGAGAACATTGCTTGGATATGCGTTGTGCCATAAATATCCTGTAAGAACGCCACAAAGTGCAAAAATGATAACTGCCCAAGAAGCTCCGTCCTTTAGATGTGGCACTAGTAAGTATTCTGCGATATCCTTGTGACCAAGAATAAAGTAGAAAATTGATGCAAGAGTGATTAATCCGATTAAAACTAGTGTACTTGAAAGCCCGTCAACTCCGTCTGTACAGTTTGTTGTGTTGATGGAAGCCCAAATCATGATTGTAGAAATTGAAATGTAAAGCCATGGCGCGATTGTGATGTTTTTTGATGTAAATGGCAACCAAAATTGGATATCGCCAGTTTGAGTTTTACATCCGTAGTAAAGAGCAACTGAAGCCCCGATTGCAAGGATAAGGTCGAGAACTGCTTTTCTGTATTCGCCCCAACTGTTTACGCTTTTGTCGTCGAGATAACCTGTAAGCATTGTAAACCAAGTTAGTAGAAGGATTACGATTTGTAGCCAGTTTAGTGGAATCAAAACAAATGCAAGAATAACAAAAATTGTGATAAAAACAACGCCGCTTCCTGTTGGTTTTCCTTTTGCTGCTTCTGCGGTTGCTGTAAATTCTCTTCCTCTGTCGTGAGGTAGTTTGTTATAGAATTTTGGTAAAAGTATATTAGTGATAATAAAACCTGTAAAAAGAGCTAGACTAATTAAAACTGTGTAAGATTGTAGTAATCTTGCTGGTCCAAAAAAGTCTAGTAGTGAAGCTAGTTGATAAATCATTTTTTTTATCCTTATATGAAGACTTGATAACTTTCGTGAAAATAAAAAGTCTAAAGTTAAATTGAAAAAAGGGATTGTCCATTTTCTTGACAATCCCTTCTTTATTTAGGTTCTACAATGTTTGGAGAACCTAAACAAAGGTGAGTCAAGGGCTTGAACGCAGTGTCCCTTGACCACCTGTATCGGAACAAATGCTTTGTGAATTTAGCATTTTCAGAAAATCATAAAACATTTGTTCTATATTACATCAGTATTATATTAGTGTTTGAAGTGGCGTGTACCAGTGAAAATCATTGAAATGCCGTATTTGTTACAAGCTTCGATTGATTCTTGATCACGGATTGAGCCACCTGGTTGTACGATTGCTTTGATTCCGTATTCGTGTGCTTTTTCTACACAGTCTGCAAATGGGAAGAAGGCATCAGAAATAAGAACTTCTGCATTTCCTAGTCCAAGAGCATCTGTTTTTTCTTTTGCACGACTTAAAGCTTGGTCAGCTGCCCAAATTCTGTTTGTTTGACCACATCCGATTCCGTATGCAGTTTTGTTTTTGATAACAAGAATAGCGTTTGATTTTGCGAACATTGCAACAGTCATACCAAAAGCCATTTCATCAATTTGTTCTTGAGTTGGCTTTGCTTTTGTTACGATATCCCATTTTTCAAATAGTTGGTTATCTTTGTTTTGAACAAGAACACCACCAGCAACGCTCATACATTCGTAGTCGTCATTTGCATCGATTTCAGCTTTGATGATACGTAGATTTTTCTTTGTTTCAAAAACTTTTAGAGCCTCTTCTGTAAAGTCTGGAGCAACGATAACTTCTAGGAAACATTTTACCATTTCTTCAGCAGCTTCTTTATCAACAGTTGCAGAACAACCAACGATTCCACCAAAAATAGAAACTGGGTCACAATCGTAAGTTTGTTTGTAGCTTTCAAAAGCTGTTTTTCCAAGAGAAGCACCACATGGTGTGTTGTGTTTTAATGCAACCGTGAAAACACTAGAAGCAGCTCCACCGAAAGAAGCTGTGATAGGAGTTCCTTGAGGAGCAGCTTTTTCGCCGTTAGCATCTTTTCCACAGATAATTCCGTCGTAAGCAGAGAAATCTGTTCCATTAACTGGACTTGCATTTTTAACAAATGTGTTAAATGCACAAACAGCTTTCCATGCAACGTCTAAGTCGCGGATATTATTGTAAGAAAGTTCTTTTCCTTGAAGTTGAGTCATGCCAGCAAAAGCACCTTTTTTGTCAGCTGTAACATAAAGAGCAGCTTTTTGGTGACCATTTTCGCCGTAACGTAGGCTTTGGCTTTTTACAAGTGGCATATCATAATAAGTTGGAAGTTCATCTTCTAGCATAAAGCGGCTAACTGCAGCGTCATAAGCTGATGTTAGGTTGAAAACTTTACCAGCAAGTTTTCTGCGGAATTCAAAAGGAACGTTTCCAGCTTTTAGACCAGAAATTGTTTCTGCATAGTCAGCTGGGTCAGTAAGAACGATAACGTCTTGGAAGTTTTTAGCAGCCGCACGAATCATAGTTGGGCCACCAATATCAATAAATTCTACAGTTTCTTCAAATTTAAGACCAGCTTGAACTTTTTCAAAGAAAGGATAAAGGTTTACACAAACCAAGTCGATTGGAGCAACGCCTAATTCAGCGATTTTGTCCATGTGTTCTTTATTGTCGCGAATTGCAAGAACACCTGCGTGAATTGCTGGGTGTAAAGTTTTTACACGTCCATCTAGACATTCTGGAAAGCCAGTTACAGCACTAACATCAGTTACAGGAATACCATTTTCAGTTAGATATTTAGCTGTTCCACCAGTAGAAAGAATTTCCCAATCAGCTTCTTTAAGATATTGAGCCAATTCTAAAATCCCGTCTTTAACAAAAACACTTAAAAGCGCTCTTTTTTTCATAAATGCAGACTCCTTAAAATAATGCAAATTATGGTAAAGTTTTCAAAAGTATAGCATAAAACAAAACTTTAGGGTAGGTTCTGAGAGCAAATTACAATATTTTTGGAGCAAAACTTTATACACTTTGTTCCGGCCAACCAGGGTTCGCTCACGCTCATACAAAATCCGTCGATTCCATCGCAGATTTTGTACTCCGCCCTTAATGTCCGGGCTAGGCTTATTCCAAAAATACAAACTGAAAAAGCTTTTTTTATAGAAGAAAACTTATCCCCATTTCCAGTGAAAAATAACAAAATGTAACAACATTGTAAAATAGTGTAAGCAAAATTATCTTTAACGCTGTTATATTTGATTTTAATATAAGAAATTATTAAGGAATTAATTAAGAGTAATAAAAATTATTTTTTTTTGTTGACAACTAAACTAAATCGGTTTACCATAAATTTATATTAAGTTGTTGTGCTCGTTTGTACGAGAACCGCAAAAGGAGAAAATTTTTATGAAAAAAGCACTAAGTGTACTTTTCGCTGTACTAATGATCGCATGTGCATTAACAAGCTGTGGTCAAAAAGAAGCAACAGAAATCTACTTCCTAAACTTCAAACCAGAAGTTGCAGAAGTATATGAAACAGTTGTAGCTCCAAAATTTGAAGCTGCAAATCCTGGATACAAACTAAAAGTTGTAACAGCTGCATCTGGAACATATGAACAAACATTCAATTCAGAAGCTGCTAAATCAAACCCACCTGTACTTTTCCAAGTAAACGGTCAAGTTGGTCTAGAAAACCAAGCACACCTTGTTGCTGACCTAACAAGTACAAACTTCTACAAAATCCTTGGTGACAAATCAATGGCTCTTAAATTGGACGGAAAAGCAGTTGCTATTCCTTACGCAGTAGAAGGTTATGGTATCATTTACAATGCATCAATCATGAACAAATATTTTGCAACAGCTGGTGCAAAAGTTAAATCAATGGACGAAATCAAAAACTTCGCAACATTGAAAGCTGTTGTAGCTGATATGCAATCTAAAAAAGATGAACTAGGAATCAAAGGTGTATTTGCTTCAACATCAATGTCAGCAGGTAACCAATGGAGATGGCAAACACACACAGTTAACGTAGCTCTATACAAAGAATTCTTAGACGATGCTCCTAAAGCTAACCCACTAACAACAGGTCTAGCTGCAAATACAATCGACTTCGCATACGGTGACAACTACAAAAACATCATGGATCTATATGCTGATTACTCATTAACAGACAAAGCTCTTCTAGGTGCAAAAACTGTTGATGAATCAATGGCAGAATTCGCTCTAGGTCAATGTGCAATGGTTCAAAACGGTAACTGGGCTGCTGGACAAATCCTAGGTGTTGACGGAAACAAAGTTGCTGCAGAAGATATTAAATTCCTTCCAATCTACACAGGTATCGCTGGTGAAGAAACATTCGGTCTATGTGTTGGAACAGAAAACTATCTATGTATCAACAAAACAGCTTCAGCTGAAGCTCAAAAAGGTGCAGACGTATTCCTAACATGGTTGTTCTCTTCAGCAGAAGGAAAAGCAATCGTTTCTAACCAACTTAACTTCATCACACCATTCAACACATTCAGTGATGCAGAACTTCCATCAGATCCACTTTCAAAAGAAGTTTCAAAATGGATGAACAAACCTGGTATCACATCAGTTCCATGGGTATTCAATGCTATTCCATCTGAAGTATGGAAAGACAACCTAGGTGATGCATTACTACAATACTACCAAGGTAAAGCTGACTGGGCAAAAGTTGAAGCAGCTGCTATCGATGGTTGGGCTGCAGAAAAAGCTCTAAAAAAATAAGTAGTGCTACTGTCTAAAGCTTAAATAGTATATTTAACATAAATTAGACAAAAACCCGTCTTTGAAAAATAGGGCGGGTTTTTTTTTGAATAAAAAAGTACTGTAAAATTATCCAAAATTAATAAAAAAAATATAGTTAAATAGAAAAAATAGTGGTAATATTAACTTAAGAAGAAAATTATAGATATTATTATAAATAATGTTTTTCTTTGGAGTTATGTATTAACTCAAAAAAAATGGTGCCTATCTACCTTAGGACGGGCAAGAAAAATTGCGAGGAGATTATGGAAAAGACATTAAAGAAATATTTTGCCTTATTCGCATTACCCGGGATTGTTTGCTTTTTATTAGCATTTATTATTCCTATGTTAATGGGTATCTACCTATCATTTTGTGAATTCCGAAACCTAAAGGAAGTTACTTGGGTTGGAATCCAAAATTATATTGATGCTTTTACTGTTGATAAAAATTATTCATCAGCACTTTGGTTTACAGTGAAATTTACAGTTGTTACTGTAATTTCAATTAACATCTTTTCTTTTGGTTTAGCGCTTTTGCTTACTAAAGGTCTTAAAGGTACAAATATCTATAGAACAATATTCTTTATGCCAAACTTAATTGGTGGTATTGTTTTAGGTTGGATTTGGCAAGTTATCATTAACGGTGTTTTGTTAAAGTACGGTGCAACAATTGTTTCGGATCCTAAGTACGGTTTCTGGGGATTGGTTGTTTTGATGAACTGGCAAAACGTTGGTTATATGATGGTTATATATATTGCAGCAATTCAAAATATTTCTACAGATATGCTTGAAGCAGCAAGTATTGATGGTGCTGGATATTGGAGAACATTGTTCCAAATTATTATCCCAGCTGTTATGCCTTCTGTTACAATTTGTTTATTCATGACACTAACAAATGGATTTAAATTGTTCGACCAAAACTTAGCTTTAACAGCTGGTGCTCCTGGAAAACAAACTGAAATGTTAGCATTAAATATCTATAATACATTCTATGGACGTGTAGGATATGAAGGTGTTGGACAGGCAAAAGCTGTAATGTTTACAATTATGGTAGCTGTTATTGCCTTGGTACAGTTAAGATTAACACGAAGTAAGGAGATTGAAAACTAATGAAATTGAATACTACTTCAAAAATTGTAATTACAACTTTCTTGATTCTTACATCATTATTTGTATTGTTCCCTATTGCTATTGTATTTATGAACTCTGTAAAAGGTTCTTTGTTTATTTCAAATGATCCTTTTGCACTTCCTGTTTTCGAAGGTGACGATGCTTCATTTGTTGGTTTTAAGAACTTCGTAACTGGTGTAAATAAAATTCACTTTTTCAGAGCTTTTGGATATTCATTGTGGATTACAATTGGTTCTGTAGCTGGTATTTTGTTACTATCAAGTATGCTTGCTTGGTACATTACTCGTATTAAAAGCAAGTTTAACAGTATTGTTTACTACAGTCTTGTATTTTCTATGATTGTACCATTCCAAATGGTTATGTTTACAATGAGTAAAATGGCTAACGTTTTGCACTTGGATAACCCAATTGGTATTATTGTAATTTATGTAGGTTTTGGTTGTGGTATGGCTACATTTATGTTTGCTGGTTTTATCAAATCAATTCCACTTGCTATGGAAGAAGCTGCAATGATTGACGGTGCAACACCTCCTCAGATGTTTGTTCACGTTATTTTGCCAATGCTAAAAAGCCAAGCAATTACAATTGGTATTCTAGAAGTTATGTGGGTTTGGAACGACTTCTTGCTTCCATATCTAACAATCGGTTCTGAATATAGAACAATTCCTATTGCAGTTCAATATCTAAAAGGTGGATATGGTGCTGTTGACTGGGGGTCAATGATGGCAGTTCTTGTTCTTGCTATGCTTCCAGTTATCATTTTCTATCTATCTTGTCAAAAACACATTATTCGTGGTGTATTGGCTGGAGCTGTTAAGGGTTAATTTAATTTAACTTGATAAAAGCCTTATCTTTTGGTAATTCAAAGGATAAGGCTTTTTTTACTTTAAAAAATGTTTTTTCTTTGGTAAAATATATATATGAGTAATTATGAAATGAACAAATTAGAAATTGGGCAAGAAATTGAAACAACTATTGTTGCAATTACAAATGAATGTGTTTTTCTGGATTTAAATAGTAAGTCAGAAGGTGTTTTGGATACAGCAGAATTGCTAGACAAAGACGGAAAAATGTCTGTATCAGAAAATGATAAAATCAAGGTTTTCTTTTTAGGATACATAAATGGTGAAATGCGTTTTACAACAAAAATCGCTGGCGAAAAAGCTGATAAGTCAATGTTGGAAAATGCTTATAAAAATGGAATTCCTGTTGAAGGAAAGGTTGAAAAAGAAATCAAGGGTGGATTTGAAGTAAAAATCGGTGAAACTCGTGGATTTTGTCCTTATTCGCAAATGGGTTTTAAACAAAAGGAAGAACCAAGTTTTTATGTTGGAAAAGTTCTTCCATTTAAGATTTCTGAATTTAAGGAAAACGGTAGAAATATTTTAGTTTCTAACCGTGCGATTTTGGAAGCTGAAAATCAAGAAAAGATGGAAACTTTGAAGAAATCTTTGCAAGTTGGAATGAAGGTAAAAGGGACTGTTATTTCTTTACAAAAATATGGTGCTTTTGTTGATGTAAAGGGATTTCAAGCTTTGCTTCCTATTTCAGAAGTTTCTAGAGCACGAATTGATGATTTATCTACTGTTTTGCATGAAGGACAGGAAATTCAAGCGGAAATTATCAAGATTGACTGGAATACTGAACGTGTTTCTTTGAGTACAAAATCTTTGGAAAAAGATCCTTGGGATGAAGTTTCAGCCAAATATTCTGCTGGCGATAAATTGGATTTGAAGATTTCTCGTATTGCAGATTTTGGTCTTTTCTTGGAACTAGAGCCTGGTATTGATGGTTTGCTTCATATCTCTGAAATCGAGGATGTTCAAGCAAATACAAACTTGAGAAAAACTTTTAATGTTGGTCAAACATTATCAATTATTATTAAGCAAATTGATGTGGATGCTCATCGCATAAGTTTGATGCAGGCTTCTTCTAAGGAAGAGGATACAAGTGCTCAAGAATTCTTGAAATCTCAGGATGACTCGGATACCTATAATCCCTTTGCTGCTTTGTTGAAAAAGTAGTTTTGTGTAGCCCTCGGAAATGTTCTGAGGGCTATTTTTTTTTATGAGCCTAGCCCGGACATTAGGGACGGCGAAGTCGTTGCAGATTTGCGATTTTATGAGTAAATCTGTAACGAGCCGAGGTAGGCGAGTCCCGCTTGGCCGGAACACAGGGGAATGGGTTATGCTCCAAAAAAATATTTAGGATTTTTGGGCTTTTTTGAAGATGGTTTTTACTGCGCCAACTGTTGCCATGGCGTTTTTTGCGTAGTAGTTTGCGCCGATTTTGGCTGAGTATTCTTTTGTGAGAACGGCGCCACCAACGATGATTTTGTATTTTTGGGTTGAAGTTTCGGCTTGGCGGATTTTTTTGATTGTTTCTTCCATGCTTAAAACGGTTGTGGTCATAAGTGCGCTAAGTCCGATTACGAAAATTCCTTCTTTTTGGGCTGTTTCGATGATGGTTTCGGCTTTTACGTCTTTTCCAAGGTCTATAACTTCGTATCCGTAGTTTTCTAGCATGGCGCAAACGATGTTTTTTCCGATGTCGTGGATGTCGCCTTCAACGGTTGCCATTATGACTTTGCCTCTGGATTGTTGTGTTTCGCCGGATTCTGCTAGTTTTGATTTGATAACTGCGAAGGCTTTTGAAACGGTTTCGGCACTTAGTAGGAGTTGTGGGAGAAATTTTTTGCCGGTTTCGTATTCTTTGCCAACATAGTCTAGGGCTGGTACGATGTGTTTTTCAACGATATCTACAGGATTTGTGGTTTCTAGTAGTTCTTTTGTGGCATCGGCTGCTTGGTCTTCGTACCCTTTTATGATGATTTGAAAGAGTTTTGATGTTGCTTTATTTTGAGATGGTGTGTCCTTTTGTGAAGCTGTGTCGGCAGCGTTTTGCACTTGAGAAAGCTGTGTTTGAGTTGGTGCAACTGTGTCTGTGTATGTTTTTATGAAGTCTAAGCAGTTTTCATCGTAGGCGTAAATAGCGCGATAGGATTTGTAGGCGTCCATCATGCCTTGGGAAAGTGGATTTATGATACAAGCGTCTAGGCCAGTGTTTAGCGCCATGCTAAAAAAATATGAGTTAATCAAATCTCTGCGTGGTAGTCCAAAAGAAATGTTTGAAACGCCAAGAACGGTTTTTACTTCAGTAAAATCAGGGTGTTTTTTGAGTAGTTCGATTCCTCGTAGTGTTTCTATGGCTTCTTTTTGTTGTGTTCCACAGGTTAATGTTAGGAAGTCGATTATGATGTCGCTTTTTTTGATGTTGTATTTTTTTGCTTCTTTGATGATTTTTTTTGCAATTTCTAGGCGTTCTTCTGCAGTGGATGGGATTCCATTTTCATCAAGGGTGAGGGCTACAACTGTTCCACCGTATTTTTTTATTAGTGGGAAAATGGCGTCCATAACTGATTTTTTTCCGTTTACTGAGTTTACTAAAGGTTTCCCGTTGTAACGGCGCATGGAAAGTTCTAGTACGTCTTTTTCGCTGGAGTCGATTTGTAGTGGACATGGGAAAGTTTTTTGAAGTGTGTAGACAGCGTCATACATCATCATTTTTTCGTCTATGCCTGGAAGTCCTACGTTAACGTCTAAAATATGGGCACCGGCGTTTATCTGGCTTTCTGCTTCGTTGATGATGTATTGCATATCACCATTTTGAAGAGCTTCTTTACATTTTTTCTTGCCTGTTGGGTTTATGCGCTCTCCAATAATTATTGGGCCGTAGTCGCCTCCGATTGTTACAGTTTTTGAGCCTGAACAAACTCGTGTTGTATTTTTTTTTGTTATTATGAAGTCACGTTCTTTTTGTTGTTTTATTAATTTGGTAACTGCGGCAATATGGGCTGGAGTAGTTCCGCAGCAACCACCAAGTATGGAGGCTCCGTTTTTCCAGTTTTCTAAAGCTGCTTCTGCGAATTCTTCTGGTGTAACTTTGAAAACAGTTTTTCCGTCCTCCAAAATAGGTAATCCAGCGTTTGGTTGCACGATAACTGGGATGGATGCGTGTTTTGAAAATTCTTTTACGAGGATTTGGGCATTGTCTAAGTTCACTCCGCAGTTAAGTCCGATTGCATCAACGCCAAGGCTTTCTAGGTATGTGACACATGTTAGAACGCTGGCGCCGGAAAGGGTACGAAGATTTGGTTGAAAAGTCACTGTTGCCAGTATTGGAAGTTTTGTGGTTTCTTTTACTGCAAGGATGGCGGCTTTTGCTTCATATAAGTCGCTCATGGTTTCGATGATAGCTAAGTCAGCTCCAGCTTGTTCGGCGGCGATAGCTACTGCGCTAAAGGATGTGTAGGCGTCTTCGAAGGAAAGAGTACCAGTTGGTTCTAAAAGGCAGCCGGTTGGGCCAAGGTCTACTGCGGCAAACTTTGGAGCTCTCTCTCCGCGCTCGTTGTGGGTACAATATGCGTTTACTGCTTCTTTTGCAATAGAAACAGCAGTTTGTACTGTGTGGCTTGCAGAAAATTTAAAGCCTTGCAATTTTATTGGAGTTGCTCCAAATGAATTTGCTGTGATGATATCTGCGCCTGCTTGTAAATATTTTGTGTGAATTTCTCTAACGATATATGGATGGGTAAAATTTACTTCTTCTGGAATGGAATAATCTGCAGCGGCTGAGTTTTGAAGCATTGTTCCCATGCCGCCATCCAAAAAAATTGGTTCATTATTTTTGATGGAATAATCCAAAAAACTTCTGAAAGTCATAATTTTACCTTACCTTAGTACTTTTTATTGTTTATCGTGATGCGTTAATAATGCTTGAAATATTGTTCATAATTGCAGAAGCAACTTCTGGTTTGTTCATTGTGTATAAGTGAATGCCTTTTACACCATTGCATATCAAATCGATAATTTGGTCTGTGGCATAGGCAATACCTGCTTGTTTTAACGCTTCTGGGCTATCTTGAAATTTGTCTGCTATCATCAAAAGTTTTCTTGGCACATAAGCGTTTGAAAGTTTGATGGCATTTGTGATTGTGGAAAGTTGAGTAATCGGCATAATTCCTGCGATAACTGGAACGTGAATGCCCTTTGATTGCATACGATACAGAAAACTGTAAAGCATATCATTATCAAAAAACATTTGAGTTGTAAGAAAATCAACGCCGGCATCAACTTTGTATTTTAGATTGTTTATATCTTCTTCTTTGTTTTTGCTTTCTGGATGTCCTTCGGGATAACAAGCACCACCTACGCAAAAGTCAAAATCAGTTTTTAGTGCTGTAACTAAGTCTGACGCATGAGGATATCCAGTTTCTTTCCAATTTTGGTCAAAATTTTCTGGCATGTTCCCATTTGCATCTGGTTTTGGGATGTCTCCACGTAACGCAAGAATGTTTTCAATGTTGTTGTCTTTTAGTTCTTCTGCAACTTTTTTTATATCCGCTTTTGAAGAACCAACACAGGTTAAGTGGGCTAAAGAAACTGTATTTCCTTTTGATTGTAAATCTTTTGCGATTTCAGTGGTTTTTCCTTTGGTTGAACCACCAGCTCCGTAAGTTACGCTGATAAAATCTGGATTTAGGTTGCAAAGATTTAGTGCAGCGTTCATCACGGAGTCAAAAGATGATTGCTTTTTTGGTGGGAATATCTCAAAGGATATAGAAACTTTTTTTGAATCAAGAACTTCTTTAATTTTCATTTATTTGCCTTTAAAATTTGTGGAGTGTAATTGCTTCTACTGGACAAATTTCGTGACAACAGAAACAGTGTAGACATTTTTTTCTGTCGCTCATTACGATTTGCTTGTTTTTATTAAAACTTAAAATCTGTGGAGGACAGATTTCTGCACATTTTCCACATTTGATACATTTTTTTGGATTAAATTTTGGAGTTTTTACAAAAATTAATGTTGCTAAAGAGTTTACCCAATTTGGAAGCATCTTTTGCAAAGTGATAGAAGCGGTAGTTTCTTTTACGATTTTAAAAGATTTTGGAGTAACTTCTTGGATTGAAGCCCCAACAGTTTTAATATCACTTGGAGATTGTAGCCAATATTTGCGTTCAAGAGCATCTTTTAGGTTTGGAATTTGCATTGGGTTGTAACCAACGATAGAAGCACAAGTCCAATCTAGTGCTAAAATGTTATCGGAAGCTGCTAAAAATCCTAATTGAACAGGATCTCCGTTTCCAGGGCCTCCAGGTCCTTCCATGCCGACGATGGCGTCCATAATTGCGTATTGAGGATTGGCAGCAAGGTTTAAGTCTGTTAGAAATGTTGCAAAATCTTGTTTGTTTTGAAATCTATAGTGAGTTTGTGCTTTTTTTAGCCCAACGATTAATCCAAACAGATTTTTCATTGCGCCGGTGTAAGACATAAATTGATGACTTTTTAGCTTTGAAAGGGATACAACAACATCAGCTTCTGCAATTGGGGAGGCGAATTCAAAGATTTTTACAAGTTTTCCATCTTTGCATTCAACTTGAACTTGATTTGAAAATTCTACCCATTCGCCACCGTTTTCTGTGATTTCGGAAAGCATGCCTGTTACTTTTGCTGCTTGAGTAGGGTTTGCTGTTGCTGGACTTTCGCCGACTAAAACTTTTTTTGCCCCAAGTTCTAGGAAAATCTTTACAGCAGCGCCTACAACAACGGGGTGTGTACAGATTGCGAACTCTGGTTTTTTAGGTGAAAGAATATTTGGCTTTAATAAAACGGTTTTGCCTTTTACATCTGGTGGCGGAACATCTTGCACCATTTTTTTTAGTGCAGAGTAAACTAAATCAAATTGATATTCATTGCATTTTTCGATAGAAACTGTAGTTGTCATAGATTTAATATATCAAATACTGTAAAAAAATAAAAGGCTATAACCTTAAACTGTATATAACATTAAATATTTTCCTTAAAAAAGATATCAATTGGAATATCAACCGTGGATTGAATATCTTTGTTTAGGATGATATAAGAGCAAATTTGTCTAATGGCTTCTTCGCCTTGTAGTTCTGGTCGTTGTCCGATTAGACAGTCTATGGAGCCATCTAAGAGGGCTTGTTTGTTTTGAGGAACGCAGTCAAAACCTATCAATGTGATTTGTTGTTTTAAGCCATTATTTATCAAAAATGAGGAGGCTAGTTGAACTTCAGCATGGGGGATAAAAATCCCTTTTAAGTCTTTGTGTTGATTGTAAAAATCCTCTAGGAAACTGTGTAATCCAATTTCTGAAAAATCTTTGCAAATAACGTCTATTACTTTAGAGCCAGAGTCTTGTAAAAAATATTCTGAAAAACCTCTAGCCCGTTCATATAAGTTGTAAGCGTTGTCGTACATTCTGATACAGGCAAAAGTTCCGCTGCCTTTTAGCAATTTCATTATTCTTCCTGCACAAAGACCACTTTTAAAAGGGTTTTGGGCGATAGTTGATAAAGCGCCAGCGTAATTTAATGGGCTATCAACAAAAATGTATGGAGTTTCATACAAAAGAGGGATGAGTTCGTGGAAATCTTCTTGAACAACAGGAGCTGTTATTATAGCATCGACTTTTTCTAAGATTAGCTTTGCACCTTTTTTTACAGCATCTAAGGGTTTTTGTCTGTCAAATTCTTCGATGAATAAATCAACTTTTATGGGTAAAAAGTTTTTGGCAGATTTTTTCATTCCTTCTAAAAGTGATTTGTAATATCCGCATCCAGTATTCAATAATGGTAATAAAACACCGATTTTCAATATTTTGTTGTTTTTTAGTTGTCTTGCAAAAATATTTGGCTTGTAATTATGTTCATCAATTATTGATTGAATTTTATCTTTAGTTTTTTGAGAAACGCCTTTTCTGTTGTGTAAAACTCTATCTACTGTTCCTGCAGAAACGCCTGCAAGTTCTGCTATTTCTTGTACAGTCATATTATCCTCGAAAAAAAACGTGTTCGAACACAATGATAGGATAAATCTTCTTTGTAAAAAAATCAACAAATATTTAATAATATTTAGTAAAGTTAAAGATTTGAAAAATTATTTAAGATAATACAAAAAAATAAAAGAATTTTTCAAAAAAAGTAAAAATAAATTTGACAAATATCGAAAGTAGGTATAAAAAGAAATTATAGCGTTATCGTACACGAAAAAACGCAAATACGTTTATCATAGTGAGTTTTTGATAGGAGGAATCATGAAAAAATCACTTTTAATTTTATTGGTACTTGTTTTAGCTGCAAGTATGTGTTTTGCTGCTGGTGGAAAAGATGTTGAATATGTATTTAACAAAGATAAACCACTTGTATTCTTCAATCGTCAACCTTCAGATCCAGTTTCTGGAGAAATTGACATGGCTTCAATGAATTGGAGTGATAAAACATATTATGTTGGTTTTGATGCTGCTGGTGGTGGTGCTGTTCAAGGTAAACTTATTACAGATTTCTTAGCTGCTGCTGATCCTGCTGTTATCGACCGCAATGGTGATGGAATTATTGGTTACGTACTTTGCATTGGTGACGTTGGACACAATGACTCAAAAGCTCGTACAGAAGGTATTCGTAAAGCTTTAGGAACATGGAACGGTTCAACAGACCCTACAGTTAAAAAAGACGGTTCTGTAGTTGTTGGTGGAAAAACTTTCAAAGTAGTAGAACTTGAAGGTAAAGCAATGACTGGAACAGACGGTTCAACATGGAATGCTAATGCTGCTACAGAAGCTATGGGTGGATGGGCAACAAAATTCGGTAACCAAATTGATATGGTAGTTTCTAACAACGACGGTATGGCAATGGGTTGTCTACAAGCTTCTAACTTCCCAGCTGGTATCCCAATTTTCGGTTATGACGCTAACGCAGACGCAATCGAAGCTATCGGTGCTGGAAAACTAACTGGAACAGTTTCACAAAACGTTGATGCACAAGCTGCTGGTACACTACAAGTTCTACGCAACTTACTAGATGGTCTAACAGGTGCTGATGTTTATACAAAAGGTTTCACAGTTGCTGATGCATACGGAAACAAAATTACACCTACAGTTGAATATAAAGCTGATCAAAAAGGTCTATTTGCTCTAAATGGTCCTGTAAATGCTGATAACTGGAAAAACTACACAGCTGGAACACGTGATAACGGAATCAAACAATCAACAGCTCCTAAAAAGAAAGTTCTTCTAACTATCTACAATGCTGCTGATAACTTCCTATCATCATCATATCTACCAGCACTTCAATACTATGCTCCATTAATGGGTATTGATTTAACAGTAGTTCAAGGTGATGGTCAAAACGAAGCTTCATGTCTAGACAAGTTTACTAACCTAAATAACTTTGATGCATACGCAATCAACATGGTTAAAACAAACTCTGCTCCAGACTATTTGGACAAACTAAAATACTAATACTTAGATGACGATGACTTTGTAGTCATGGTTTAAGTTATGTTGCCTGCAAAGTTTCAATGTTTTGCAGGCAATTTTTTTACAAGGAAAAGATAAATGACCGAAAGTATTCTTGAACTAAGAAATTTATCAAAATCTTTTGGAAAAAACAAAGTTCTAAATGGCATAAATCTTTCTATTAAGAAAGGTTCTGTTTTAGGTCTTATGGGCGAAAACGGTGCTGGAAAATCCACCATGATGAAATGCCTTTTTGGAATTTATGCCAAAGATGAAGGTCAAATTTTATTAGATGGAAAACCTATAGATTTTAAGAACCCAAAAGAAGCGCTTGAAAGTGGTGTAGCCATGGTTCACCAAGAATTGAATCAATGTTTGGATCGAACTGTAACTGATAACTTGTTTTTGGGACGTTATCCAAAACGTTTAGGTGTAATTGATGAACACCGTATGTTAAAAGAAGCTAATAAACTTTTTGCTTCTTTGGGAATGAATGTTAATCCCTCAACTGTAATGCGAACCATGTCTGTTTCACAACGACAAATGGTCGAAATTGCTAAGGCTGTTTCTTACGATGCAAAAATCATTGTATTGGACGAGCCAACATCATCATTAACAGAAAATGAAGTTGAAAAATTATTTTCAATTGTAAATAGTCTAAGAAAAAAAGGCGTTTCTTTTGTTTATATTTCTCACAAAATGGATGAAATCTTCCAAGTTTGTGATGAAGTTGCTGTTCTTCGGGATGGAAACATGGTATTGCAAAAGAAAGTTGATGCTATACACAAAGATGAAGAAATGAACGAGCTGATAACTGCTATGGTTGGGCGTTCATTGGATAAACGCTTCCCTGATGTGGATAATGTTCCTGGGGAAGATTATCTAGAAATCAGAAACTTGACTACAAAATACGAGCCAATACTTGAAGATATTTCTTTTACTGTAAGAAAAGGTGAAATCTTTGGACTTTATGGCTTGGTTGGTGCGGGGCGCAGTGAATTACTAGAATCTATGTTTGGCGTTAGAACTATTGCATCTGGTGAGATTATTCTTAACGGAAAATCTATCAGATTTAACAATAGTAAAGATGCTATGGATTATAACTTTGCTCTTGTAACTGAAGAAAGAAAACTTAACGGAATGTTCGGCAAGGCTTCTATCGAGTTTAATACCACTATCACAAATCTAGATAGTTACAAGAAAAACGGTATTCTTTCAAATACAAAGTTACGAGAAGCTGCAAATCGTGAAATTAAGTTGATGCACACAAAATGTGTTTCTGCAGATGAATTGATTACTTCTTTGAGTGGTGGAAATCAACAAAAAGTAATTATCGGAAAGTGGATGGAACGTTCACCTGATGTTTTCTTGTTGGATGAACCAACTCGCGGTATTGACGTTGGTGCAAAATACGAGATTTATCAGTTAATTATCAAAATGGCAAAAGAAGGAAAAACTATAATCGTTGTTTCTAGTGAAATGCCAGAAATTTTGGGTATCACAAACCGAATTGCTGTTATGTCAAATCATAAACTAGCTGGTATTGTAAATACATCTGATACTGACCAAGAAGCTTTATTAAGACTTTCTGCAAAATATCTATAATCGAGAGGATGAAGTATGGATATAACTACATTAAAACAAGAAATTGAGCAATTAAAGGCTGTAAAAGAGAAAGAACTTGCATCTGGTGCAAAGATAAAATCTTTTGCTGATGATGAATTGCTTTCAAAGTATAGCGATTTACTTCTAGCACTACGAAAAGATGGTGTTCATCGTGTAGAAGAATTAAATCAGCAAATCGTTGCAACAAAGAAAAACAAAATGATAGAAGCTGCTGAAAAAGCAAAACTTATTGCAGAATTCAAAGCTGAAATTCAAAAAGCAAAAAATGTTGCAGCTGAAAACAAAGCAGAAGATGCTAAGTATTCAAAAGAAGCTGTTGCTTACTCAAACGCTTTGTACAAAGTGTATTCTAAGCAAGTTGTAAAAGAACAAGACGAAGAACTTGCAAAACTTAAAAAAGAATATAAAGCCGAATGTGCAAAAATCACTTCTTCCTTTGAAAAGTTGATGGCAAATGTTGCAACTTCAGAAGAAAAAGCTATCAAAAACACAGAATATAAATCTGCAATGTATGATGCAAAGCAAGGATTTTTATCTGCTTCTGATAAATGCAAAGACGAAAAAAATCAAGTTTCTATAGATCATGTTCAAATGAATAGAAATCTTAGAAATGGTAAAACAAAATTTTCTGAAGATTTTGTTATGGGAATTAAAGAATATGTATACAAATTCAAGCTATCAAAATTCTTACTTGATAATGGATTGTATCTTGCTATTGCAGTTTTCTTTATCGTTTGTATTATCGTTGCTCCTATTGCAGGGCACGGAACTTTGTTCTCTTTGCCAAATATTTTGACAATTTTGGAACAATCTTCAACACGTATGTTCTATGCTCTTGGTGTTGCTGGGCTTATCTTGCTTGCTGGTACAGACTTGAGTATCTGTCGTATGGTTGCTCTTGGAGCTGTTGTAACTGGTTTGATTTTACACCCAGGTATGAACATTGTTACATTCTTCGGAATGGGTCCATGGGATTTCTCATTAATTCCAATGATTGTTCGCTTGTTAATGGCTTTAACAATTTCTGTAACACTTTGTGTTGCATTTAGTTGTTTTGCTGGTGTATTTACTGCAAAGTTAAAAATCCACCCATTTATTTCAACTCTAGCATCACAGTTGATTATCTACGGTTTACTATTCTTCGGAACAAGTGGAACTCCAGTTGGCTCAATTGATTCTAGTATTAAAGATTTGATTGGTGGACGTTGGATTTTAGGCGTGATAAATGGACAACTCATTACATTCCCAAAATTGATTATTCCTGCTGTATTTGCAATTATCGTTGCATGGTTTATCTGGAATAAAACAACTTTCGGAAAAAATATGTACGCTGTTGGTGGAAACTCAGAAGCTGCTGCTGTAAGTGGTATTAGCGTTTTCAAAGTAACAATGGGCGTATTTATCATGGCTGGTATTTTCTACGGATGTGGAGCTTTCCTCGAAGCATTCAAAGCAAATGCTAGTGCTGGTACTGGTCAGGGTTACGAACTTGATGCTATTGCAGCCTGTGTTGTTGGTGGTATTTCCTTCAATGGTGGTATTGGTAAAATTGGTGGTGCTGTAATTGGTGTTATCATCTTTACAAGTTTGACTTATTGTCTAACATTCCTTGGAATTGATACAAACCTTCAATTCGTTTTCAAAGGATTTATCATTATTGCAGCTGTTGCATTGGATAGTGTTAAATATCTAAAACGCAAATAATTTTTGATATAAAACCCGAAATCCCAGTTCTAGATAAATTGTTTAGAACTGGGATTTTTTTTGAAAAAAATTATTAAATAAAAGAAAATCCTATTGACATTTTTTTTCATAAGATATATATTAATCATCGTTGCGAGTGATTAACTCAAAGACATTCCCCTGTAGCTCAGTCGGTAGAGCAACAGACTGTTAATCTGTGGGTCCCTGGTTCAAGCCCTGGCGGGGGAGCGAAAAGCTGATTTATCAAATGATAAATCAGCTTTTTTTTTTTTTGCTAAAAATTGAAAATATTGTGAACAAAGTGAAAAAACAGACTATAATATTGTTATGAAAGAAATCTTTAAAATCATAACAAATAATATTTTTGATGAAAACACAATTTTTGTTTTTCCTACTGAAATCGCCACTGATTTATGGCTTGAAAAATACATAGAAGATGTTTTAGAAAAAGGTTTGCCTTATCCTTGCGCTGTTGCAAAAGAGCGATTTTTATCTTGGGATAAGTTTAAGACAGCATCCATAAAATCCACTCGACAAGACAGAGATATTATTCCTTCGATAGTAAGAAAAGTTTTTGCTATCAACCTAATTGAAAAAAACAAAGAATTAGTCAAAAATGGCGAAAATCCTCTTTTTAACGAGATTATTTCCCCTAAATACGCAGAATTTTCCCAGTCTTTTGCAGGTTGGATAACAAAGGTTTTGCCACAACTTGCTTTATGGCAAAAAAAGTATTTCGCAAAGAAAAGACGAGAAGAAGCTTCTGCTATCGAAGAAGATTATTTTACTCTTTATGACGAGTATTCTAAGTTTTTGGATGAAAACAATCTTTATGATTCTGCTTGGGAAACACCACCTTTTGCAAACGAAGGAAAAACTTATTTTATCTTTTTTCCAGAAAGTTTAAGTGATTTTGAAGAATATCGGGAATTGTTGTCTTCTAGTGAACACATAAAATTGCTAAGTCTTGAAAAATTGGGATTTTCTGAAAATAGAAACGAAAAACCAGAAGCAAGTTTCTTTGAAAATTCTGCACAAGAATTGCATCACTTAATGTTGTACATAAAAAATGCCCATGAAAATCAAAATATCCCTTATGAAAAAATGGCAATTAGTTTAACTGATGCTGATGAGTTTTTGCCATATCTAGAACGGGAATTGGAAAAATATTGCATTCCTTATACAACTCGAATTGGGAAGCCACTTGGCAAATATCACTCTGGGCGATTATTTGCTTCGATTCAAGATTGTTATCAAACTCAGTTTTCTTTTGCTTCTATCCAAAATCTTTTAACAAATGAAAGTTTGTTTTGGAAAAATCCTGAGTTAAATCAAGCTTTAATCAGTTTTGGTATCAGAAATAATTGTTACTGCGCTTTTGAGGATGATGGTCAGATTCAATATCCTTTTAATAAAGCTTTTGATGAGATTCAAAGCGAAAACAGTTATTTGAAGGATTATTATCTAAAGTTGCAAAGCTGTATTTTAGGAATTTGCAATGCAAAAAGTTTTAAGGATGTTTTAGCTGGATATTGGAAGTTTAAAACTGCATTCTTGGAAGAATTTGATACAAAAAATGAAGATAATCCATTGGCTGAAATACAACAAGAAACTGATAGAATTTTAGGTCGTGCTTTGTCTGAATTTTCTGATTTGTTGTCTTTTGAAAAGGATAAAAACTTTTTTGGCTTACAGTTGCCATCTTATTTTGATTTTTTTGTGGATTATATTTCCGAAAAAGAATATCTTGCTAAGCCAAAAAATCTTGGGGTGAAGATTTATCCTTATCGTGTTGCGGCGGCGGCGCCTTTTGTTGTTCATATTGTGCCAAATGCCACACAAAAGCAACTTTCGGTGGTTTTCCCTCGATTAAGCTTTTTACCAAAAAATATAAAAGATGAAATTGAAATCTCTGATTCTGATATTTCAGATGTTTATATCAAAATGTATTTGGGAAATAGCAAAAATCCTACATTCTTTTCGGCATCAACTTTTTCTTATTCTGGGTACAGTATAATTCACAGTTTGTTAAAAGAGAAAAAAGGAGAGGTAAATCCTTTTGGAATTCATGATAATTTTGTGAAGGAAGTTGATTTTTGGGAAAATCCTGAAAATCAGTTAGTGAAAATTTCTGAAAAGCAAAAGGCAAGTTTTGATAATTGGAAAAAAACTGCTGGTTCTGAGAAATCTTCTTTATCATTTAATGAGGAAACTGGGAAACTTGTTGAAGATTATTTTATCAAAGATGGAAAGATATTTATCTCCGCATCATCAATGCAAAGTTTTTATGATTGTCCGAGAAGTATGCTTTTTAGTAGAGTTTTGGGCATTTATGATGAAAAGGAGGAAGCTCAACTTACTTCTCTTGATACAGGAAATATTCTTCATAAAGTTTTGGAATTGTATTTTGGTTCTTGCAAGGGAAAAGAGATTGTAAACTTTGATTCTTTGGAAAATGGATCGAAATTTGTTTCTGAGTTGCTAGGAAAAGTTGTTAGTGAATATGACGCAAACTTTATCAATAAAACTATATTGGAGAGCCAAAAATCAGAAATCAAAAAGCAATTAATTCAGTTTTTATTATGGTTTACTGGAAAATACGAAGGATATCGGGTTTTTGCTACAGAGTGTGGTTTGTCTGATGTGCTTGAGTTAGAGGAAAGTGAGATTTCTTTGCCAATGGAAGTTTGGATAAACGGACGAATCGACTTGGTTTTATCTCGAGAAGAAGAACTAACAATTATTGACTATAAAACAAGAACTGTTCCAAGTATAAGTGGTTGTCGAATTGGGAAAAATGGGGAAAATCCAAGTAATTTTCAGTTGGCTTTTTACACATATTTGTTGGAAAAGAAATACGAAAAAGTCCAGATTGAAAAAGCCGCTTTTGTATCCATAAAGGATTGCAGCGAAAAAGTTGTTTATCAGGATAGAAAGGAAAAAAAGGATTATAACCGGGAAGCTTTTCAAGAGACTTTGGACAGGATTATTGAAATGGGACTTGGATTTGCAACTTGGATTTTTAACAAGAATTATGTAATTCCAGATTTTGATTTTAATGTGGATTGTAATTCCTGTAGATACAAAACATCTTGTAGAGGATTGTACACTGTTTCTGGAAAAGACAAGATTTCAGGAGATGAAAGATAATGGAAAATAAAGTTATTTCAATAGAAGATATTGTTTGTGAGTTAAACAACACAGAACAAG
>JAZQUR010000097.1:0-48763 GCA_045631425.1 Treponemataceae bacterium | reverse complement strand
AATTGCATTCTAATTAAGAATTCAGAATTATGAATTAAGAATTATTTTGCTGGTATGAAATCTAAAGCTTATTCCAAAAAAAAATATAGTTTTTTCTTTGAATTCCAAATTCTGATTTCAGAGTTAGTTTTTCAATTCTTCATTCTTAATTCATAATTCTAAATTATTTTAGCGTCACCGCTTTTGAAAGTTCTTTTGCAAGTTTTTCGACTTCTTCAAGAGAAAGCCCTGTACAATTAGCAATTATTTCTTTGGATAAACAATTTTCAAGCATCTTTTCAGCAGTTTCGACAGCTTTTTGTTTTGCGCCCTCTTCGTAGGCTTCTTCGCGCTGTATAGCGATGTCTGTGTCGTAATCGTATTCAGTTAATATCATATTTCTTACCTCGGTGGCTTTTCGTTCTAGGTAATCGCTTAAAACGTCGGTTTTAATGGCGGCATCGATGGCTGTTTTGAAAGGGTCTTCTACTCCAATAGTTATAAAATGTCTAACAAGATTCACAAATTCAGAGTATTGCTCTAAAACCTGACAGCGTTTTAAGACTTCGTTATCCTTATCAACATTAATATTAACAACTTTTACTGTAATTTCAAGTGGAAAATCTAGTATTTTGCCGTGTTTTTCCTCGGGGGATAAAAATGCATCTGAAAGCTTTAGAGTTTTCTCTGTTGGAAAATCTTCTTTGCCGTTGTAAAAGACGTAGAATTCTGGAATTGGAAGGTGAATCAGTTTTCTTCCAAACTTGTTTTTGGTTTTTGTGATTTTCTCGTAAATGCGTGTGATGTATTCAAGTATGCGAAAGGGCATATTTTCGTTGATTGTAGACTGATGCTCAATGAGGATAACAATTTTGTTGTCGATGAGCATGGCGATGTCGTTGTAAAAACTTTTATACAAAACTTGCTCTATCATGACAGGTTCTACTTCGGTAGTGTGATAGTCTAAGTTTGTGTTGTGTAGGGCGTTGTAAAGGGAAACGAAGTTTTCTTTAGCGTTGATGTCTTTTGCGAAAAGGTCAACAAAAACGGAGTCTTTGTAATTTCGATTATTCATGTGAAAGTCCTTTTGTGTAAAATGTGTAGAAAATTTCTACATAAATATTATTTACAAATAGTTTTCAAAATTTTTATGAAATCGCCAAAAAAAAGCGGAAAAAATTTTCCACAGGTCTTTGTGTTTTACAATGTTTGTATACCCTAAATCAGTGTGGCATTTTCTCTTGCGTTAGGGATTGTAGCACCTGCGAAGCAGTCCTAGATTTGTGAGGAACGAACTAATCTGGGATGAGCCGCGGTAGACGGCGAAGTGCGGAAAGCCCGACCTGCCTTTAGGCGGGGAACGCCCAAATATTATTGAAAAATATTCTCTATTATTGTTTTTAGTTTTTTGGTATAGTGATTTTATGAGAAAACCAATTATTGTTGTACCTATGGGAGATCCTGCTGGAATCGGGCCGGAAATTGTGATTAAGGCGCTTTGTGCTGAAAATGTGAAAAATCAGGCAAATTGTGTTGTTATCGGGGATAAATCCGTATTGGAAAAAAATGCAGAGATTTGCGAAATTGATGCAAAATTCAATGTGATTTCGGATATTAGGGACGCTGATTTTTCTTTTGATGGAATAAATTTAATTGATTTGAATAATGCACCGGTGGGAAGTTTTGAGCCAGGTTTGGTAAACGGAATTTGTGGGAAGTCATCTTTTGAGTATATAAAATTGGCGATTGAGATTGCTCGTGAAAAAAAAGCCGACGCAGTTTGTACGCCTCCTATCAATAAGGAAGCTTTGAAGGCGGGAAATGTGCCTTTTATCGGACATACTGAAATTTTTGGTGATTTGACAGGAACTGAAGACCCTCTTACTTTGTTTGAAGTGCGAAATATGCGTGTTTTCTTCTTGTCTCGTCATGTATCTTTGCGTAAGGCTTGTGATATGGTGACTAAGGAACGTGTTGTGGATTATGTTAAGCGTTGTACAGAGGCTTTGAATCAGCTTGGGGTGAAAGAAGGCACTATGGCTGTGGCTGGGCTAAATCCCCATTCTGGGGAGCATGGACTTTTCGGCACTGAGGAAATGGAAGCTGTGGCTCCGGCTGTGGCTGAGTTGAAAAATCAGGGATATTTGGTTGAAGGTCCCGTAAGCGCGGACTCTGTTTTCCATTTAGCTTTGCAAGGGCGATATAACAGCGTTTTATCTTTGTATCATGATCAAGGCCACATTGCTACAAAAACTCTTGATTTCGAAAGAACTATCGCCATCACTTGTGGAATGCCGATTTTGCGAACTTCTGTTGACCATGGAACTGCTTATGATATTGCTTGGCAAAATAAGGCTAGCTTTGTAAGTATGGAAGAAGCGATTCTAGTGGCTTGTAAATATTGTAGCGTATAGTGTGATTTAGTGTGATTTTAGGGAGTTTTAGAAAATATGAATAAAAATACTGCAGCTTTAATTTCTGGATTTGGGTTGATACTGGTTACAATAATTTGGGGCGTTGCTTTTGTTGTTGTAAAAAATGCTTTGGATGTTGTTCCTGCTGTATATCTTGTGGCGTTGCGTTTTACTGTGGCAACTTTGGGATTATGCATTGTTTTTGCGCCACGTTTTGCAAAGTTGAATAAGGCAACTTTTTTGCACGGTTTAGGAATTGGAATCGTTTTATTTTTGGCTTATGTGTTTCAGACTATTGGATGCAAGTACACAACTGCTGGAAAAAATGCCTTTTTGACAACAATTTACGTGATTTTAGTTCCGTTTATTAACTGGATATTAACAAAAAAACGTCCAGATGGATATTCTGTGGTGGCTGCGGTTATGTCTGTTGTAGGAATCGGGCTTTTATGTTTACGTGGCGATTTATCCATGAATCTTGGGGATGTTTTGACTTTGATTTGCGGGCTTGGATTTGCTTTGCAAATTGTTTTTATTGCTCGTTGGTCTCAAGATGACGACCCGATTTTGCTTGCGATTATCCAGATTGGAGTTACGGCAGTTTGTTCTTGGATTTTTGCGCCATTTATTGATGGGAAGCTTTCTTTTGAAGTGGTAAAAAATCCTGAAGTTATACGGGGTGTTTTGTTTTTGGCGATTTTTAGCACAATGGTTTGCTTTTTGCTACAAAATATTTGTCAAAAGTATTTGCGACCTTCAACTGCTGCCTTGCTTATGAGTTTTGAATCAGTTTTTGGTGTTTTATCTGGTGTAATTTTCTTGCACGAGGTAATGGATTTGAAAGGGATTTTGGGTTGTTGTTTGATGTTTTTGGCGGTTGTAACTAGTGAAACTAAGTTTTCATTTTTAACTGAAAAAATGCATAAAAAATCAGAAATCTTAGTAGAAAATGAATAATTTATAATATTTATGCATAATTTATTGATAAATATGTATAAATATCCACAAAATTAATTGACCGATTTATATCAATATGATAGATTAAAATTACGAGGTAATTTTATGAAAAAATCACTTGCTATTATTTTTACACTTTTAATGGTTGCATCAGTTTTTGCTGGTGGAGCAAAAGAAACAATCGTAATCACATCAGCTGATGATTTAGCTGGTAAAAAAATTGGTGTTCAAGCTGGTACAACTGGCGAACTTTATGTTCAAGAAAATGTTGCAGATGCAAAACTAGCATCTTTCAAAACAGGTATGGATGCTGCACTTGACCTTAAAAATGGTGCAATCGACCTTATCGTTTTGGACGAACTTCCTGCAAAAGAAATCGTAGCTCGTAATCCTTCTTTGATGATTGTAGACTTAGATTTAGCAACAGAAGCTTATGCTATCGCTGTAAAAAAAGGGAACACAGAACTTCTTGCTTCTATCAATAAAACTATTGCAGATATGAAAGCTAACGGCGAATACGAAGCTCTTGTAAACGCTTTTATGCCAGTTGACGGTGCAATCGTAATTCCTGATACAGTTACAATCAACACTTCAAAAGTTGTTAAACTTGGAACAAACGCAGCTTTCCCTCCATTTGAATATGTAAATGGAAAAGACATTGTTGGTTTTGATATCACAATGGGTGAAAAAATTGCAGTAGGATATGGTGCAAAACTAGAAGTTGTTGATATGGCTTTCGATAGTTTGATTCCAGCTTTAGCTTCAGATGCTATTGATTTTATTGCTGCTGGTATGTCTGTTACAGAAGAACGCAAAAAGAACGTTGATTTTTCTGAACCATACTATGAATCAAAACAAGTAATTATTATCAGAAAATAAGTTTTATATTTTATAACTTTTACAAGTCTATTTAATTGTGATAAACTGTAAGCCGCTAGTTTTTGCTAGCGGTTTATCTTTTTTTTAGTTTTAAGGAATAATAAGTGTTTCAGTCATTTTATGATACAATGATTGCCGGTGACAGATGGCAACTTGTTTTAGAAGGTTTAGGAACTACAGTTTTAATTGCCATTTGTGCAATTTTAATTGGTACAGTTTTAGGTTGTATTTTTGCTCTTATGAAGATTTCCAATTCAAAAATCTTACGTGGAATTTCAAATGTTTATACAACTGTAATTCGTGGTGTTCCTCTTGCTACTCAGTTGATGATTTTCTATTTCGTTGTTTTTGCTCCACTTGGGCTAAACAGACTTTTAGTAGCAATTTTGGCTTACGGTATAAACTCTGGTGCTTATTGTACAGAAATTTTTAGAGCAGGTATTCAAGGAATTGATATTGGACAAACTGAAGCCGGTCGTTCTCTTGGATTAAACAAATGGCAAACTTTATACAAAATTGTGTTGCCACAAGCGGTAAAAGCTGTTTTACCAACTTACACAAGTGAATTCATTGTTTTGATTAAGGAAACTTCTGTTGCAAGTTTTATCGCTGTAACTGACTTAACCAAAACTGGAGATATGATTCGTAATGCAACATATAACGCATGGATTCCATTACTAACATGTGCTATAATTTATCTATGTTTAACATTAGGTTTAACAAAGTTATTTTCTGTTTTAGAAAAAAGGTTGGCTCGAAGTGATAGAAGTTAAAGATTTAAGAAAAAGTTTTGGCGACCTAAATGTTTTGAATGGGGTTTCTGTAAACATCAAAAAGGGTGAAAAAGTTGTTGTTATCGGGCCTTCTGGTTCTGGCAAAAGTACTTTTTTGCGTTGTCTAAACAGATTGGAAGAGCCAACTGATGGAAAAGTGATTTTTGAAGGTTTTGATATTACTGATAAAAAAACTGATATCGACAAGCATCGCCAAAAGATGGGAATGGTTTTCCAACATTTTAATTTGTTTCCACATCTTACAGTTATGCAAAATATCACACTTGCACCTGTAACACTGAAATTGAAAACAAAAGAAGAAGCTACAAAAATTGCTCTTGATTTGCTAAATAAAGTTGGCTTAGTTGATAAAGCAAATGTTTATCCATCAACTTTGTCTGGTGGACAAAAACAACGCATCGCCATTGTTAGAGCACTTGCAATGAATCCAGATGTTATGCTTTTTGACGAGCCAACATCAGCCCTAGACCCAGAAATGGTAGGGGAAGTTCTTAATGTTATGAAGCAACTTGCAGAAGACGGAATGACTATGGTTTGCGTAACTCACGAAATGGGATTTGCCCGCGAAGTTGCTGACAGAGTAATTTTTATGTATGACGGAATTATTCTTGAAGAGGGAACTCCTCAAGAGATTTTTGGAAATCCGAAAAACGAAAGAACAAAGCAGTTTTTGCAAAGTGTTCTGTAATGGCTTAAAACCAAAAAAACTAAAATTCAGCATAGCTGATTTATAACGTGTTAAGTGCACAAAAAAAGGCTGTCTAAGTTCAAACTGAAATATGTTTTGAAACTTGGACAGCCTTTCGTTTTTATATAGGGATTATTGAGCAGGTTCTTCTGGAGTTTCTTGTTCCATTTGAGCCATTAAAACTGGATTTTGCACTAAATCTTCTAAGTTTAGAATTTCGTCTGATGAGAAAATTGTATCAATATTTAGGATAATGATAAACTCGTCATCTTTTTTACCGATTCCTGAAATGAAGTTTACAGAAATGTTGTTTCCAAACTTTGGTGCTGGTTCAATACAAGCATCTTCAATTTCGATAACTTCTTGAACAGAATCAGCGATTGCACCAAAAATGTGAATATCATCTGGGTTTTCGGCTGCAGAACCGTTTAGTGAGATTTCAAGAACGATAATTCTTGTGTCTTTATTTAGTTCAATTTCTGGTAAACCAAATTTTTTTCTTAAATTGATAACAGAAATTCCTCTGTCTCGTGAACTGATTAAACCTTCAACATAACTTGCAGCACAAGGAATTTTTGTAATATGCTTGTATTCTAAAACTTCTTGAACTTTATGAACTTCTACAGCATATTGATTATTGTCTAATCTAAAAGTTAAAAATTGTTTTGCCATATATATCCTCCGAAAAATTTTTGAAATCAATACTTTATTTTAATTTCAAGTAGACATTCTTTCAAGTATAATATTCTATAAATTTGTAAAACAATATGATGTTAAAATTCCAGGGAATATAGACACAAAAAACCTCTGAAGTTATAATATCACTATGAATGAAATGCAACCTCCTGTGGGAGAAAAAACAGCCCTTGTGGCAATTATTGGTCGTCCATCAAGTGGAAAATCAACCTTTTTGAATACAGCTAGTGGTGAAAAAGTTTCTATTGTTTCACCAGTTCCACAAACTACAAGAAATGCAATTAAAGGAATTGTAAACACTTCTTATGGACAGTTAGTTTTTATAGACACACCGGGATATCACGATTCTGAAAAAAAATTGAACTTAAAGCTTCGAACCATTGCAGAAGAAACTTTGATTGATGGCGAGGCGATTCTTTATATAATCGATTCTACTCGTGAACCGGGAACTGAAGAAGAAAAAACTGCAGCATTGCTAAAACCTTATGCAGAAAAAGTTGTTGTGGCTATCAACAAAACTGATTTGAGAGAAGCACGTCCAGAAAAAACTCGGGCTTTCGTAAAAGCTCAGTTTCCAGAAATTCCAGAAACACGGATTTTTGAAATAAGTGCAGAGAAAGATGTTAATATTAACGAGGTGTTAAAAGCTTTGTACGAGTTTGCACCGATTCAAGAGCATCTTTATCCAGAGGAATATTACACTGATCAAGAAGTTGATTTTAGAATTGCGGAAATTATCCGTGAACAAGCTATGAATCGCCTTCATGAGGAGTTGCCTCACGCAATTTATGTGGATATTGCCGATATGGAATGGCGCAAAAATGGTAAAGAACTTTGGGTTCGAGCATTTTTGGTTGTTGAGCGAGAAAGCCAAAAAGGTATGGTAATTGGGAAAGGCGCTACAATGATTAAGACTATTCGCATCGAGTCAATAAAAACCATGCGTCAGATTTTTGATTATCGTATTGATTTGGATTTGCAAGTAAAAGTAAATAAAAACTGGCGCCAAAAAGACGTGATTTTAACAAAATTGTTGAAATAGATAAAATTTTCAAAAGCGAAAAAAGCTGGAAATCAATTTATGGTTGGTTTCCAGCTTTTTTGTTTATACAGTTTTACTTTTGGATAACTTCATATAAAACATTGATTGCTTCTTTTGATGGACAAGGGTAATCTGGTTCCAGTAAACTGTCGCCTTTTGATTGGTCGATTCTGTGTTGGATTTGAGTTGAAATTTGTATGTTTAGTTTTGAATTAGGAAAATTTTCAAGATGTATAGAAGTATAACAATTTGGTTTATTTCCAGATGGCTCTCCAATTATCTTTCCGATTTTGTTATCTTGAATAATTTGTGCAAAAACCATTGATGCACTGTACGAATTATAATTTGTTAAAATATAAACATTTCCAGAATAATTTGTACCATTTGAGACATTTTTTTTGTTTGTTCCTGAAACTTTTTGTAGTGAACCTCCGTTTCTGTACTCAGATGAAATAAAGTCATAGGATTGTACGTCTAAATATTTTATAAATTCTGTTGCTACTTCTGAATTTCCACCACCATTTCCTCGCAAGTCCACAGCTATATTTGAAATATTTTTAGCCATAACATCTGCAAAAAAACTTTTTAAGGAAGCTAAATAGTAATCACTATTTGTACATTCAGTTAATGTGAAAATTCCTACATTGTTTTCGGAATCGATTTCATACCAACAGATATTGGATTTATCGATTTTTGATTCTTCATCTGTGTTTTCGGTTGGAAACTTTTCTTGAAGAAATTTTTCTATTTCCTCTTCTGAAAACCCTTCATTTTTAAGAAACAACGCTACTTCATCTTTTGTTGGCTTAACATAATCCTCTTGTGAAATAAAGTGATGTGAAACATCTTTTGGACCGTTTTTGGTTTCATATGTGAAAACAACATCTTTTGAAGTATCAATATCGGCCAACCCTAAATAACTCTCAAAAAGGATTGCTTTGTTCTCAAAAAATTCTTTTACCGGTGTTTCTACTTCATAAGAATGACGTTTTAGAAAAACCTGATACAAATCTTCTATATCAATTCCATTTATTGCAATAGGAGTTCCATAAACTCCAAAGTACATTATATTATCGATAATTTTTTCTGGGCTGTTAATAGTAAGATGTGTGTGCCCATCGCCTAAAATAGCATAAAGTTCACTTAGTTCTTTGTATAGTGAAAGAACTGTTATATTTTCTTTTTGGCTGAGAGCTTTTCTTTTTGTCTGGTGTAAATCTATAAAAGACTGTTTTAAGGATTTTGCTTTTTCTGCGTTTTCAATCCAAATAGGATGTCTATTTTTAAGCAATTCTAGTGCGAAGTCAAAGTCCTCTAAAGCCTCTTCCGTTGAAAGAATTGTGTCTAGAGGCAATGTTTCTTCTAGAAGTTTGTTACCTCTAAATTCGTTGTAAAATGCTATAATGAGGAAGTTTTGGTGTGCAGATGCTCCGTTACAAGGGTAGTCTGGCTCAATTAACTCATCACTTTTTGATTGGTCGATTCTGTGCCATTTTTTATAAGAAACAGAAAGTTCCAGTTTTGAGTTTGGAGTATTATTTTGTAAAATATCTCCATAGCTAGAAGGCTTGTTGCTAGATGGTTCACCAATTACTTTTCCGATATTGTTGTCTTTTATCAGCATGGCAAATTTCATTGCAGAACTGTATGTGCTAGAATCTGTTAGAACATAAACATTTCCAGAATAATTGGTAGAATATTTGTCATTTTTGATAGTTTGATTTTTGAAGGACTTTAATATTGGTCCAAGACGCATTTCCATATCCCAAGTTTTATAGGAATCTACATCAAGATGTTTGATAAATTCGTTTGCAACGTAAGAGTTTCCACCGCCGTTACCGCATAAATCAACTGCAATATTTGGAATATTCCCATCTACAACAGTCTGGAAAAAGCTTTTTACTGTTTCCACATAGTATTCGTCATAAATACATTGTGAAAGATGTAATAATGCTGCCTTTGAATCGTAATTGATTTCATAATAAACAAAATTATTTGGATTCCCTCTTATTATGTAATTGGTTTGATTTGTATAATCTTTAGAAAGTTGTTGTGGAAACTTTTCTTCGATTTCACTTTCTGTGTAGCCGTGAGTTTTCATGAGTGATTTTATATAAGTCACTGGCGGATTGAAGATTTTTGATTGTGGTACAAGTTTGTGTTTTTTTGCTATTGTTCCGTCTTTCGCTTCATAGACGAATTCAACACCTTTTGATGTATCAAAACCAAGTAATTCCAAAACGGATTGTTTATAAATATATCCTGAAAGGAATTTGTCTTTAATTGGGGATTCTACTTCATAAGAGTTGCGGGATAAAAAAAGCTGATATAAATCATCTGTTGATATACCGTTGATGGAAATTGGAGCGCCAAAACTAGTTGCATAAGAAAAATCATCAACATACAGTTCTTCTTTTGTGTTGAAAGAGATTCTTGTGTGTCCATCGCCTAAAATTGCAAAAAGTTCTGAAAGTTCTTGATACAATTCTGATACGGAAATTTCTTCTTTTCGGCTTAGAGCTTCTCTTTTTTCTTTGTAAAGATTGATAAAAGATTTCTTTATGTCTTTTGCTTTTGGATTTTTTTCAAGCCAAATGGGATGTCTGGATTTCACCATATCAAAAGCAAAGTCAAAATCTTCTAACGCATCTTCTGTGGAAAGTAGAGTTTGATATTCTAGTGAAAAATCAATGTGTTCTGGAAGTCCACGGCGTGGATTGAAACATTGAAACCAAAGTAGTGTTCCTAGAAGTCCTAGGATTAAAGTTGTAAAAACGATTAAAATAATTAAATTAGTTTTTTTCATGTAGAAGATTTTATCAAAAATGTAAAATATTTACAATTAAAAGATTTTTTTTGTAACATTTATTTGGATTTTTAGATATATTTAAGGTTGATAAATTAATATAAAGTTGCATAAAAAATAAATATGTGGAGTTACCAAATGGAACAAAAAACTATCAATGTAGAATTTGAAGATGAAAATGTAAAATTAACTTTAGCAGGAATGAAGGATTCTGAAATTTTGCCAAAGGGATATTCTTTAGAGGATTTGGCAGAAAAAGTTGCTAAATTGTTAAAATCATCATCTCGGGGAAAAAGAAATCTTGAAATTGACTTAAAAGCTGGTGTTATCAAGCAAGATGGTAAAGAAATTCGTTTATTGGCAAAAGAAATTCGCATTTTAAAATATTTCTATCAACATGCAAATGAGATTGTTTCTCGCGAACAATTACTTAATGATGTTTGGACAAAAAATACAAAAGAAACTACACGAACTTTGGATGTTCACATTTCTAGACTTCGCCAAAAACTTGGTGAAATTGGCGATGCACAACAAGTTATTCAAACTGTTCGTGGAATCGGTTATAAATTTATCGAACCATAGTATTTTCATTTCGGGTCTTTAATCACATAAAGGTGAATTTAGAATTTTTGTAAAATGTTCTTTATCACCTATTTATCCTCCTTTTATACTTGCCCTGTATAACTTTTGTTGTGCAGGGCTTTTTTTTGAATTTTTTTTATTTTTTTTGGGATTTTTTTTAAATTTTTGTAAGTTTTCTTTAAATAATAAATATGTAAGGCCTTATAAGAAAAATTGTTGAACTGGAAAATGCGATTTTAGACTTTTGGAAAAGCTTTTATCGTGTGTTTTTTAGGAGTATTTATGAATCCATTAAATTCTATCCTTATTGAAGGAAATGTTGTTAGGGATGCTGTTTTAGACGAAACAGCAAAGGGTACTAAATTTTGTAAGTTTTCGATTGCTGCTAACAGATGCTACAAATCAGAAACTGGGACTTTTGAAACAGAAGTATCTTTTTTTGAAGTGGAAACTTGGGGGCGTATGGCTGAGTTGTGCGGTGAAAATTGCAGAAAAGGACGCGGTGTCCGAGTTGTTGGTCGTTTGAAACAAGGGCGTTGGACTGATAATTCTGGAAATAAAATGTCGAAAATTGGTATTGTGGCAGAACATGTGGAATTTAGACCAATGTTTAAAAACGATAAAACAAGTAAGACTGGAAAAGAGTTTGACGGAACAGTTGAAAATGCTCCCAGTAGTATTCCAGACGTGCCTCCCAATGTTATTCCAGAAGAAAACATGGAGGCAGAGTTGGCTGTTTTTTAAGGAGTATGAAAAGCGCTTAAAAAGCAGATAGTTGTTGGAGTAGGGATTGAAGCTTTGTACCGTAATTTGTGTCTGCAGCCCAAGTCCCTGCGAGTTCTTGGATTGTAGGAGCTTTTCCTCTCGGATTTACATACTTGTATCGTGGGTCAACTAGTTTTTGGTTTAAATCTCTAGTTGTTCCGTAAGCGTGCAAATGCTGAACATGAGCTCTTACACCAAGTAACTCTGTTTCAAATTTATTTCCCGGATTGTTTTTGTCGATAGAACCTAAACCGCAGAAATTGTTCATGTTTTCTGTTACTAGACCGCCAAATTGTAAAAATCCTGTTTCTAAGCACATTTGTACAAAGGCTGCATCTGAGTTTATACCTTCGATTTTGCATTCGGCTACGTAATATTCAGCAAGGCGCATTACTTTTTCGTAATTTGCATTAGGATTTTTTGCGACAAAAAAGTTAAAAAGTTGCTGTGCAGATTTTGTTCCATTGGCATCAATGTAAATTGATGGTTGTTCTGGAATTGGTTTGTGTTCAGTTTTAGGAAAAGTGGTACATGAAAATGCAAGTAAAATTAATAAGCAAGAGAAAATTATGTAAGGTTTTTTATTCATATATAAAATATCGGATTTGTGATGAGTGAAGTTGATAAAAAAAGGTATTTCATCGAATATTGCCAAGAAAAAGATAAGCCTGAAGTTAGAGAAAAGGTTTTGAAATATGGTATCGATGAAGTGTCGGATATGGAATTGCTGATGGCTCTGTTGGGTAATGGTAAAAAAGGGATACCTGTTTCTAAGTTGGCAGAGAGAGTTTTGGAAGTGTTAAATACTCGTGATATCAAGGAACTGAAAAGTGCGTTGATGAGTATAAAAGGTATGGGGCCGGGTAAGACTGCTTTAATTTTGTCTGCGTTGGAGTTTGGTAAACGATTTTATGCTAAACCTAAAATGAGAATCGGGTCTGTGTTAGATGTGGTGCCTCTTTTGCAAATATATAGTTTGCGAAATCAGGAGCATTTCATTTGCATAACTTTAAATGGGGCTCATGAAGTAATTAATGTTGGTGTAGTTTCTATCGGCTCTTTAAATAAGACGGTTATTCATCCTCGGGAAATATTTTCTATAGCTATAGCAGAAAGGGCTGCTGCTATAATCGTGGCTCATAATCATCCTTCAGGAAATTTGGAGCCTTCTAATGAAGATTTTGAATGTACGAAGAGGCTTCTAGATTCTTCTCGGATTTTGGGGATTCCCTTATTGGATCATTTGATAATATCCAAAACTGGATTTTACAGTTTTCGAGAAAATACTGATTTGTTTTAGTAGCTAAAGCTTTGTGATTTTCAAAAAGAATTCAATTTCAGCCCGAACTCGCTTTAGAAAATCAGAAGTGAGTTTTGGGCCATTTTCCCCGTCTGGAAAGTGTAGGTATAAGTATCCGCATTTGTTTAGCAAAATTTCCAAGTTCGTGGCTGTTTTGTTGCCAGTGAGAATATCTTTTATCTCGGAAAGCATACTGTGATGGGATGTTAAAAACTCTCTGATTTTTGCGATTTCACAAGGGGAAACAGTTTCAGTTCGTTTAGAAGTTTCATTATCAGCATGAATTTGTGCAGTTTGTGATTTTACAGTTTCGAAAAAATCTTCGTGAGAGATTTGAGGAAGTCCAGTTTCAACCCCAAATTTGCTTAAATCGTACAAATTGTTTACGCTGGAATATCGCTTTTCAAAAAGCAAACCGTAGTTGTATAAGTTTTTTGAAGATAACTCTTTTGCATTTGGATTTCTGCGAGAACTTTTACCTGATATGTAAAAATTGCTGCCTGAAAAACTTGAAGCAAATTGCTCGGTGGAGGAAAGTTTGTTACAACTAGAAAGATTTGCAGTATGAACTGGAGCCCCATTGCAGTGAGTTTTTCCTGGAAGAAATGAAAAATCTGTTCCACAGCAAAATATTTTTTGACATTTTTCACGGATAATAAGAGCGAGTTCAACTGCAACAAGTCCCACAGAGCCAAGAGGCTCGATAGCAGGAATGTTTAGCTGTTTTGCAAGATTTAGAAAATCATCAAAAAAATATTCGGGTGTGTATTTAGAGAGGAAAAAACAAGTTTTCCCTTTTAATATTCGCTTAATTGAGGGACGAGAAAGTAAATCTGCAGCAAAGGGGATTTTTGAATTATTAAAACCGATATAAGCTTTTTCGATGGCGAATTGGCCTTCCACACCAACCACCAAATCCGGCGTAATTCCGTACTTTTTTACAACTGGCAAAGATGCGTCCACTGAAATGATAAACAGTTTTTCCCGTATATTAGAACCTTGGATTTCTTTTTTTAGTGCTGGTAATAGTTCATCTAGAGAAAGGCCTGTTCCTAAAATCAAAATATGTTTATTGCGAGATTCTTCTGCAAACAAGTTTATGGATGAAAAGCTCTTTTTGTCTTGGGCAATATCACTTAAGTTTTTGAAAAAATTTCCTGCGTAAAGGCGACCAAGTTTTATTAGAGTGGTGCGATTTTTCCAAAACTGAGAAATGCTTTCATCAAGTAGAGAAGTGGTTTCTTTGTAAAAATCTGAGTTCAGTTTTGCTCCACCGCTAAAATCCAGGGGTAAAACACGCTTGAATGTGGCGATTTTTGGAAAATCAATATTTTGAAAGCTGTCAATTTCATAATTGTTTACCAGTTTTGCTATTTGCAAAGGATTTTCTGTGTGAAGATAAAGAAATGCGTTTTTTTGCTGAATAGCATTTTTTACTAGTGATTCGCTTTCTGTTAATGAAAAATCGTATAAAGCTTTGTCTTTTTCTAGTGCAAGGATAAAACAGTTTTCTGGCAATTTTGCTAAAAGCTCTTCTAAGCCATAGCCTAGCACTGGAGAAAAACAAAGAATCAGTGTGTTTGGTAAAATTTCAAGGTTATTTACTATTTTTAGAATTGAATCTTTTGGTGCGTATTTTGAGTAGAGAGGCTTTTCGTTGTATAAGACAGAAAAACCCTGTCGGGTTTCTACCAGACAGGGTTTTATTGAATAAGAATTATTCATCAGTTGACATATTTGATACAAGTTGGTTGAAGTAAGCTTCTAGCACGTTGTTTTCAACTTTATCGCTATAAACTGTAGCATGTTGAACTTCGTAGTTATTCATTAATGATGAATAATACATATATGTAAAATCATCTACTGGTTCACCATTTTCTTCACCTAAATATTTTAGAACAACAATGTTGCTTCCAAGTACAACTGGGCGTGAAATTTCATTTTGGCTCAATCCGAAAGCTGTTTCAAAGAATGAGTCACTTGTTGAAGCTGATGCAAGAGCTGCTTCTGTTGGTAGATATGAGAACATTGGGCTGTTACCATAGTTGATTGGGAAAGGTCCAATTTCTGTTGATTCTACACCGTATTTTTTAGCTGCAGCATCAAATCCTTGAGCAACTGCATCGTTTGCAAAATCTTCAGCTAGGTTGATAAAGTAATCTTCGATAAGACCAGCTTCGTATGAAACCATATATGCGTTTAGAGTTTCTAGCATTGATTCATCATTGAAGTTTGCAGGGATATTTGCTCCATCTTTGCGGAAAATTGCATATCCATTTGACATTTTGATAATTCCAGAAATGTCACCAACGTTTTGGGTTGCAACAGAGTTTACATCATCATCTGAAGTTAAGTTAACTTTTAGTTGATAATTGTAATTGTTTGTAAATTTACCGTTTTCATCTGTTAAACGTTTTGTTGAAAGATTTGTAACTGCATCTTCAAATGTGATTTCATTTTTGTTAATTTGATCCAAAATTGATTTTATAGAAGCTTCGTCATTAGCTGTAACAGCTGAAACATCATATTTTACGAATAAGTCAGCGTTGTTGTTACCGAATGCAACTAGTTCTGATTTTGGATAGTCATTTGTTGAAAAAGAAACCATATCAAATTTGCGTTGATATACGTTCATGTTTTTTATGAAATCATCTTCTGCAGCTGTTGATTTAACACCGTATAGACCTGATTCTGTTCCGAAGAAGTCATCAACATAGCGGCTGTATAAAATATCATCTTTTGCAGCATCGTAGAGTGCGTTTTTATCAGTGTTTGACATTGATGCAACAAGAGCTGATGGATCTTCTGTTGTACTAGAAATGTATTCAATCATTCTGTTTACAATTTCTGTTTCAGTTGGAACAAAGCCTGTTTTGTCAACATTGTCTGTGAAAGCCATTGTGATTATAGTTTGATTGAAAGCTGATTCCATTAGTTGGTTCAAAGCATCATTTGTAACTTCTTGTCCATTTGCTTCTGCTTGTGCGTAAGCTTGTTGTAGCGCACTGATAAAGTAAGAACCACTTTCATTAGTGATTTCTTCACCGTCGTATTTACCGTAAACTTCTACACCTGAGTTTGCAGCAGATTGTGTCATTCCTGGCACATAAATGAAAGCGAAAGCAGCAATAACAAGGATAACAATTGCTCCGATTTTTGAAGCTAAACCTTTTTTTGATTTATTTTCGTTCATTATTTTCTTCCTTTTTTTTAGGTTTTTAAACCAATATTTAACTTAAAGATTTTACCACCAGATACTTGTAAAGTCAATGTTTATATGGGGTGTTATTAGAATTTTTCAGTTTTTGTAAAAAACTTGATGAAGTGAAAATGGGATATGGACTTTTTTATCAACAAAAAAAGCACCCCGAAAATAATCACGGAGTGCTTTCGTAAAAATCAATCTAAAAAATTATAGACCAAAGATTGAAGCGTATTCTTTAAGAGCGCCTGTCATATCTCCAGATAGAACTTGTTTTGTTAGGATTTTTCCAAGTTGTACACCTTCTTGGTCAAAACTGTTTAGATTCCAGATGAAACCTTGGAACATGATTTTGTTTTCGAAGTGTGATAGAAGAGCACCTAGACTTTCTGGTGTTAGTTGGTTTCCGAAAATCAAACTTGATGGACGTTCGCCAGCAAAGTATTTGTTAGGATTTTCGTTATCTTTACCACAAGCAAAAGCTACGATTTGTGCTGAAAGGTTTGCACAAAGTTTTTTCTGGCTTGTTGAACCGTCAACTACAACATCGTTTCCGTTTTGGTTTTCATTGAATCCGATAAATTGTAGAGGAATAATGTCTGTTCCTTGGTGTAAAAGTTGATAGAAAGAGTGTTGTCCGTTTGTTCCAGGTTCACCAAAAATTACTGGACCTGTTACGTAGTTTACTGGTTTTCCGAAACGGTTTACAGATTTACCGTTACTTTCCATATCAGCTTGTTGTAGGTGAGCTGGGAAACGACTTAGAGCTTGGCTATATGGAAGAATTGCTGTTGAAGGATAACCTTGTGCGTTTCTTTCATAAACACCGATTAAAGCATCTAGTAGAGCTGGGTTTTCTTTGATATTTGCATTTTTTGCTGTGATATCAGCTTCGTTTGCACCTTTTAGGAATGCTGCGAAAACGTCGCCACCGAATGCTAGTGAAAGCACTGCGCCACCAACAGCTGATGTTGATGAGAAACGTCCACCAATGTAGTCATCAATATAGAATGATGCTAGATATTCTGGGTTGTTTGCAAGTGGACTTGTTTCTGATGTAACAGCAATCATGTGATTTGCAGGATTTAGTCCAGTTTTTTTGATAAAATCTTTTACAAAAAGTTCGTTTGCAAGTGTTTCTTGTGTTGTTCCTGATTTTGAAACAAGTACGAAAAGTGTGTGTGCTAAATCTACTGTAGAGATAACAGCTGCACCATCGTCTGGGTCAACGTTTGAAATGAATTTTGCATTCATTTTTAGTGTGTTGTTCTTTTTTGCCCATTCTTCTAGAGCTAGATACATAGCACGTGGACCTAGGTCAGAACCACCGATACCAATTTGAACAACTGTTGTGAATTTTTCGCCTTTAGCGTTTGCAACTTTTCCTGCGTGAACGTCTTTTGCAAAAGCAGCGATTTTTTCTTGTTGTTCAACGTAGAATGTACGAGCATTTTTTCCATCGTATTCAACGTCGTTTCCAAGTTGTCCACGTAGTAGGTGGTGTAGAACTTTGCGGTTTTCTCCAGTGTTGATTGTAGCACCGTTGTAAAGTTCTGCGAATTTACCTGTAAGTTCCATTTCATCAGCAAGATTTTGCATTACACCAAGAATTTGGTCATTTACTTGTTTTGCTGCGTAGTTATATGTAAGACCAGCTGCCATTTTTGCAGAATAGTTTTTTACACGATCAGCATTTAATTCTTTTTTTAGAGAAACTTGTCCCTTTAGAGACATAAGTTTTTTCCATGATTCATAAGAATCTGCATTATTCCATTCCATGATTTATCTCCTATGACCAAGATATAAACTTCACTTGGTAAATATATTAAATCCAAAATCTGGATTAGCTTACTATATACGTTATGAGGAATTAAGAAAAGAGTTTTTAGGGGAATTATTCGTCTAATTCTGGGATTTTTAGTTTTAGTGCGTCTAAAAATTGGTCACCAGAAACGCCTTCTCTAAGACAAGCAAATACACAGTTGTCACCACCAGCAATAGTTCCAAGAATTTCGTCCATTCCAAGTGTGTCTAAACTTTGTGCAACAACGTCGGCGTATCCAGAATATGTTTTGATAACAGCAATATTTCCAGAACACTCGATAGAAATGTAGCCACGCATAAAGTCTTGTGCAAGGGATAAATCTGATTCTTGTCGATCTTCTTCTCCTGGAAGTGTGTAAACGTAGCCGTTGTGTCCGTCAGAAATTTTTCCAACTTTAAGTAATTTTAAGTCGCGGGATAGGGTCGCTTGTGTAACTTCAAAACCTTCTTTGTTAAGGTAGCCTAAAAGAGCTTCTTGACTTTCGATTCTATAGGTTTTTATCAATTTGCGAATAATTTTAAGACGGGTAAGTCGCTCTTTCATTTATGTTCTCCGTTAAAAAAGGTTATGAGGAAATATCAATTTCCGATTAAACTTTTTTCGCTGTTTCGCAACGCAGTGAGAAACAGCAGTATATAAGAAAGTTTGCAACGCAAACTTTGGGACAAGCACTTCGACGCTATTTCAGGAGAAGTGTTTGTCTGTACTCCGTTAAAAAGTTGTATGTTTATTCATTCTTATTGTATAAACATACTCTAAAAGCCCTTATCAAGTCAAGTTTGCATAGGTTTTTGTTTATTTTTATTCATTTTGGGGATAAGCTATGGGTTAAGGATTGGAAGGACAGCGAAGCTGAACCGAAGGTTTGGAGGCGAAAGCCGTAATCCTGGAAAGCCTGACCTTAATCGCAGATTAAGGGAACCCCCAATTTTAGTAATGTTAGAAATTGATTTTTGGGGGAATTTTGTATTGAAAACAATTTTGGAGTTGGGTATAGTTTTCTTATGAAACTTTTTAAATTGATATTGGCTGGTATTGTTATTGGTGTGGCAAATGTTATTCCTGGGGTTTCCGGGGGAACTATGGCCGTGGTTTTTGGAATTTATGATGAATTAATTGGTGTAATTTCGGTTAATATAAAGCAGATTTTTGCTAAATGGAAATTCTGGCTTCCTCTCGCTATTGGGATGGGGATTGGAATTATCGGATTTAGTAAGCTTGTAACATTTTTGTTTGAAAATTTCCCTGTTCAGACTCAGTATTTTTTTGCGGGAATTGTTTTGGGTAGTATTCCGCTGATTTTGCGTAGAACAAATCTTGCTGTGAAAAAAGAAAATCTTGGAAACTGGGTTTGTGCCGCTGTTGCGTTCCTTATCATGATTGTGATGGTTTTTGTAAACACTGATAATGTGATTTCTGCTATTCAAACTCAGGTTACTTTCGGTCTTGCCATTAAGTTGATTTTAGGTGGCGCTTTGGCAGCTTTCGCTATGATTATTCCGGGGATATCTGGTTCATTTTTGATGGTGATTTTGGGGATTTATTCTACCATTATTGCTGCGATTTCTGATTTTAATCTCCCTATTATTTGTTTGATGGCTGTTGGCGTTTTAATCGGGATTTTCGCTGGTGCAAAAGGCGTTCAAGTTTTATTGGATAAGGTGCCAAATCAAACCTACGGGGCAATTTTTGGCTTGGTAATCGGCTCTGTTTTCGCTGTTCTACCAATTAAAGAAACTGGAGTTCTTTTCGCTGACGGAAAAATTGGTGCTTTTGTTATGGCTTTGATTTGTGCTGTTGCTGGTTTTGCAGTAGCATTTTTTAGTGGAAGGGAAGAGAATTCAGAATTAAGAATTCGGAATTAAGAGTTGGGAAGTTGTCTAAACACGGCACGCTGGAACAGTCGTGCCTGACATCTAGCCCAATCACGTGAGGTAAAATTCTTAGTAAAACAAAACCAACTTATTTGTCTAGAGTCCAGAGAGCGACTAGCTCTTTGGTCGTTCTTTTGGGAAAGAGGGGAGTTTGAGGGGAGAAAACCCGTTTTATCGAAAAAAATGGGTTTTCTCCCCTCATAGAGCTGAAAATCACCTTATCGTCTTAGAATCGGCGAGGTTGTCTAAAAATCTATCTATCAACATGAAAGCTTCCTGGGTTAGGATGGAGATGTTGTCGTATTGTGAGTGCATACTTCTCCATGTCCAAGGGAGCTTTTCTTTTTCTTGGAGATTTTCAACTTGGTCTATGGATTTTGTACCAACTTTTCTGTCTAAAACAGTTCTTGAGAAGGTTTTTTCTTTTTGGAGTTGGCGCATGTATGTGGTGGCTTCCTCTGATGGCAAAACTGTGATTGCAACTGCGGGAATGCCACAAGCGATAAATCCTGCGTTATCACCGTAGGGAACTGGGATTGTTATCCATTTGTTTGGGGAAGTCTTTGCCGCAAGGGAAATTGCTTTGTTGTAAAGGGCTTCAAAAGTTGATTGATAACTTTTGTTTATTTTTAGATCTTTTCCCGCAGTGGACACAACTAAAACATCTCCCCGTCCACAACCGTCTAAAACAAAAACTTCGTCTTGTGTGATTCCAAGTTTTTTGTAAAGGGTTGCAATTCCGTAGGCGCCTTGTTCTTTTGTACAGCCAAGTTCTTCTCCGTCTGTGAAGATAACTCGCAAATTGTGAAGTTTTGGTGAATTGTAGATTTTCTTTACCCAAAGTAATACTTGGTAAACGGCGGCACTGTTATCGTTGGCACCGGGAGTATTTTCAACTCGGTCGTAATGGACGAGAATTGTTTTTGTTTTGAAAATAGGAGAGTAGCAGCTTTTTGGAAAATTGATAAAAATGTGATTTTTTGAATCGATTGGTAAAACTGTAAATGGGATTTCTAGTTTTGTAATCCAAGATTTTAAATATTCAAATCGATTGCAGTTTGGTTGTAAAAATTCTGCAAACTCTGGTGGCAAAAAACTCATATCACATTATCGGAAGGATTAAGAAAAAAATTATTTTTTCTTTCGGTTAATGTAAATATATTTTTTCCCAAGACTTTGGGAGGAGTACAGCTTTGAAAAGCTGCTAAACTTCATGGAGAGAGAGAACCCTTTTTTTCGATTAAAAGGGTTCTCTCTCTCCATACCTCTCTCTTTCCCAAAAACGACCAGAGACCTTGCCGGTCTCTGGACTCTGGGCAAGTAGGTTGATTTTGGGTGTTTTGAGATTTTTGCTTACGTGTTTGGGTTAGATTTCAGGAATGGCTCTGTGAGCATTCCGTGGGTAACTCACGTGTATTGGGTTGTTTTGATAAAATACCCTGTGGATAGGCTGCGCATAAGTTTTTAACTTGTTAACAAAACTTATTATTCTACAAAACTGTTTGTCATTATTTTCCCTTAGAATTCTTGGGAGCTATGAAATTCTGGTTCGGATTCTAAAATCAAACTGATGGCTTCGTCGATTTTGTAATCTAGCATCTTTTTTAGTTCTTCCCGTTTTTCACGTAAAATAAGTCCAGCGTTTTCTTTTACTTGAGAATCGTTTGCTATTATATTATTTGTATGAGGTTTTAGGAGTTCGTAAACTTCAACACCGAGAACAGATGCAATTTTTATCAATGTTGTATCGCTAACCCAGGTTCGCTGGTTTTCTATATCAGTTATGTAGTTTGCAGACATATCAATCATTTCGGCGAGTTTTGATTGGGAGATATTAAGCTGTTTTCTGCGGATTTTAATGTTATCTGAAAGAATACTACGAAGTTGCTCCTGTGTCATAGCATTAGATTAAATCAAAAAAATCACCAAATAAATATGATATTATCAATGTAAAAATCTTGTGATTTTATCCATATATTTTTTTTATCCTTTACGAAAATAAAAAAAATCGTTATTGTTTATGAAACAAGGAGAATTATGTCAGTTCGCGTTTATATTGGAAATATGAGTTTTGTTACAACTGAAGACACTTTGAAAAATGCATTTGCTCAATATGGAAATGTTTTGTCGGCAGAAGTGATTCGAGATAAGGTAACAGAACAATCAAAGGGTTTTGGTTTTGTAGAAATGGAAACCGAAGAAGATGCAAAAAAAGCTATCGCTGGTTTGAACGGAAAAGATTTAGAAGGTCGTCGTTTGCGTGTAAACTTTGCAGAAGAAAAGGCCCCACGCCACAATCTTGCAAGTCAATATCGTAAAAAATACTAATTTATTGTTCAGTTTCTACTAACAAAAAAAACGCTGTCCTAAGCTGAAAAACAGTTCAGGGCAGCGTTTTCTTTTTTTCACAAGATTTCGGTTCTACAATGTTTGAAGAACCGAAACAAAGGTGAGTCAAGGGTTTAAGTGAAACGTCCCTTGTCCACCTGTATTGTTACAAGATGTGTTTTACCAAATCAAGTTTTTTCTCTGTGTATGGTGGATAGCGCACTGGTAAATCAAGCCAGTTTGCTTTGTTCATGATGCTTTTTGCGTGTGTGAAAGTTGTGAAACTGTCTTTCCCGTGATAAGCACCCATTCCACTATTTCCAACGCCACCAAATGGCATGTAAGATGTTGCAAGATGCACGATAACATCGTTTATACATCCACCACCGTAAGAAAGTGTGCTAACAATTTGTTTTTCCACTTTTTTGCTAGTTGTAAACAAGTATAGAGCAAGTGGTTTTGGTCTATTTCTTGCAAAATCAATAGCTTCTTCGATTTTGTTAAATGTAAGAATTGGTAGAACAGGTCCAAAAATCTCTTCGCTCATAACAGGTGAGTCTGGAGTTGCGCCGTCCAAGATTGTAGGACAGATTTGTCTTGTTTCTGGGTTTGTTGTTCCTCCGAAAATCACCTTTCCATTTGCAGGATTGCTTCCATCAACAAAAGCTGAAACTCTTTCAAAGTGCTTTTGTGTAATGATTTTTGGCAAGTTAGGATTTTCAAGTGGGTTTTCTTGATAGAAAACTTTTACCCATTTTACAAGAGATTCTAGCAATTTATCTTTTACTGATGAATGAACAAGAACGTAGTCCGGGGCAACACAAGTTTGACCAGCGTTGATATATTTTCCCCAAGCAAGGCGTTTTGCTGTTAAATCGATATTTGCTGTTTCATCGATGATACAAGGACTTTTTCCACCAAGTTCAAGACTTACTGGAGTTAAGTGTTTACTTGCTGCTTCCATAACAAGTTTTCCAACAGTTACGCCGCCGGTGAAAAAGATGTAGTCAAAAGGTTGTTCCAAAAGATGTGTATTTGCATCTCGGCCACCTTCTACAACTGCAACGTATTTTGGATCAAAAGTTTCAGAAATGATTTTTTTGATAATTGCAGAAGTTGCTGGAGAATAATTTGATGGTTTTAGCACAGCACAGTTTCCTCCACAAAGAGCACCAACTAATGGAGCCAATGTTAATTGGAAAGGATAGTTCCATGGTGCCATGATGAGAGTTACGCCATAAGGTTCATAGTACTGATAACATTTTGATGGAAATTGAGCAATTGGAGTTTTTACTCTGTGTGGCTTTGCCCATTTTGAAAGGTGTTTTAATGTGTAAGAAATTTCTTCTTGAACAATAGAGACTTCAGTTACATAAGCTTCAAATCTAGATTTATTCAAATCTGTATGCAAAGCTTCTAAAATTTCTGGAGTGTATTTTTTGATACATTCTGAAAGATTTTTTAACATCTTTTTTCTGAATGCTACAGGGATTGTTTCACCTGTGTAAAAATAATTACGTTGATTTTCAACTAATTTTTGGATTTCTTCCATCGAAAACCTCCCAAAAAAGGATGTGGAACTCAAAATCATTTTTTGTTGATATTCCACTTTTCACACTGTATTGTTTGCAACGCAAACATTTTTTTAGTTTTGTTTTTCTACAAAACTAATTTTCACTTTGTCTAAACTACTCTAAATTCAATAAACTTAAAAGTGTTTGATTAACATTTAACGCATTTTTTAACGATTTTCCATCATTTGAAAGTTGATTTTCTGATTGTGCATAACTTGTGGAAAACTCTTTGAGAATTCCCCGAATCATTAGGTTTTTCGGAGTGTTTTCCATATCAATGAATTCCAAAAGTTGAGTTTTATATCCCATGGATTCTAGGGCTTCTACACGCAAAACGTCTGTTGCCAAAGCAGAAAATCTTTCTTTTATAATGCCATATTTTAAAAGTGCGTTAAAACTTGGCTCTGAACATTGTTTTTTTAGCTGGGAATTTATCTCGTGCTGGCAGCAAGGAACTGACAAAATCCCTTTAGATTTGTGCTCTACAGCGTATGCCAAAGCGTAATCTGTGGCAGTGTCACAAGCGTGTAGAGTGATAACCAAGTCTAACGGATTTTCTGCATCTTTTTGGGAATCTCGATATTCTACAATATCTCCAGTGGTAAAAATCAAGGACTTATATCCACATTTTTCTGCAAGATTGTTACAGTGATTTATTACATCTTTTTTTAAGTCTAAGCCTTTTATATTTGCTTTAAGTCCTTTTAGTACAACAAGATAGTGATATAGTGCAAATGTCAAATAAGACTTTCCACAACCAAAATCTGTGATTTCCAAAGGTCGTTTTTGCGCCTTGTCTTCGTCTAAAATCGGTTTTAGAATTTCTGGCAAAATATCATCTACAAATTCCAAAAAACGATTTATCTGCTTGAATTTATCGTATTTTTGGTTGTGAACTTTACCATCTTTTGTCATAACTCCAAGCTCAACCAAAAATGGAACAGCCACACCTTCTTTCAAAATGTAGTTCTTTGTTTTGTTGTGAGGAAGGGATGTTAAGCTTTGTACTGGTGAAATTGCTTTCTTCTTTTTTAGAAGCTTTTTCTCGCCTTTTTTATTTGTCAAAACTGTTAAAGTTGCTTCTCGTGTTTCAACTGTGATGTTTTTATACTGTGAAATAAAGTCATTTGTGAAAAAAAATAAAATTTTTTCTGCTGTGTATAGCTTGTGGAAAACTTGTGTATTTTTGTAACTTGATGTGGAAAACTCCAACTTTTCTGGGTTTGATAATTTTATCCTGATTTTATCAAACTCAATATTTTCAATGGTTTTTAAGGGATTTGAAAAAGTTGCACTTAAAAGATTTCCACAATTTTGTAAAATTTCATCATTAAAAAAATCCATATAAAATAAATATATACGTTATTTAAAAAAAATGATATACTATATCCCATGGGAAAGATTTTCGTTTTTGTTAATCAAAAGGGTGGGGTTGGAAAAACAACTTCTGCCATAAATATTGGTGCATATCTTGCACAAACTGGAAAAAAAGTTTTATTGGTTGATTTTGACTCTCAAGGAAATATGTCTTCTGGCGTTGGTGTTACAAAAGACAAGCCTACTATTTATGAATTTATGGCAGGACAAGCATCTGCAGAACAAGTTGTTAGAAAAACACCTGTAGAAAATCTTGATGCAATTCCTGCTTCTATCGATTTGTCTGGTGCTGCCATCGAGTTAGTTGATCAAAAAGATAGAGAGTTTTTCTTGAAAAAATGTTTGGATGTTTTGCGACCAAACTACGATTACATTTTAATTGACTGTCCACCATCTTTGGGGATTTTAACTCTAAACGGTCTTGCAGCCGCAGACGCAGTTCTTATTCCAATGCAATGTGAGTATTTTGCTTTGGAAGGAATCACACTTTTGTTGCAAACTGTAAAAAAAGTTCAAAAATCCATTAATCCAAACCTAACAATTGGTGGAATTTTCTTCACAATGTATGATTCTAGAACACGCCTTGCCCAAGACGTTATTTTGCAAGTAAAAGCACACTTTGGAGACCTTGTGTTCAATACAATTATTCCAAGAAACGTGCGCTTGTCTGAAGCTCCATCTCACGGACTTCCAATTTGCAAATACGATGCAAGTTGCCAAGGTGCAAGAAGTTATGAGAATTTAGCAAAAGAGGTAATTGAACGTGGCTAAGCCAGCACTTGGAAAAGGTTTAGGAGCTTTGCTAAGCGAAGCTTCTATCGACGATGATGATGTAATTTCAACTGGGATTTCAGCAAATAACAATAGCAATCCTGGTGCCGATTTTCTTTTAGATTTAGATAAACTTCAACCAAACCCACATCAGCCAAGAACAGAGTTTGATCCAGAAGCTCTTCAAGAATTGGCAGATTCTATAAAAGAACACGGGATTATTCAGCCGCCTTTGGTTGAGGAAGCTGGAAACGGAATGTATTACATCATCGCAGGGGAACGCCGTACAAGAGCTGCTAGACTTGCAGGATTAACACAAATCCCTGTTCGTGTAAAATCTTTTTCCGAAGAAAACAAACTGGAAGTTGCCCTTATCGAAAATATCCAACGTGAAGATTTGAATGCTTTAGAAGAAGCTTTGGCATACAAAAAACTTATGGATATGGCAAATATTACCCAAGAAGAAGTTGCAAAACGTGTTGGAAAAAATCGTTCTACAGTTGCAAATGCTCTTCGTTTGCTAAAACTTCCAGAAGATATGCAAAATGCTTTGGCTGAGGACAAAATCACAGCTGGTCATGCTCGTGCTTTGCTTTCAGTTGGCAACAATTCTGATATGAGAATTCTTTTTGGTCGAATTATGGGACAAGGATTGTCTGTTCGTGAAGCTGAAAATCAAGCTCAAGAAATGAACGGAAAACCAATCGCTAAAACAGAAATCAAAAAATCATCAAAAGAAGAAACTGAAAAAGATCCAGATTTACAGTCTTTAGAACAGCAGTTAATCGAAAAACTTGGAACAAAGGTTTTTATCAAAGGTGATTTGAAAAAAGGTTCTATTCAAATTGATTATTATAATTCAGATGACTTAGATAGAATCTTCAGTTTAATGATGGAATAGTTTTACATTTTACATAAATAATTTTTGAGGAAATGTCAGTGTGAGAATATCATGCTGGCATTTTTTTTTGTTTAAAATGCCTAAAAATCTGAAAAAAATCCTAAAAAATCTTTCAAAAACTACGATTTTGTCTTTTTTTTCATAATATTTTCTTAAAAAATACGAATTTTCTTTACTTTTTTAAAATTTGGATAGAGAATGTATATGAGGAGAATTTCCTTTTTGGAGTTGTTGTTGATTTATGAAAAAAAATTATTTGTTTAATGTTGTATTATTTCTTTGTCTAGGAGGATTGCTTTTCGCTGGTGGTAGCAGAGATTTCGATGAAAGATCTGTAGAAAAAACAGAAAGCTGGCAGGAAAGTTTTGATATCCAAGACAAAAAAGAAGGTAAGTATAATATTATGGTTACTGCAGAGGACGAAGGTGGAAACGTTTCTGTTGCAGGTCCATACAATATTTATATTGACCCAGAATCAGACTTGCCAATCGCTGGTATTACAAACCCTCCTCCAGAAATGCGTGTACCTGGAAACCTAAACATTGTTGGTACATGTATTGATGATGACGCAGTTTCTTATGTTTCTCTTGTTTTCGATGATGATGTAGAAAATCCTGTGAGAGCTGAAGGGCAAGACTTTTGGTCATACTACCTCGATACAACAAAAATGGCTGAAGGAAAGCACAAAATCACAGTAACCGGCGTTGACGTAAACGGAACTCCTGGACATCCTGTAGATGTATACTGGCACTTAGACAGAAAAAGCCCAAAAACAACAATTTTTAATTATGAATTAGGCCAACTAGTTTCTGGTAAAATCACTTTAGATGGTGAAGTTGTAGATGGAAACGGAATCAAAAACCTCGTTTACTCTCTAGATGGCGAAAAATACGAAGAAGTTAAATTAAAATTCAACAAAAAAGATTTCAAATGGACATTCAATTTAACAATCAATACAAAAGATCTTGAAGATGGGCCACAAGTTTGCTGGTTCAAAGGTCTAGACTTACAAGGAACAGAAGGTACTTCATCATTCTTATTCTTTGTTGATAACACAGCTCCTGACATTCACTTATTCTCTCCAAAAGAAGACGAAGCAATAAACGGTATTTTCTCTGTAGCAGGCTCTGCTTACGACACAATCGGTGTTACATCAATTTCATATAAACTAGGTGATGATGAAGGTGAATTTGATTTAGTAGCTGGAAATCCATATTGGATAAAAGAGTTTGATATTCGCGGACAAACAGCAAAAACACAAGAACTTGTTATCACAGCAGTTGATAAATCTGGAAACGTTTCTGTAATGAAGAAAAAACTTCCAGTTGATTTAGAAGCTGATTTGCCAGTTGTAAGTCTTTCAACTCCAATTTATGACGCAACAGACAAAAACGATAAAGGCCCAGTTGTTGAGGATGAACTATTTATCCGTGGTTCAATCCAAGATGATGATGGCGTTGCAATGGTTTATTGGTCTGTGGATAATGGGCAAGAACACAGCTTACCAACAGAAGCAGTTTTCTATATTGATATTTTTGAAGAGCTAAAAAAATCTGGTGAAGAAGAAGGTCTTGCAGAAGGTTCTCACACTTTAAAAGTTTGGGCAGAAGACGTACATCAAACAAAGGGTAATGTATCAACAATTCCATATTACGTAAGAGAAGCAGTTCCTTCTTTTACAGAAGCATTTGTAAACGATGAAAACTACTCAAACGGAATGGAAGTTCACCCAGAATCAAATCCAGTTTTAACAGGAAAAGTTTTCAGTTCCGCTGGATTAAATCGTATTTATTGGACAATTAATGATATCCCTGCTTTATCTGGGGAAGTTTTACTAAAACAACCAAAAGGCGAAACAAAGTTTTCTATCCCACTAACAAACACACCTTGGGGATTGCTAGAAATCAAGGTTTACGCAGAAGATATTTACAATAGAGTGACAGAAAATGTTTACTACGTATACGAAACAAACTTGTCAAAAGTTCGCTCTGAACCAAAAGTTGTATTTAACCACAAAACATTGGGGGATGGCACAAGTTTCGGATACTTCGTTGGTGGAAATGCTGTAAAAGCAGAATTTGTTCCAGCAACAGATTACGCAACTGTAAGCGTTTCAGACAATACAATTTATGTAAAAACAACAGGAAAAACTGGAACATCTGACAGTGCAAAAGTAAAAATCACTACAGATAAAAATCTCACATATCTTTCTGATGAAATAAATTTTGTGATTCCAGAAAAAACTCCAGTAATTATGTTGGATAAAACTGGTGTGTACAATGGTTTTGAAAGCGTGATTGTAAAAGGTGCTGTAAAATCAGAATATCTAAAAGAGGGAATCGAATTTGGTTATAGATTTTTAACAAACGTACAAAGCGCTGCAAATGCAAAGCTAGAAGGATTCGAAATGCCGAAATTCAGTAAGGTTGATGTTGGCACAGACGGTTCCTTCGTAATGGATTTTTCAAATGTAAGCTTTGATGAAGGCATAACAATCATTGAAATGTATGCAAAATCTGCAGAAAGCGCAGAAACTTATGCCGCTGTGGCTGTTTCAAAAGTTTCACCACTTCCAGAACCTGATTACGTGGCAAATCCAAAAGCAAAACCACCTGTAGCAGCAGCTCCTGCTATCACTTGGATTGAAGGTAAACAAATTTACTACACCGCATATTATCAAGATGCACTTTCTTTTGGTGGATTAAAGATTGCTTCACTTCCTGTAGAAAACTTCTCAGAAAACAGTTTTGCTGCTGCTGAAGCTGGTGCAATTTCTTTTGATATGCTAAGTGCCGGAGTTTCTTCTATAGAAGTTTCTGTAAAAGATGTGAAAGAAAAACTTGTAACAAGCAAGTTTAGCGTGAAAAAAGAAACATCAGTTGATGTAACATTTGATAGTATTGATGGAATTACTTATCGTGATGGAATGAAAGTTGTTCTTCCGTTCATTGGGGCAAAAGAGCAAAATTCTTCTATCAGAGTTGTTGCAAAAGCAGAATTACCAGTAACAAGTATTAGTTACAAAATTGGAGATGGTTCAGTTGTAAATCTAACTCCAAAAAAAGTTGCAACTTCTGATGAATACGAAGCATTTATTCCTCTAAAAAATCTTCCTGCAGAAATCACTGATATTGAAATTTTTGCAGTAGCAGACAAAGTGGAAAGTGCTCATAAAATCGGTACAATTTGTGTTGTTCGCGCAATGCCTGAACTTGGCTTAAACGATGATGAAAAAATCACTTTTGAAAATAGCAAAGTTTATAATCAAAAAAATGAAAGAATGCTCACAACAGAGGATTCAATTACAGGATATGTAAATGTTCCTCGTCCTTTTACTGCTCGACTAGCAAGTAAAAATGCAAATTTGGAAGTTGTTGTTGATGGAGCATTGGTTCATATCAATCCTACAAAAGAAGGCTATTATGCTGATGTTCAACTAATAATCACAGATAGCCAAGGAATTGAATATTCAACAGAAGCTGTTAATTTCTGGGTTGATAACGAAAATCCTTCATTAGATTTTGTAGAATCTCGAGAACAAGCTTGGCTACAAGATAATCTTGCTTTTGAAGTGAAAGCAACAGATGCAAACAAAATTGTTAGCGTAGATTATGCTGTAAACGGCGAAAATGCTTGGCGTAAAGTTGAGAAAACTGGGGGTGATGTTTACGGTATAGATCTTTCTCTAGTTGCCATGTCTGAAGGTTTAATCACTCTTGAAGTTCGTGCAATTGACTCAACTGGAAAAGAATCAATTATCAGAATGTCAGCATTTAGAGATGTAACAGCTCCAATGGTAGAAACAATTTTACCAGCACCAGGAGATGTTATTAACGGTGAAACACAACTTGCTTTTAAAGTTACAGACAACGGAAAAGTTATAAACGGTTTCTACGTTTTACCAGCATTGAAATCAGCAAAACAGATTTCAACTGAACTAGAGCTAAAATCTCTTGTTCCAATTTTTGTTGGTCGTGAAAATGCTCCTATTCAAAACGAAATGTACTTCACTTTTGAAGATGCATCTGGAAACGTAAAAAAATATACAGAAAAAACTTACGAAATTGACCTTGAATCAGATAAGCCAGTTACAGAAATCCACTTGCCAGACGATATGTCAATTCACGTAATCGACTTTGAAGTTTCTGGAATTGTATATGATGATGATGGCGATTCAACAATTTTCTATAAGATTGACGATGGAGAATACATCCAACTTCCAGAACCTAGTACAAGTTTCTCAATTTTGATTCCACTAAGTTCTATGACAGATAACGAACATATTATCACTGTGTATGCAGAAGATATGTTTGGGGTAAAAGGTGATGAAACATCTGTTACAGTTCGTATTTCTCTAGAAGAACCAAAAGGTGCAGTAAATACACCAACTTTTGAAGAAACTGTATCTGGTCGTGTTCAATTAGGTGGTGTTACATCTGATAAAAACGGGATTGACAGAGTTCAAGTTTCTGTAGATAACGGAAATTCATGGAATGATGTTGCAGGAACAGAAATCTGGTCTTATGAATTTGATACTCGCGTTTTACAAGACGGAACTCACGTTGTTTTCTTGCGTGTTTGGGATGAATACCAAGTTCAAGGTTTGTACTCAAGTTTGATAAATATTGATAACACAGCTCCAGAAATCACTCTAGAGTTGCCTTTGGATAACAGTTACTTTACAACAGGAACAGTTTTCTTGTCTGGTAGAACAACTGACAACATCGGACTTGAAAAACTTTACTTGCAAATTCGCAACATGAATCCAAGCCAACCAAAAATCCCAAGCGATTTGGCTATGCGTGAACTAACTGTAGACCAAATTATTAATCAGGGAATTGATGTTTCATCTTTACCAGACGGTTTTTACAACATTGAATTGACTGGGGAAGATGCTGCTGGAAATATTACTCGTGTTTCTCGAAATATTCGTATTGATACAGCAAGAGAACCTGCAACCCTTGATTTGCTCTACCCATTAAACGGGGAACATATCCAAGGTAAATTTACAATCTACGGAATGGTTTCTTCTGAATACGATATTAGCAATGTTTCACTTTTTGTTGATGGTAGAGAACTTCAAACAACAGAAGTAACAAGAACAGGATACTACAAGTTCCACATCACTCCAGAAATGGTAACAGAAGGTGAACACGTATATTCAACACGAACAACACTAGAAAACGGAACAGTTATCTATTCTGATGAACAATATTTTGTTTACTCACCAACAGGTCCATGGATTGATATTTCATCTTTGGCAATGGGTGATTTCGCTATCGATCGTCCATACCTAGAAGGTGAAGCTGGATATTCATTATCAGAAGCAGATATGCTTGCACTAAAAGATAAAGAAACAACAAATCTTGAAAAACAAAACATCAGAGAAAAAGTTGTTGAAAAAGTTGAAATTAGTTTTGATAACGGAAAAACTTTCACACAAATTAGTGATAAAGGAAAGTGGCGTTACAGACTCGAAAATTCTGAAATGGAAGAAGGTTTCCACTTTATGGTAATTAGAGCAGTTATGCTAAATGGCGAACAAGCTCTAACAAGAATGATTGTACAAATTGATAAAACAGCTCCTTCTATCCAGCTAATTTCACCAGGTGAAGGTGGTCGATACAATGAAAGTATCGAGTTCTCAGGACTTTCCTCTGATGACGTAGCATTACGTGATTTGAAACTCACCTTGCGAAGTGGAGATAAATCAAGTTATGAAGTACCAGCTTTTATCCAAGGTTTGTACCTAGATACACAATTCTGGGGAGCAACCTTCTACAATGTTGGAGCTGGTTTAACATTCTTCGATGATAACGTAAAACTTCAAGTTCAATATGGACAGTTTACAGAAAGTCAGTACAAGATGTTTACCGATGAGCCAATGCGTTATGGTGGAAATGTTTACGGATTTAAGCTTTTGGCAAATATTGGATATTTACCATTTAGCTATATGTTTGGACCTGATTTCAGTTGGTTAAGTGCAAGCTTTGCATTGGGTGCAAACTTTAGTATGTTTTCACAAACACCAAACGGGGAACCACAAATTCTTTCAGCCTTGTTAGGTCAGATAGAATTTCCTCGAATTACGGTGGAAAAAATAAAAATGTTTAGTATGTATGCGTTATATACAGAAGTGCAGATTTGGTCGATTCCAACTGACGTTGCTGCAGGAGAGACTGAAATTGCAAAAATCATACCACAATTTAGTGTGGGATTAAGATTGAATGTGTTTTAATGTGAAGAGGAGATATTGAATAATGAATGCTAAAAACTTTTTAACAAAAACATTTTTGTTCGTTGCTTTAATAGCAGTGGCAACATTTACTTCATGTAAAGTTGGTTTGGGTGCTGCCGTCGATACTTTGCCTCCTTCAGTTTCTATTTCCACACCTTCTGTTAACGCAATTAAAAGTAATGAATTTGAAATTACTGGTTTTGCTAGTGACGATAGAGGTCTTAAAAACGTTATTGTAAACTTGGTAGACAATGGCGTTACAAAATATGTTTATCTTGCAACAATAGATGAAACAACAACCCAATGGAAAGTTACTGTTCCTACATTAAATCCAGATAAAACAACAGCAGTTGAGGATGGAAAATATGAAATTTTAGTTGTTGCTACAGATAAAGACGGAAAAACTTCTACAACAACTCGTGCACTACAAGTTGATAATACAGCTCCAACAGTTTTGCTAACAAGTCCATCTTTGTTCGATGAAAACAAATCAACATTCTTTAGACAACTAAGAGTTTCAGGTTCTTGTTATGATGTTAGTGAAATTGCAAGTGTAAAAGTATATTTTTATAAGGAAGGCGAAACCTCAACAGATTTAGCAGATGCTTCAAAATATAAAGTTTACCAAGCTGAAGGAACAAACACTTGGGAACTTTCAAAAGATATAGATGCAACAGATACATTCTTTGCAAACAATGCTGTATATAACTTCTTCGTAGTTGCAGAAGATGTTACAGGAAATAAAAATACATATTTCTATCGAATGGGTGATTTTTATAGCAAAGGAATCTTGAAAGATTCAAATCCTGACGATGGTGATGATTACATTCCATTTCCTTCTATGATGCAAATTGGTAAGTTTGACCAAGGCGATACAGTAGAAAGTCCAACATCTGGTTTAACAGCAGCAAAACTTTTTACAATTAAAACTCAATGTAAAAGTATAGAAGCAAATAACTCTAACTTCTTGTATAGAAGTGAATCTGCTTCAAATATTTCTTGGGGTAACATCGAATATGATGGTATAGAACCAAAAGCAATTCCTCTAAAAACTGATATTACTGGGCAAATTAAATCAACAGACGGTACAGATATTTTGCCTGACTCTATTGAAGTTTACCTTAGAAGTGAAACACAAGTTAATAGTTTATGGAAAATTCCAACAGAAATTATTACTCTAGACATATCTGGTAAAACAGTTGCATTTACAATCCCTCTAAAAATAGAAAAAGATGGAAATTACGTAAAATCTGGAAACTATAACATACAGATTAAGTATAAAACTGTAGCGTCAATAAATTCTGAACTACTTGAATCTAATAAACAGAAATTTGCTATAAGTGCAGGATTGCCTAGTATTTCAGAAAGACAACTTTCAGCTGACTATTTAGGAAATGAAACATCTCCAATTAGTTTACAGGTATACTCAAACAAAGACAAAGTTAAACTTGGTGGTGAAGCAATTTTGGGAGATGGTACACCTGCAAATACTGGTGAATTTAAAAACGTATTCTATGTAAAAGTTAATGATGAAGCTGAATTTTATCCTGAAGTTAGTGAAGAAGAAGGTCATGAAGGCTTCTGGTCTTATGAACTAACAGAAGAAGGTACTTATACAGTAGATTTAACTATTAGATCTGGACAAACAGCTTCCATAAGTAGAACAGTTATCATCGATAGAACTGTGCCAAATATTGAAAATCCAAGTTTTGCTCAAGATGCTACAAAAACTAAAGTATCTATTACTGCTTTCGTTACAGATGAAAACGCTCTTGAAAAAATTGAGTATGCATTTATTCCTAATACAAGAAATGAATCAGATGTTACTGATGAGGATTGGAAAACTGCGCAAAACAAGAGTTCTGTAAATGTAACTTTGACAAATGAAAATAACGATGAATTTGATCAAGGTCCATGGACATTGTTCATTCGCGCAACAGATAAAGCTGGTAACGTTATTGTGAAAAAAGCAGACGGTGTTCTAGACCAAGATGCTCCTGTATTTACAAATGAAGCAGAACTAAAAGCAAAACTAGCTCCTGAAACAGGATATTTAAATACTGGATTCTCTTTTGATAGTTTAGAGTATTCTGGAGATACTGTAATTGCAGAAGATAACCAAAAAATTGCAAAAATTTCAGTTAGTGCAAAAAAAGACGGTAAAGTAATTAGTGACTATACTCGAGAAAGAGAAATAAATGATGAACAGTTGTTAAAAGAAGATTTAGTTGGTCTTTTATCAATCCCATCAGGTATAGAAGGAAAATGGATTGTATCACTTCAAGTAGAAGACGAAAACGGAAATAAGAGTGAATTAACTGTTGATTTTATTATTGACGTTACTCCACCAACTATTGATATTACAACTGTTCCAATTTCAACTATCAATAGTGCTTCGCCTTTTGAGTTCAAAGGTACTGCAAATGACGAGGTATCTAGTGTAAGCAAAATTTACATCTCTCTAGATAATCAGCAAACTTGGGAAGAATTTGAAGGTCAAAAAACTTGGAGTTATGCTCTTGATATTGAAAACGAGGGTGAAGGTACTATTTATGCTTATGCTGTAGACGGGGCTGGAAACGAGTCTGAAATAAAATCAAAAACATTTACATTTGATAAATCATTCCCAACAATCGAATTAGATACAGATAAGAGTTTCTATTCTAATACAAACTTTGAAATCAAAGGTACTGCTAAAGATGGTTGGAAACTAAAAGAAGAAAACCCTATAAAGATTACTCAATACAAAAAAGCTGGTGACGACTTAGTTGAAAAAGTAGAACTAGGAAAAGAAAATGGGTTAGATATAGTTATTTCTGAAGATAAAAAATCTAGTACATGGAAAATTGGTGATTTACCACGTAATATAGATGGAAATAAAATTGAAGAAAATAATATTCCAACAGCAACATACGTTTATATAATCGAAGTAACTGATGAAACTGATGAACCTGATGAACCTGATGAACCTGGAAAAACAACAAAAGAAGAAGTTACAGTTTCTATCGATAGAACACCTCCTGAAGTTGAATTTTCAAACCTAGACGACAACGCCGAACTTGAATCAAGCCCAACGACTGTAAAAGGTTCTGTGGAAGATGATTCAACTCCTGTATCTATTTCTTGGAAACTTGTTGGTTCTAACCAAGAAGGCAATTTTGAAACCAAAGGCAATTGGCAAATTCCATTAGAACCGTTAGACAGTGGAATTTATACTTTAAGCATTTCTGCAAGTGATACGCGTGGAAATCCAACTAAAAAAGAAATAAATTTCACAGTTGATAAAGAAAATCCAAGAGTAGAAACTTCATTGGAGGATGAAAAAGCAAATAGTGAATATAACAGTGTAGCCTATACACTTTCTGGTATAGCAACTGACAATCTTGCATTAGAAAGTATTGTTGTAACAGCAACAAAAGATGGTAATGAAGTAAAAGATTGGTCAGAAATAAGCATTACTAAAAATTCTGATAAAGAATGGGCTTGGAGTGGAAATCTAGCCATCGATAAAGAACACGAAGGTCAATGGAAATTCTCTATAAAAGCAGTAGACTTAGTAGGTCGTGAATCATTAATTCAAACAAGATCTGTTCTAGTAGACGTAACTCCACCTGTGTTTAAATCACATGAAATAACAACAGATTATGTAAATGGTAATGGTAAAACATATTACAAAAACAAGACTATCAATATCAAAGGTGTCTTAGAAGAATCAACTTCTGGTATCCAAAAAGTTGAATATTCAACAGATGATGGAAAAACATGGACCTCTTGTTATTCTACAAATGAGTCTTTTGAAGCAACTGTTTCTTTGGAAACTACAGGTACAATAGTTAAATTCAAAGCAACTGACGTTGCAGGAAATGTAAGAGAATATGAAACAGAAGCTATTTATATTGATGTGGACAATCCTACTATTGTTGAAATCCTTGATCCAAGAGGCAATCTTTTGTTAAACGGAAAAGAAGACTTACCAATCAAGGTACAAGTTTCTGATATAGGCAGTGGTGTAAAATCAGTATCTGCAAAACTTGGTTCAAAGCAAATTTCTACAGAATCAATAAATGTTGATGGTACAGCACAACTATCTTTTGAAGCTGCTGATATTAAGAATTTTGAATTAACAAGCGGTTTTGTAGTTATCGAAGTTACAGACAATGTTGGAAACAAATCATCAACAAACTTCAGTTTTGAAAAAGACTCTGATGCTCCAACTGTAGAAATTACAAGTCATGAATCAAACACAGAAGTAAACAAAACAATAACTCTAGCTGGAACTACAAAAGAATCACAAGGTCTAAAACTCGTAGAACTTTTTGTAGGTGACGATTCTACTGCTTCTGAATCTTTTGAAGGTAATGCTGGATTTAACTGGTCTTATAAATTAAATACAGAGACTTATTACTCTGGCAAAGATACAAAACCTCTAAAAATCAGTGTAGTTGCTACAGATAATGCTGGAAACACAGATACAGAAGAAATTACTCTAATAATCAACCAAAAATCTGATAGACCTGTAATTACAATTAATAACGTACCATTAAAAGATGGATATTTGGTTGGTCAAACCTATGTTTTTGGTTCTATCTATGATGATGATGGAAATATTGAAACTCTAGAAATTTCTTCTGGAAATGCAACCTCTTTCCAATCTGTACCTGTAAATAATGGTGGATTTGTATACATCATTAATGAAGCAGATGGTAATAAAACTTTATACTTTAGAGTTAAAGATAAAGGTATAGTTAAAGATACAGATAAAGTTGGTACTGAATTTACCACAACTCTTTCTTCAACCGATGATGCTTTATTAGAGCCAATATTGGAATACACTCCAACAGAAGGTGAAAAACAAACATCAAATGCTCCACTAACATTTAATTTGGATACAATTCCACCAGCAGTAGGTGAGCCAAGAATTCAAATAAAAGGAGAAACAGATTCTGAACCACTTTCAAATAATATGGAAGTTGGTGGAAACAAAAAACAATTTACTATATTTACAAATCCAACAGACGGAAATGGAATCAAAAACGTTTTCTTGACAATTCAAGACAACGATTCAACTGTAGAAACAATTACTGCTACAAAAGTAGCTGATTCTACAGATTGGAAAATGGAAGTAGATACTAATGATATTGAACTTGCAAATCTACAGTTTACTATCAATGTAGAAGATAATGCAGGTTCTAAATCTTCACTTTCAAGAAACATTTTAGTAGATAATACACCACCTACATTTAATGTTGAGTCACATAATGAAGGCGATAAAGTAACTGGTATTGTTAAACTTATTGGTACAACATCAGATGATACTGAATTTGCTACAGGTTCTGGAATCAAGTCTATTCAATGGCTTATTACAGAGAAAACAAATAATGTAGAAGACGAAAGCCTCGAATGGCATGATGTACATGGAACTCTTTCTTGGAATCATCAATTTGAAGGTATCTATGAGTTAAGTAAGTTTGTTGTAGGTGAAAACGTAGATAAATATGCAGATGAAGTAGAAGCAGGCTCAAATGTTTGGGCATTGCCAATTTACTTCAAAATTACAGATGATGTAGGTAACTATAGCATTGAATCATTTACTCTAAATGTAGACCCAGATGGCGATAGACCAACTGCTAAAATTACTTATCCTGAATCTGCAACAAGCAATGAGGACGCTTTAGGTGGAACAATTCGTATTTTCGGTACAGCAGAAGATAACGTTGCTGTAGCAGGTGTTCAAATGCAAATTGACTATGATGGCGATGGTGATTTTGAGGATGATGACAGGGCTGCTCTTGCAGGTCTAAAGGATGGAGACCAAAATACAATCTATAGTATTAAAGATAAAGATGGTGAGGGAAACACAGTTGATTGGCACATTTTAGTAGATGGTAAAACATCTTGGAACATGACAATTAACTCAGATGGTGAATTTGACCCAATTGGAACAGATGATACAAACACTATCAATGTTCGTGTAAGAGCTATCGATAACAATGGTAAACTTGGTATTTGGTCTTCATCTGTACAAATTATCATCGATAAAAACGCACCACGTATTGGCTCAACAAATCCTCTAAGACTTGTTCAGTATGGTAATGACGGAAAAGAAAAATCTTCTATTCCTTATACACCAGATATGTGGGTAAAAGGCGATTGGTACTTAGTAGGTTCTGTACAAGACGAATCTGGTATCAAAGAATTTAAACTAGATGCTGCTTCTGACACTGATATAACTCTTTCCACTTCTGACATTATTTTAGGGGATGTTGTTACATTTGAAGGTAACCAAACAGGATACAACTTCAAAATTCTTTTAAACACAACAAATGCTCAGGGAAGTAAGGTTGCATTTAGTTTGGAAGCTTTAGATAGTTCAGATGCAAAAGCAAATATTGATATTTCTATAAAATATGATAATGCTGCACCTACAGTAAGTACTCTAAAACATGGGGATCTAGCAATTGGCGATGGTAACAATCAAACTACAGTTATTACTCAAAGCAATAATGCATACGGTATTGAGTCTGCAGTAACAGAATCTGGCTCTGGATTCTCAAAATTGGCCATTTTCTTTAAGCGAACTCTAAATGGTAAAACATACATTTATAATCCTGCAATAAAAAAAGATGAAACTGGAAATAAAGAAACAGTTGGTTCTCCAATAGTTCTTGCAGAAGGTGAACTACCTCGCCTAGTAATTGAAAATGCAAATCGTCCAAGTGATGAAGAAATTCAAGCCGACTCATTGAAAAAGAATGAAAATATTAGAAAAGGTGGGCTTGTTCGAATCGGAGGAATGGAACGCCAAATTACAAGTGTGGATTATTCTGAAGGTAAAGTAACATTTACACCTCCAGCTTCTAAAGATGATTACAAAAAAGCAGAGTTTGCTTATGCTTTAGTTGTAGATAACTTTAAGGTAGAAAATACAACTGAATATGATGAGTATGGTAATCCTATAACTATTTCAAATGATGATGGGGATATGGTTGTTGAATCAGTAGAAAGAAACGGTGCAACTTATGAATGGACACTTTCTGTAAATTCAAAAAATATTCCTGACGGTCCAATTGAAATTTGTTACATGGCTTACGATGAGGCTGGAAACTGTTCAAAGCTAACAACAATTTCTTCAAGTGTTCAAAATCAACGTCCAGCTATTGCAAAAGTTTGGCTTGGAACAGACTTGAACGGTGATGGAAAGATTTCTGAACAAGAAGAAGTTGAGTACAGAAGTAACTTTACAAGCAAAACAGCAGAATATGAAGTTACTCTAGACACATCTAAAGAGGAACTTTTTACTGCTAAAGCAAAATCTTCAATTCGTCCAGAAATTGTTGGTGGAAATAACGAACTATATTACTACATAAAGAATGTAGTTTTAGATGCAAACAAAGTAGAACTTAAACGAGAAGGGGAGCTTGATGAGAGAAGTATTATCCTAAATGTTGATGGAAATACTCTTGAAGGTAAAGCTGATACTGATAAAAATAATCCGACTCGAACATTCACTTACCAAATTTGGGACTCTACAGAAGGTTTAATAACAGGTGAAACATCTCAATGGACAAAAATTGTTGTAAAAATGGCTGTTGATGTTGTGGATGATGTAGAACCTGAAATCAAAATTAATCCTTTATCATGGGTATCAAAGTCAGAAAACTCATTGTATCAGAACAGTGCTGCAAACGGACATATTGATTTGAGTGATGATTTGCCAGATACTTTCAAAGAAAAAGATGGTGAAACTGTTGTTACAGGTGTGATGGATAGAGACGACAAAGTTTCTGGAAAAATCACATTTACAGGAACAGCATATGACAATGTACGTCTAGGTTCTTTAAGTTTTACTTTTGATAGATTTGACGTTGGTAATAATAGTAATAAAATTACATTTAATAACACTAATAATTCATGGTCTTCAGTTGGAACAATGGCTACTGAAGGTTACACAGGTTATGAATTTACTGCAGAAACAGTTACTCTAGACCAAGGTGGTCACCAAGTAAACTGGACTCTAAGCATTGATACTGCAAAAATCAACGGTGTAGCAGCTGCTGACGTAAGTCTAAATGTAGAAGCAAAAGATCATGTATCAAATAGTGGTAGCGATTCTAAACAAGTTGACGTTGTGCCTTATATTATTGGTCTTGAAACTTGGTTAAAGGGCGAATTAAAGACAAGTATCCGTGATGCATATTCTAGAACTGCATTAGGGCATTATATAATTAATGAAAGTGAGGATACAATAACTTTAACTGGATTTAACCTTGATACTCAAACAACAGTTTCTCCAAGTACTGCAAAAACAGGTGCATTTTCTGTAAAAGTAAACGGTATTGAAAGTTTAAATAATATGAATAATAACAATGCAAAAGGTTCTTATGAAGGAACTATCACTGAAAAAAGTTCATACGAGATTAAGAACAACTATGCATATAATCGTTTAGCAAATGGAAGAACAAATAACTTACTAACAGATGATATTTTCTTTGACGTATGGGAATTTGATAGTGAGGCAGCTGTTCCAGAAAGTGGTAAATTATCAGAACCAATTATGAAAATTAACCCATCTAATGGAAAAGTCGGATTTGCATTTGTAAGTGGACCTGCTCACTTTGCTATGGGAAATGGAACAACAAATTCTTATCAAACATTTCAAAGAAACTATGCAACATTCTCTAACATCTCTTTTGCTTATGATGATAATGGTAATTCGTATGGAACTGCTACAGGGTTAGATACATATCCAAATGGAAATACTAATACATTTGCAGGTCGTTTTACATTTATCACAAGCCAATGGGGAATTGATATTGACTCAATGGATGATAACTATAATGGTGATAAAAAAATTCGTTTTGAGGCAATCGGTTTACCAGGTAATGATGAATGTTATGTAAAAGGTGTATATCCAGATACCTATACAATGACAGAAACTCGATTTGCATCTCCGTCTATGGCAGTAACAACTCATGGTAACAATGCTACTGTATATCTTGCATATTATGATGATGTTCAAGACCAGATAAGATTCAGATATGGAACAGTTTCAAGTGGCAAAGCCGATTTTGGTGACTTTGTTGACAATGACGGATTAGGAGACGTGAGTAAAAATGGTACTGGTGATAGTAGAAAATATGTATTTGAATCATACACAAACAACTTTAGTTTGATTGCTGGTGTGGATTGGCAAAAATATGATACTACAGGAAAAGGGATCGGTTATACAAAGAACGTAGGAAATAACTATTTCTATGACACAGGTTATGAAGCAGATGCCTATGTTGCAATTGATGTTGTAAAAGGAACTTCAGCTGCAAATGATGTTGTTGTTGCTGTTTGGTATGATGGTAAAGATTGTTATTATGCATATAATACAAAACCTCAAGAAGAAAAAGATAATGGTATTGAGGGAGGTTGGACAACTAAAAAAATCTTCTCTGATGGTGGTGAGTATTGTACTGTTAAGGTAGACTCAAGTAAAGGTATTCATATTGCAGCAAATGTTGATGGTAGCTTGAAATACGCATATTTATCTTCTTATAATGCAGAATATGATGAAAGTACTCAAGCAATTAAAATTGACTCTTGTGCAATTACAGGAGAACAAATCACTATTGATGTTGGAAAGAAAACACTTAAAAATAAAACTTATGAAATACCATATATCAGTTACTACATGAGTGCTTCTAAAAAACCTTGTATTGCATATATTACAGAAAATGCAATTTCATCAAATGGAACAATAAACTATGCTGCTGCTGGTACAGATGAAAACGATTGTTTCACAGGTAATTGGGAAGTGTCTGTAATACCAACTAAAACACAATTGTCAGGTGGTCATTCTGATAAAATCAATGTTGGATTGTGGAAAAACACAGATGGAAGTATCAAAAACAGTACCTCTGATACAAATGTAACAGGAACAGGTTCAACAGGAGGATGGTCTTCTGTTTCATATGGTTATGGTGACATATATGGTAATGGAACAGCAAATCCAATTTTTGGTTATGCTGTAAGAGCTTCATCAGGTACTTGTATTGAAACCGCCCAGTTGAAATAACCTTCTTATTTCCCATTCAGACACCCAACTGAATGGGATTTTACCAACTTTAGCTTCTTCAGTCCCTGAAGAAGCTAAAAAAAAGGCAAGTCAAGGTTTTCCGCAAACCTCTCCTTGCCTTAACAGCATTTTAAAACAAAAAAGGTGATTTCATGTGGGCTGAAATCACCTTTTTGTTTTGTATATCATTTAAAATAATTTTTGATTCTCAATTTGCAAAGTTAATTATTCCGAATTTCATAATCATCTCTGAAAGTTTTCTGCATTTTATTCTTTTGCAAGGTTTTGAACACTTTCTAATGTAAGCCCTGTACATTCTGCAACAATATTTACAGGAATTAACTTTGAAATCAGATTCTTCGCAGTTTCAATAGCTTTTTGTTCAGCACCTTGAGAGATGCCCTGAGAGATACCTTGAGAAATGCCCTGTGCAATGCCCTGGGAAATACCATCAGCAACACCCGCGTTGTAACCACGTTTTTCTGCATCTTGTTCTGCTAGACCCCAAGCCATATAATCACCTCTGAAAGTTTGGTTTTCCTTTGTTTTTTCAACAAGTAAGTCAATCATTTTTGTAAAATCTGATGTTGATTCCTTATTATTTTGAATTCTGAATTTCCTTTACTTGTTCAATAGTAAGACCAGTACATTCTGCAACAATATTTATTGGAATTAACTTTGAAATCAGATTCTTAGCAGTTTCAATAGCTTTCTGTTCAGCACCTTGAGAAATGCCCTGAGAAATACCATCAGCAACACCAGCGTTGTAGCCTCTTTTTTCTGCATCTTGTTCTGCTAGACCCCAAGCCATATAATCACCTCTGAAAGTTTGGTTTTCTTTTGTTTTTTCAACAAGCAAGTCAATCATTTTTGTAAAATCTGATGTTGATTCCTTATTATTAATATATTCTAAAAGTGATTTTCTTTCTAGGTCTTTTTCTTTTGAAAATGCTGAAGCATTAAAAATTACTTTGTGAGTTTTATCCCCAAACTCAAGAGTTCTTTTTTCATGGCATAAATTTGAAAAAGTGTAGCAAGGAAGACCTTCTCCGTAAAAATCATCTTTACAAACAAAAATGATAAAGCTTTCTTTTAACTCTGAGTACTTTTTCCCTTTCAAAAGTAAATCTATATCCATCATAGACTGGTAATACCGAGTGCGGGTTGGTAGGTCGTCATCAAGAATATTTTGCACCTCCACATCAAAAACTCGATTTGAATCTTGTACATAAACGTCAAGGCGAACGCCTTTGTTTTCATAATGAGGCGTAATAGTTTTTTGCAACTCTGGATATTCCAAACGCTCAATTTTTATCTGCAAGAGCCTCTCTAAAAGCCCCTTGCAAATCTCTTCATTTCGCATAACATACCCAAACATGTAGTCATCAGTGAATGTGAGTTCTTCAATTGGTTTCATAAAAATTACTCCTTTGTATAATTTTTGTTTCTTTAAGAATTTTCATCGAAAATTCTCAACTCAGCTTTAATCTGACATCCATGTCCGACCTTGTAGCAGAATTCTTTTCATATAACCTCGCAGAATTTTCGTTCTATAAAATTATATGCAAAGAAAATTCAAAATTTTCCAAAAAAATCCCGAAAAAAAAACTAGAAAATTTGTGAAAACTAAAATTTGGTAATATAATATTTTGTATAAAAGAGGAAGTCTTATGAAAAAATTATCTCAAAAAGCTGTTATTATTTCTGTTGTACTTGCAAGCATGCTTTTCCTATCATTATTTTTAACAGTTTTCGCTGCAAACGAAATGAAATCTATGAATATAGAAATCTTTTCTGAACAAGGATATTCCATCGTAAAAAAAGCGCAAAAACTTTTGGATGGAAACAAATTTGAATCCTACTTAAAATCAATGCAGTTAAATGATTATTATTATGAAACTCAAGCAAATCTATACAATCTTATGAAGAGCACCGATTGTGTGTACTTGTACACAATTATCCCATCATCTGGGACTGATTTTGCTTACATAATCGACGGTAGTGGTGATATTAACGCAAATGACGACTCTATAGAACCTGTTGGCTCAATTTTCGATGCCTCTGAAGATTATGACGTAATAATGTCTGCAATGGAAACAAAAGAAATTTCCGCTACAGAAATGTATTACACAGATGAATGGGGCTGGATTATTTCCTTTTATGGACCAATATTAAACTCAGTAAATAAGGTTGTTGGGGTTGTTGCTGCAGACTTTCTTGTTGCAGATTTCCTTTCTGACGTAAAAGCAATTCAAAATCAAATGTATTGTATAAGTGGTTTATTACTTGCATTTTTTGGAATAATAACACTTCTTTATCTCAACTCATTTTTCAAAAAACTAAAAGTAGTTAATTCTGCTATGAATGAAATTGCTACTGGAGAAACCGACCTTACTGCAAGAATTCCAGTTCGCCGAGATGATGAACTTGGTAAACTAGCAACCTCTTGTAATGATGTTATCGCAAAATTGCAGCATATTATATCTTCAATAAAAGATTCTATGGGGATTTTAACTGATAAAACAACACAACTTCATGGAAATAGCGAAACAACTGTGTCACAAATTGATACAATCAAAGGAAATGTTAGTGGAATTGATAATCAAGCAGAAAATCAAAATTTGTTAACATCTGCAACCTTTACAAGTATTCAAAATCTTATTTCCGAGATAAATTCACTTTCAGCAAACTTAAATGAACAAAATTCTGCTATTAATCAATCATCTACAGCAATCGAAGAAATAACTGCAAATATTGATTCGATTTCAAAAAATGTGAATGTTATGACTGAAGAATATAAGAATATTGTTGAAGAATCAAAAACTGGTATCCAACTTCAGGAAGTGATAAAAAAGCGTATCGAAGAAATAGAGTTTCAGGCTCAAAACTTGCAAGCTGCCAACGTTACAATTACCAACATTGCTGAGCGTACAAACTTATTAGCAATGAATGCTTCTATTGAAGCTGCTCATGCTGGTAGCGCCGGAACTGGATTTAGCGTTGTTGCTGGGGAAATTCGAACTTTAGCAGAAACTTCAAACAAGCAAACAACTGCCATCAGGGAATTGTTGCAAAAAATCAACTTATCGATTTCTGGAATTGGTCAAGCTTCTACTGATTCTGGAAAAACTTTCTCATCACTTGGTGAAAGAATTATCACCATGGAAAAAATGTTGCAGCAAATTCACGAAGGAATCAATGAACAAAGCGTGGCTGCTCGTCATATTTTGAAGATGGTGGAAGTGATAAATGCATCGGCTCATGCTATCATGAATGAATCTAAAGAAATTTCTACCAGTGGTGATGATGTTTACAAAAATATGGTTGCTTTAAGTGATGCATCAAAAGAAATTTTAAACAACACTCACTTGATGGTGGAAAGACTAGATGAGATAAAAGATTCTGCTTCTGTTGCATCTAACTCTGCTGCTCTAAATCTAGAGTTAACACAAGGCATGAATGAATTGATTGATGGATATAAAACAAAGTAATTTTTTGTAGTAAAATCCAAAAAAACTTGTAAAATTATCATCTAATGCTAAAATATTGACACTAACTAAATGTGAAGGCATAATATATAACATGGATTTTCTTCCGATTTTAATCGCTGTAATTGCTGTTTTTGGTTTTATTGTAATTTTAATGATTCTTTCCGGTTCTAAAAACAAACGTGGATCTGGTGGAAAACAAAAAAGCCGACAAAATATCATAAAAGATGCTACTAGAAAGTTAGCTCAGAATCCTCATAACCCAGATGGTTTGATTCCTCTTGCCAACTTGTATTATCAAGATCAGTTATGGGAAAAAGCATATCCTCTTTATGAAACAATGTTAAACATTGCTGTAGCTCACCCTGAAATCAATCTTGGGCAAACTGCTCTAAGACAGGGAATTTGTGCTTTGAAAGTTGGAAAAACTGAGGAAGCTTTCAAGGGACTTTTACAAGCGAGAAAAATCAATCCTGATAACTTTGAAACAAACTTTTATCTTGGACAAGCCCTAATCAATAATAAAGAATACGATAAAGCTATTCCGATTTTGAGAAAAGCACTTATGGTCAACAAAGAAGTTCCAGAAATCTACAAGTATTTAGGCTTGGCTTTATATCAAAATCACAATTTTAAGGAATCTTTACCTTATCTAAAAAGAGGTTTAGACATTTCCCCAGATGATAAAGAGTTGCTTTTCTCCATGGCTGATGCTATGAAGGAAGCTGGCAGTGGTGACCGCGCTATAAAAGTTTTTATGCACTTACGTCCTGATCCAGAGTTTGGCGCAAGAGCATGTTTGGCTGCAGGTCTTATCCATCAAAATGCGAAACAACACGACAAAGCTGTGCAAGACTTTGAAATCGGGCTAAAACACATAAATGCGCCAATCGAGATTTTGACACAGATTAGATATCGCCTTGCTCATTCATATCTTGAAACTTCTGATATTGGGCACGCTTTGGTTTGTCTAAAAGATATTCAGGGAACTGTGCCAAACTATAAAGACGTACCAGCTTTGATTGCTCGTTATCAAGAATTAAATCAAAACTCAAATCTTCACACATATTTGATTTCAAACAACAGTGATTTTATCGCTTTGTGTAGAAAAATTGTTTCGGTTTACTTTGGCAAAGCTTATGTAAAAGTCCTTGATATTAACGCAATGGCTGACTGTACTGAAGTTCAAACTGAAATTGAAACTGCAAAATGGGAAGATTCTGTTCTTTTTAGATTTTATAGAACAACTGGATCTGTTGGTGAGTTATTTATTCGGGATTTTCATGCTCGCATCAAGGATTTGAAGTCCGGCCGCGGAATATGTTTTACTGCTGGAACTTTCACAGAGGAAGCCAGAAAATATATTGAGGGCCGTCCTATCGACTTAACTGATAAAGCGGGGCTTATAAAAATTCTTAACCGAATTGATACAAAACCTTTTCTCTTTTAATAATAACAAGGTTTCTTTCGTATTTTTCATTCTCGTTCAAAAATGGCACTGTAAGAGGTTCAACGCTGTATTCTGTGACTAAGTCCTTTATAGCAGCCATTTCTTCTTCGATTTTGTCTTTCTTCGCTTTGTAAGCTAGGATGTAGCCTTCTGGTTTTACCATTTTAGCAAGGGTTTTAATCATTTTTTTGTCTAAAGGTCGGAAAGCTCTAAAAACAATGATATCAAAACTGTTTGGAGTAACTCGTTCTGCTTCCAGATTTTCTACAGAAACGTTTTTTAGCTTTAGGATAGCGGTACAGTTTTCCAAGAAAGCACATCTTTTGCTCATTCTTTCTACCAGCGTAAAGTTGTAATCGCGCAAAGACAATGCAAGTGGGATTCCAGGAAGACCGCCTCCTGAACCGATATCAGCGATTTTTGTTTCTGGTGATTTTATAAGAGAAACTAGGATTTTTTGTGCAGACAAACTGTCTAAAACGTGTTTGATGATAATATCATCCTTGTTTTCTGCGTTTGTCAAATCGTATGCTGAGTTAAACAGTTCCAAATCTTTTATGTATTTTTCTAAATCAGCTTCTAAATCTGCAATATTTGCTGTTTCGATGTTTAGCTTTTCTAAGCCTTCGTGTAGATAGTTCATAGCAATATTTTAATAAATCAAAGGATTTCCCGCAAGATAAAAAAAAGGAGTTACCAAGTAAATGGCAACCCCACACATTTTAAAACCCCTCATTTTTAAAATGCTAAATGCAAATTAAAAAAGATAA
>JAZQUR010000096.1:0-2108 GCA_045631425.1 Treponemataceae bacterium | reverse complement strand
ATAAAAAGTTTGCTGAACAAATATTGATACTTTTTTAGCTTCATTATACTATATGGAGGTGCTTGTGCTAGGAAAAATAAAATTCAAACTTTTTCAAAAAAAATATCGTAAGTTAAATTCTCATAATAAAACAATAATAATGAATTATTGTGATTTATCAAAAATTGTTATTGGGAAGAAAACTTATGGGGAAATACATATTACAGATTATAGTCCTTTTGATACAAAATTGAAAATAGGTTCTTATTGTTCTATTGCCCCTAATGTTCAATTTTTGTTAGGAGGAGAACATCAAATTAATAGTATTTCTACTTATCCATTTAAGGTTTATGAGTTTGGATATGCTAGAGAAGCTGGTAGTAAGGGTGATATAGTAGTAAAGGATGATGTTTGGATTGGAACAAATGCTATAATATGTAGTGGTGTTACTTTAGGTCAAGGAGCAATCGTTGCAGCGGGAGCAGTGGTGACAAAAGATGTTGAGCCATATGCTATTGTTGGCGGAAATCCTGCAAAAGTGATAAAATATAGATTTGATGAAAAATTAAGAAGAAAAATGTGTGAGATAGATATAGTAGAATTATTTGATATGTTTGATAAAAATCAAGAAAACTTGATTTATGATGAATTGAACGATAAAATACTACATGAGTTAGGAGTAAAGTGAATATGATTGATAAAGTAAAACTGATGGCGATGTATCTTCCTCAATATCATGAAATTCCAGAAAACAATGAATTTTGGGGTAAAGGTTTTACAGATTGGACCACTGTAAAATCTGCAAAACAATATTTTAAAGATGTGGTGCAACCAAAAGTTCCTTTAAATGATAATTATTATGATTTATCAAAAATGGAAACTTTAGAGTGGCAAGTAAAATTAGCAAAGGAATATGGAATTGATGGATTTTGCTTTTATCACTATTGGTTTTCATCTGATAAACAGTTATTACAGACTCCTGCTGAAAATTTTCTTAAAAATAAAGAGTTAGATATCGATTTTTGTTTTGCATGGGATAATGCTCCATGGAAGAGAACATGGAGTACACAGTTTGGAAATGATTGGGCTCCAATTTTTGATAAAAAATTGGATACTGAAAATGAATCTTCGTTGTTGATTAATTTTGATTACGGGACAGAAAAGGATTGGGAAAAACATTTTAATTATTTGTTGCCATTTTTTCTTGATAATCGCTATCTAAAAAAAGATAATAAACCTGTTTTTATAATGTGGAATAAAAACGAACCAGATAAAGTAAGGAATATGATTTTATTTTGGAATGAAAAGGCAAAGTTAAATGGTTTTGATGGTGTATATTTCATTGGAAAATATTCACCAAATAATAATATAGATTTATTTGATGGTGAGTTTTTTTATGAACCCGGATTAGACGGATGGGAAAATAATTCTTTTTTCTCTAAATTTTTTGTAAAAATTCAATCATGCTTATCTTTGAATACAAAACCAAAAGTTTATTCATATAAGCGAGTTTGGAAGTCTCTAATAAGAAGAATAAGTAATGTTGCTGATAAAGCTATATATTATGGTGCTTTTATTAATTATGATGATACTCCGCGAAGAGGCCAGAATGGCAGGTTGTTAAGAGGTGGCAATCCTAAGAGATTTAAAGAGTTTTTGAAAAAGGTTCTTACGATTTCATCAAGTCATAAGAAAGAGTTTGTTTTCATAACTGCGTGGAATGAGTGGGGAGAAGGGGCAAATCTTGAGCCAGACAATGTTAACTGCTTTGAATATTTAAAAAAAATTAAAGAAATAAAAGGATAATTTATGGCTTGTTGTGATAAGGATGTGTGTATTTGTTTGTTAGCTCGGGATTGTGAAAATGCATTACTAAGAAATATCAGAAAAGTAGAAAATATTTCTTCTAACTTCAAAAACGCTATGATAATCGTTATTGAAAATGATAGTATAGATAACACAAAAAAAATATTGTATGACTGGAGTAAGAAAAATAGCAAAGTAACAATTTTATCTCAGGATACAAATGAAATTACATATCCTAAAAAGCAAATAGCGAATAATAAAAATCCAGGAACTAGTTTTTATAGAATTAATAAAATGGCTAATTTTAGAAATCTTTATATGAA
>JAZQUR010000095.1:0-9462 GCA_045631425.1 Treponemataceae bacterium | reverse complement strand
TATTTTTTTGTAATTTTTTGTCGATAAAAAAGTTATATAAATACTGTTAAAAAGGATGAGGAAAAATTTTATGAGTGATAAGTCTTGTTCAAATCCAAAAACACCTATTTCACTACTTGTTTATAGCTTTTTGGTGTATTTTACACCTCTTGTAGGACTAGTTTTACTTGTTATAATGGGTGGATATCTTGATAAAAAAGAAATTCTACGTTTTTGTGAAGGTTCTTATTTTGTATTCTATTTTTGGGTAACATTTTCATTTCCTACATTTGGATATTTTTATTTTACAAGAATTATAAGAAAATATGATGGATCTGAAAAATCGTTTTTAAGAGCAAGTCATATTTCAAATTTGTATTCAAAAGTTACTATTATTTGTCCTATCATATTAAATGTTATTTTTGCTATTTGGATAGAAGTTTCTAATATTGTTCCAAGTAATATATCTGGTGTAAAATTAGCAATTGTGTTATGTTCATTAGGAAGTACATTCTTAACATCATTGTTTTTCTATATTTTATTTTTACAAACTTATGAAAAATGGCAAAGCTTTCTACCATTGCATGAGAAAAATCAGGGAATGTCTATCACTTTACGAAGTGTTTTAGTTGGATTTTTCTCTATTGCTGGTACTACATTTGTTGCTGTAGCTCCTTTAATGATTCAAGTTGCTGGAGAAGCTCCTTTCCATAGATTTATGACAAGATCTTTGCCTGTAACAATCGTGGGATTGGCACTTGGTGTTGTGGATTTCTATCTACAAATGCGAGGAATAAGTAATCGCGTAAAAGCAATAAAACACTTGACAGAAAACGTTTCTAACAGAGATTATACGGGTCCAGATATTGCTATTCAAAGCCGTGATGCTTTTGGATTACTTTCAAATGATTTGAATGAATTCTCTGCAAAAACTAAAGAATTGTTACGAGGTATTCAAGAATCAAATGAAGCATCATCTGAAGCAGCTTCTACTCTAGTTTCTGGTGTTAGAGATCTTTCAGCATCCATTGAAAATGTTGTTGGAGCTATCGGTCTTGTAAACAATGAAATGATTAACCAATCTGCAGGTGTTGAAGAAACACAAGCAACTGTAACAAGTATTTCTTCAAAACTTAGCGATTTGCACAACAATATTGATAGTCAAGCTGCTAGTGTTACACAAGCTTCTGCTGCCATTGAACAAATGGTTGCAAACATTAAATCAGTTTCTGATATTTTGCGCAAAAACCAAACAACTGTTGCTGCTTTGGATGATGAAGCATCTGTTGGTCAACAAAAAGTAGAAACAGCTGTAGTAACAAGCCAAAAGATTTACGAAGAATCTGAAGGTATGATGGAAGCAAGTGCTGTTATCCAAAACATTGCAGAACAAACAAACATGCTTGCTATGAACGCTGCTATTGAGGCTGCCCACGCTGGTGAAGCTGGTAAAGGTTTCGCTGTTGTTGCTGACGAAATTCGTAAACTTGCTGAAGAATCAAACGATCAAAGTTTGGCTATTTCAAATCGCTTAAAGATTCTTGGAGAATCTATTGCTGCAGTTACAGCAAATACACAAGAAGTTCAAGAACAATTTGGTAAGATTTTTGATTTGGCACAAAAGATTCGTCAACAAGAAGCTGTTATCATGAACGCAATGGAAGAACAAACAGAAGGTTCTTCACAAGTTCTTGAAGCAATGCATACTATTAATGATAATACAAACTCTGTAAAAGACGGTTCTGTGCAAATGCTTGAAGGAAGCAGGGAAGTTTCTATCGAAATGGATAAACTTTCAAGTGTTACAAGAGAAATTACAAACGCAATGAACAGAATGTCTCAAAATACAACAAGCATGACATCTGTTTTGGAAGTTGTAACAGCTGCTGTAAACAAAAACTCTGAAGCATCCGCTAAAATGTCAGATCAAGTTGGAATGTTCAAAGTTTAGTTTTTTCATCTAATCTTAAATAGAAAGAGGAATGCTAAGAGACTTCTGTTTTATGGTTTTTTAGTAGTTCCTCTTTTTTGTTTTGTAAGGGAAAGAAATTATGTATAAAAAAAAGATATTTCAAAAGATTTTTTTTGTAGCTCTATTTGTAGCTTTTGGTGGTTTTGTTTTTGGTAATTCTCAAGTTGAGGATGTAAAAAACAAGCGTTCCACCTTGGTTACTTATGCAAAAGGTTATATTGGTGTGCCTTATGTGTATGGTGGTTTAGATAGAACTGGAATTGATTGTTCTGGACTGATTTATACTGTTGCTCGGGATAGCATACAATTACAGTTGCCAAGAACTGTGGCTGCTTTGTATGGCTTTGTAAAAATCATTCCGGATAATCAAAAAGAAGCTGGAGATTTGGTTTTTTTCAAAACTGTGGGAGACAAGATTTCTCATGTAGGGATTTATGTGGGAAATAATCAGTTTATCCACGCTGCAAGTGATGGACCAAATACTGGAGTAATTTTAAGTTCTTTGAATGAATCTTATTGGAAAGAGCACTATTTTGCGGTCGGGCAAATTCTTCCTAGCACAATCATTGTTAGTCAGCCTAGTTTGGCAGGAAACTCTACTACATCAGAAGGAAATCCAACAAATATTTTATCTTCATTGAAAATAGATGGTACTGTATTTTTTAATTGGAACTTTTTTAATGCAAATCAGATATTGTTAAATCCACGTGGGTTTGAAATTCAGGGAAATGTGGCTTATACAAAAAATCAACTACAACCGGGTTTTGGTTTAACACTTAAATACGATGCTAAGACTAATGTTTTTCAAATTCCGCTTGTTTTTTCACTAGGTGTTTCAGATAATTTTAGATTTTATGCAGGTCCTGTGTTTTCTTTTGGAAATGGAACATTGCCTGGAAAGTCTGAAGTGATTAAGCCATCAGTATTTCCGGGGATTTTAGGTTTTTCTTGGAAAACTAAGGATTTCAAAATCGGAAAATATGGCATAAGCTTTGCTCAAGACGTATCTTATTCTGTGTTTAATGGAGAAAATGGGGCTGCATTATCATTTATAAAGTCTATAGTTTCAGGTTTAGTATTTTCTTCAGGGATAAGAGTAACTTTTCCTCAGTTGTAATGTGTTATATATATGAGAAGAAAAACTTTTAACTTTTATTTAAGAGAAAATTTATGATGAGAAAAAACCTTTTATCAATTTTTGTTTTGTTTATTTTTTTGTTTGCATTTATGGGATGTTCGCCTTCTTTGACTGTGAATATTGCAACTGCAGATGATGTAACTGTTGAGTTTTCATCTGGTCTGGGCGAATCTTTAGTGCAAACTCTATATTCTATTGCGGATGTAGATTCTCAAAATCCTTTGTTCAATAAAAAAGCGGTTGCGGCAAATTTAGAAGCCTCAGGCTTTGCTGTTGAAAAGATTTCAGTTGATGATAACAATATCTTCCTAAAGACAAAATCCTCATCCTTTGAAAATATTGTTGCAAATAGCTCTGAACTTGTGGAAGAATTGACTCCATCGTCTGTGAAGATTTCTTTTTCACCAGAAAAATTGCAAGATTTTGTGTCAGTTTTGCCTGAGGAAACTGTGGGATATTTAGATTTGTTGTGCGCTCCAGTTTTAACAAATGAAGAACTTTCCACAGATGATTATGTTGATGTTTTGGCTGCTATTTACGGAAAAAAACTTGCACAGGAAACTTTATCTAGTAATTTTGTGATTGAGATTTCGGTTGGAAGCAAAATCAAATCAATAGATGTAAAAATCCCAAATTCAAAAACTGTTACAAATAATAACAAAGCAAGAATCTCTATTCCGCTGGCTGATTTCTTGTGCAATTTGGATGAATCAACTGTAAATATTACTTGGTAGACTTCAAAAGTTCTTCTAAGTCTTTATATCCTCCTATATTTTTTTTTCGAAGTGTATCTGACCTTTTTTTGAGATGTCAGGTACACTTCTTTTTTTGTCTTTATTGCTGAAAAACTTGTATTATAAAAAGATTTAACCAAATATTAACTCTAAAATTTGCGTTTTCAAATATTCAAGTGTACAATTATATTAGTTGAATATATTAGGATTATTGCGTCTTGTATTCAATAAAAAATTATCGATTACAAAAAAAATAAAGCTTTGGAATCGAAAAAAAATATAAAAGGTTGCGGATAAAGATTTCATTTATGAGCAACTATATTAAAAAAGGGGGCTGTATGGCATGTGTTACAAATGCTGGGTTTTCAAATGAACTCGAAGCATTTATCGAAGAATGGAAGGATAAGCCTGGAAATCTGATTATGATTCTCCACAAGGTTCAAGAAGAACAAGGCTATATTTCCAAAGAAGCTGCTGCTGCTGTTGCAGAACGAACAGGATCACATCTTGCTCGTGTTTATGGGGTAATGTCTTTTTATCACTTTTTCAAAACTCAACGTCCTGGAAAGAACAAAATCAGCGTTTGTTTGGGTACAGCATGTTATCTAAAAGGTGGCCAAGATCTAATTGATGAAGCAAGAGCTATTCTAGGCTTAGATGCAGACAAAATTTCAACAGATGATGGACTTTTCTCTGTGGAACCAGTTCGTTGTATTGGTTGTTGTGGACTTGCACCTGTTCTTTCTGTAAATGGTGATGTTTACGGAAAATTAACAAAATCACAAATTGCTGGCATTCTTGATAAATATCGGGATGCATAAGAGTTTTTGCTATGCACTACACACTTTGCGACATGATTGCAGATATTGCCCAAAACTCAGTTGAAGCCAATGCGTCCTTTGTGAAAGTAGAGCTTGTTGAAACCGAAGAAAAAATAACTGTGTACATTCGTGATAACGGATGCGGAATGAGTGCTGAAACTTTGAAAAAAGTACAAGATCCATTTTACACAGATGGAGTTAAACATCCTAATCGTAAAATCGGAATGGGAATTCCCTTTTTGATTCAAACTGTAACAGATACTCAGGGAGAATACAAAATTGATTCTGAACTGGGAAAGGGTACCACAGTTTACATGATGTTTAATCTTCAAAATATTGATACACCGCCTTTGGGTGATGTTGTTGCTATGATTAGACAACTTTTGTTGTTGAAAAATCAAAATCCTGATTATGAACTTGAAATCCATAGAGAAGTTAAAACATCATCTTTGGAAAATGAATATGATTTAAGTCGTAATCAACTAATTGAAATTCTTGGTGATTTGGAAAATGTTAAAAACCTTTTGCTGCTAGGTGATTTTCTAGAAAGTCAGGAGTTTCCAGAATAAAAAATAGGAGGAGCTTAGGTATTTGCCTTTGCTAATATCAATATGGGAAAAATGACCCTTGAAGAACTTAGAGCTTTGCGCGGCTCTGTAAAATCAAATCTTGCTAAGCGAGATTCTGATGGAAAAAGCGTTCAAATCATTGTTGGTATGGGAACTTGTGGTATCGCCGCAGGTGCAAAAACAACTCTAGATGCTTTTATCAAAGAATTAGATGAAAAAGGTTTGGCAGATTCTACAATTATTAGACAAACTGGATGTATGGGGCTTTGTGCTAATGAGCCAACTGTTGAAGTAATTGTTCCAGAAATGCCAACTGTAATATATGGAAATGTTGATGCTGCTTCTGCAAAAGCTATTGTAGAAGAACACATTATTGGTAAAAAATTGCTAGATAAGCAAATCTTAGACCGTCCGTCTATAGACATAACAAAATAAATTGTTTTATAGGAGTCAGAAAAATGGCATTTACCCATTATATTCTTGTTTGTGGCGGTACTGGTTGTGAATCTAGTAACGCGGACCTAATATATAAAAATCTTCTAGAAGAAGCAAAAAAATTAGGCGTAGAAGATAAGGTTCAAATTGTAAAAACAGGTTGTTTTGGTTTCTGTGAAAAAGGACCAATTGTAAAGGTTTTACCAGAAGATTCTTTTTATGTTGAAGTAAAACCAGAAGATGCAAAAGAAATTATTGCTGAACAAGTTGTAAAAGGTCGTGAAGTTAAGCGTCTTCTTTATAACAAAGAAAAGAAAAGCATTGAAGATGTTGAAGAAATCCAATTCTATCAAAAGCAACTTCGCATTGTATTGAGAAACTGTGGTGTTATTAATCCAGAAGATATCAATGAATACATTGCTCGTGATGGATATTTAGCTCTTGAAAAAGCTTTATTTGAAATGAAACCAGAAGAAATCGTTGAAGAAATCAAAAAATCTGGTTTACGTGGTCGTGGTGGTGCTGGATTCCCAACTGGATTTAAGTGGGAAGCTGGTATGAAAGCTCCTGGTGACCAAAAATACGTTGTTTGTAATGCTGACGAAGGTGACCCAGGTGCTTACATGGACCGTTCTACCATCGAAGGGGATCCACACTCTGTTTTAGAAGCTATGACAATTTGTGGTCGTGCCATCGGAGCAAACAAAGGTTTTATCTACATCCGTGCTGAATATCCTTTAGCAGTTGATCGTCTAAAAATCGCTATGGCACAAGCTCGTGAAGCTGGTCTTCTTGGTAAAGACATCTTAGGTTCAGGATTTGATTTTGATATTGAAATCCGTCTTGGTGCAGGTGCTTTCGTTTGTGGTGAAGAAACAGCATTGCTTCGTTCAATCGAAGGAAAACGTGGTATGCCAACTCCAAAACCACCATTCCCAGCTCAATGTGGTCTTTGGGGAAAACCAACTGTTATCAACAACGTAGAAACATGGGCAAATATCCCTGTAATTTTGACAAAGGGTGCTGACTGGTTCAACAAAATTGGTACAGAAGACTCAAAAGGTACAAAAGTATTTGCTTTAACAGGAAAGGTAAACAACTCTGGTCTTGTAGAAGTTCCAATGGGAACAACTTTGCGTGAAATCATCTTTGAAATTGGTGGCGGAATCAAGGGCGGCAAAAAGTTTAAGGGTGTTCAAACAGGTGGTCCATCTGGCGGTATCATCACAGAAGAAAATCTTGATACTCCAATCGACTTTGGTGCTTTGACTCGTCTTGGCTCAATGATGGGTTCTGGTGGTATGATTGTTATGGACGAAGACGACTGTGTTGTTGACGTTGCAAAATTCTACATGGAATTCTGTGTTGATGAATCTTGTGGTAAGTGTTCACCTTGTCGTATCGGTACTCGCCAAATGTATTCAATCTTGGACAAAATCTCTCGGGGTGCTGGTGAAATGGACGATATCCAAAAACTAAAAGATATTGGACAAGCTATGAAATCTTGTTCACTTTGTGCTTTGGGACAATCTGCTCCAAATCCAACACTTTCTACTATTACTAAGTTTGAAGAGGAATATATTGCTCACATAAAAGATAAACGCTGTGATTCTGGAAAATGTAAAAAACTTATTTCTTACGTTATTACAGATAAGTGTATTGGTTGTGGAATGTGTGCTCGTCAATGTCCTGCAAATTGTATTACAGGCGAAAAGAAAATGCGTCATGTAATTGATCAAGCAAAATGTTTGAAATGTGGTGCTTGTTTAACAACATGTAAGTTCAACGCAATTATCAAAAAATAAGGAAGCATAGATATATGATAAACTTAACTATAAATGGAAAAGAAGTTTCTGTTGAACCTGGAACCTCTATCTTAGATGCTTGTAAGCAACTTAATATCAAAATTCCAACACTTTGTTACAACGAAGATTTACCAGCATGGGCTTCTTGTGGTATTTGTGTTGTAAAAAATGTTGACCCACGTACAGGTCGTGCTCGTATGACTCGTTCTTGCTGTACAGAATGTGCACCAGGAATGAACATTGTTACAAATGACTTAGAACTTACAAAAGCACGTCGCACAGTTTTGGAATTGATTTTATCAAATCACCCAAGCGATTGTTTGCTTTGTAGCCGTTCTGGCCAATGTGAACTTCAAAACTTAGCTGCTGATTTTGGTTTGCGCCAAGCACCACGCTTTGAAAAAATCTTGAAAAATCAGCCAGTTGATGAATCTTATGAAGAAATCGTTTTGGACAGAAACAAGTGTATCAACTGTGGTCGCTGTGTTGAAGCTTGTCAACTAATGCAAAACGTATGGGCTATGGAATACACAGGACGGGGCGATAAAACTGTTATTGGTCCTGTTGCTGGTAGTGATTTGGCTCACAGTCCATGTATTCGCTGTGGTCAATGTGCTGCTCACTGTCCAACTGGAGCAATTACAACTCATAATCCACTTGAAAAAGTGTTTGAAAGCATCGCTGATACAAATCTTACACCAGTTGCATCTATCGCACCTTCTGTTCGCGCCGCAATCGGTGAAGAATTTGGTCTTCCTGCAGGAACTCTTTGCACAGGAAAACTTTACACAGCATTACGCATGTTAGGCTTCAAATATATTTTTGATACAAACTTTGCTGCTGACCTTACAATTATGGAAGAAGGAACAGAACTTGTAACACGTTTGACAAAGGGCGGCGCTCTTCCAATGTTTACAAGTTGTTGTCCAGGTTGGGTTGACTATGCAGAAAAGAACTATCACGACTTGTTGCCAAATCTTTCTAGCGCAAAATCACCTCAGCAAATGCAAGGTGCAATTACAAAAACTTACTGGGCAGAAAAAGCTGGCCTAACAGCAGACAAAATCTACCATGTTTCAGTAATGCCTTGTACAGCAAAAGCTTACGAAGCTCGTCGTGATGACAGCATGAAATCAAGTGGCGCAGCTGATGTTGATAAAGTTCTTACAACTCGTGAACTTGCTACAATGATTCGCCAAGCTGGAATCGATTTTGCAAATCTTGAAGATTCTGAAGCAGATAGCCCAATCGGACCATACACAGGCGCTGCAACAATCTTTGGTGCAACTGGTGGTGTTATGGAAGCTGCTGTTCGTACTGCATATAAACTTGTAACAGGCAATGAACTTGGAGATGTAAACTATACACCAGTTCGTGGTCTAGAAGGTGTTAAAAAAGCAGAAGTTGACCTTAACGGAATCAAAGTAAAATTAGCTGTTGTTCACCAAATGTCAAATATCGCTCCTGTTGTGGAAGAAATCCGCAAAGCAGAAGCTGAAGGCAAAGAACGACCATACGACTTTATCGAAGTGATGGCATGTCGTGGTGGATGTGTTACTGGTGGCGGTCAACCATACGGACACAGCGATGATTTACGTGTTAAACGTGCTGCTGCTCTTTACACTGATGATGCTACACATGAAATTCGCTGTTCTCATCAAAATCCATTGATTGATCAAATCTACAAAGAATTCTTAACAGCTCCAAATAGTGAAAAAGCTCACCACTTGTTACATACTCACTACACAAAACGTGAATTGTACACATAAGCTTTGATACTAGTTTTTTAGTGTAAAAAAAACGAAAAAATGGCTGAGAGTTTCATACTTTCAGCCATTTTTTTATTTAAAAATATAGACTTTTTTTCTGTAATTTCGTATATTAGTTCTTATAGTCAAAACTGTTGACAAAAGTTTGATTTAAGTGTTACACTTGAAAACCCTACTGTTTTTAGTGGAAAAATTTTGAGAACCTTGAGTTCTTAACATAAAAGGAGATGTTCAATGAAA